>JBPYFQ010000190.1:0-4816 GCA_051985625.1 Solirubrobacteraceae bacterium
AGCGCAGCAGCACCCAGGCGCCGTCCGGGATCCGGCCGTTCTCGGCCTCCCAGGCCTCGAGGTCGGCGACCGTCAGCAGGTAGTCGCCGCCGGCCGCCTCGGTCTCGGCCGTCTTGTCGATGACGCAGGCCGGGCCGACCAGCGTCTGGGGCTCGATGGAGCCGATGTCCTTGCCGTCCTTCCCGGTCACCCAGTGGATGGGGGCGTCGACGTGGGTGCCGACGTGCTCGCCGATGGTCAGCGTGTACCACGCCCAGGCCGGTCCGCGGTCGTCGTACTTGGAGATCTCCTCCCGGGACAGGCCGGGGGTGTTGGCGAACGGCGGCGGCAGCTGGATGACCGGCGTCGTCTCGGTCAACGGCTGGGTGAGGTCGACGATCTCGACCGCGCCGGAGGCGAGCGCCTCGAGCAGGGCGGATACCTGGCTGGCCTGGGTGCTGGACATGATGTTTCTCCTATTGGTCGGTTAGCCGGCCCGGAACGCCTCCGACAGCCATTCGGCGCAGATCGTGGGATTGACCTTGGCGTCGAGCACGAGCGGGCGCGGGGTCGGCTCGGCCAGCCAATCGGTGACCGCGTCCAGATCGCCCACCGTGCGGACGGTGGCCGCCGAGGCGCCGGCGGCGCGCGAGATCGCGGCCAGGTCGGCGTCGGGGAACTGGACGCGGGTGACGTCGTGGCCCATCGGCGCGAAGTGGTGGACCTCGGCGCCGTAGGCCCGGTCGTCGTAGATCGCCACCAGCAGCTTGAGCCTTAGCCGGACCGCGGTCTCGATCTCGGCCAGCGCCATGAACGCCCCGCCGTCGCCGATCGCCGCCACGGTCGGCCGGTCCGGGCGGGCCACCGCCGCGCCGATGCCGTTGCCCAGCCCCAGGCCGACGGACTGAAACCCGTTGGGGAACACCCAGGCGCGGGCGTCCGGGACCGACAGGAACATTGACGGGTAGCCGAGGAAGTGGCCGGAGTCGACGGCCACCGCCTTGTCGGCGGGCAGCCGCCGCTCCAGCTCTATCGAGAACGTGCGCGGGTCGATCCACTCCTCGCTGCCGGCGTCCTGGTAGGGATCGTCGGCCCACCCATGGGTGGCGATCCGGTGTGCCAGTTCCGGCGTGCGCCGCCCGGTGGCGTGATGGCCGCGGCGTTCAAGCTCGGCGCTGACCAGGTCCGCGGTGGCGGCGACGTCGCCGAGCGCGGTGATGTCGGCGGGGCGATGGCGGCCGAACGCGCGCGCCTCGACATCGATCTGCGCGACGGTGGCGTCCGGGGCGATCAGGGCGCCGTGGCGCGTCGTCCACATGTTCAGCGAGGCGCCGGCGGCGAGGATCAGGTCGGCCTCGGCGATCAGCCCGGCGGAGAACGGCGAGGCAAACCCGCCGGAGATCCCCAGCCCATATGGCAGCCCGGCGAACAACCCGTTGGCTGGCGCGGAGGTGGCCAGCAGCGCGCCGGTCCGATCGGCCAGGCGCTCCAGCGCATCGCGCGCGCCGGCCAGCACGGCGCCCCGGCCGGCGATGATGACCGGGCGCTGGGCGCGCTGGAGCGCGTCGGCGACGGCGCCGACGGCCTGCGGGGAAGGGTCCGGGGTGTGCAGCGGCGGCAGCGGCGCCGGGCGCGGTTCGGTGCCCGCCGGCGGCTGGGGCTGGATGTCGATGGGCAGCATCAGCACGACCGGGCGGCGCTCGATCTCAGCCCGCTGGTAGGCCCGTTCGGCGTCGTGGGCAGCGGTCTCGGCGCTTGTCACGCGGTCGGCGGCGGCGCCGACCGCCTCCACCAGGCCCGGCTGGTCGATCCGGAAGTTGGAGTTCAGCGCGGCGGCGGGCGATTCGCCGGCAAGCACGAGCAGCGGCGTGCGACTCTTCACCGCCTCGGTCAGCCCGGTCACGGTGTTGGTCAGCCCCGGGCCCTGGTGGACGCTGCACACGCCGACCCGCCCGCTCACGCGGGCGTACCCGTCGGCCATGCAGATCGCGCCGGTCTCGTGACGCGCATGGTGAAAGCGGGCGCCCCCGCTGCACAGGGCATTGGTGACGACCAGGTTGCCGCTGCCGATAACGCCGAACGCGTCGGTCAGGCCGGTCGCGGCGATCGTCGCGCCCACGACGTCGGCGACCGATTCCAGCCGCCGACCGGCGACCGTGCTCACACCAGCGTCCTCTCCGTCACAGGCCCGCCATCCTACTTGCGCCCCGTCGGAGACGTCCAGCGTGGTTTGCGACCTCCCCGGGATGGTGATATTTAGGCCAGATGAGCACTGAGCACGATCCGGGAGGTGCCGCGGGACCCCGGCGTGAGTCAGGCGAGGCCAAGCCCGCCTCCGAGTCGTCCGCCACGCGCGGCTCGGGGACCGCCGGTCACCGGGCCGAGTCGTCCTCGTCCGAGACCATGCTTCCCCGCCGCCGGCGTGCCCGCATGGCCGTCGAGCGCCTCCTCGTCCGCCTGGTCGCCACCGGCGGCATCGTGGGCATCGGCGTGGCCATCGGCGCCATCATGGTCTCCAGCAACTCCCAGGGCTGGCTCATTGGCCTCGTCGTGTCCGTCGTCAGCGTGGTGCTGGCGGCGATTCTCTGGTCCAAGCGCGAGCTCTGACCCGCCTCCGGCGGGAGGGTTCGCGGCCGCCCGGATGTGGTGGGATACCGTTAGCGGAGTTCCGACCCCCGGCTAAGATCCACCACCGTTACCGGGGTTTCTCGGACCGGACCATTGGCGCAATCATCTGATTCACACGCCTCGTCTAGACCGCGTGGACGGGGCCTCCTTGCCGGCGGCGTGCCTCCGGTGACGTCGTGACGCGCGGCGCCGCCGACGAGAGCGTCGTCGAGTTCATGAGGCGGAGCGGCGAGGTCGGCCGCGACATGCTGGACGTGGACTGGGCGGCCACGCCGCTGGGTCCGATCGAGTCCTGGCCGCAGAGCCTGGTGACGGTCGTGCGCGTGCTGCTCACCTCGCGCTTCGCTATGTGGATGGCCTGGGGGCCGGAGCTCACGTTCCTGTGCAACGACGATTACCGGCGCGACACGCTCGGTCGCAAGTACCCGTGGGCGCTGGGTCAGCCGGCGCAGGAGGTGTGGGCGGAGATCTGGCCCGAGATCGGTCCCCGCATCACGACAGTCATTGAGACGGGCGAGGCGACCTGGGACGAGTCGCTGATGCTCATCCTCGAGCGCAGCGGCTACCCGGAGGAGACGTACCACACGTTCTCCTACAGTCCGCTCGCCGACGACGACGGTCACGTTGCCGGGATGCTGTGCGTCGTCAGCGAGGAGACCCAGCGGATGATCGGCGAGCGCCGGATGGCGACGCTGAGCGACCTGGGGGCGGTCTCGACCGGGGTGCGCGCCGAGCCGGAGTTCCTCGCCGCGGCGGCCCGGGCGCTGGGCGGCAACCCGTCATCGCTCCCGTTCACGATCATCTACCTGCTCGACGACGACGGCGCGCGGTTGGCCGCCTCCAGCGGCATCGAGGCCGGCCATCCGGCGGCGCCGCTGGAGCTCAGGTCCGGGGAACCGCCCGCGCCCTGGCCGCTCCAGGACCTGGAAGCGGGCCGTCCGGCCATCGTCTCCGTGACCGGGCCCGAGTTCGGCCGGCTGCCGACCGGAGCGTGGGAGCAGCCGCCGGTCGAGGCGCTCCTGCTGCCCATCCCCGCGCCCGGGCATCAACGGCCGTACGGTTTTCTCGTCGTCGGCCTCAATCGCTACACGCCGCTGGAATTCGACAGCGAGTATCGAGCGTTCGCCGACCTGCTCGTTCAGCACCTGTCGGCGGGCATCGCCGGCGCGCGGTCGTACGAGGCCGAGCGCCAGCGCGCGGAGCAGCTGGAGGAGCTCGACCGCGCCAAGACGGCATTCTTCTCCAACGTCAGCCACGAGTTCCGTACTCCGCTGACGCTGATGCTCGGTCCGCTGGAGGACGCGCTGACCGATGCCGACGGCATGGACCGGCCCCATGTGGACCTCGTGCACCGGAACGTCCTGCGGTTGCTCAAGCTGGTCAACGCGCTGCTCGACTTCTCCCGGGCCGAGGCCGGGCGCATGCGCGCCGAGTTCCGCCCCACCGACGTCTGCCGGCAGACCACGGAGCTGGCCGGCATCTTCCGCGAGGCCACCGAGCGCGCCGGACTGGAGCTGATCGTCACCTGCGACGTTCCGGCGGACGAGGAGATCTACGTCGATCGCGACCTGTGGGAGCGGATCGTCCTCAACCTCATCTCCAACGCGTTCAAGGCCACACTGCGCGGCCGGATCACCGTGGAGGTCCATCCGGTCGCCGGCGGCATCGAGCTCGCCGTCTCCGACACGGGGACGGGGATCCCCCCGGATGAGCTCGGCCATCTGTTCCAGCGGTTTCACCGCGTGCGCAGCATCGCCCGCAGCTACGAGGGCACCGGCATCGGGCTGGCGCTCGTCAAGGAGCTGGTCGACCTGCACGGCGGCACCGTGGAGGCCGAGAGCACCGTCGGCGAGGGCTCGCGCTTCATGGTGCGGATACCGGCCGGATCGGCGCATCTGCCGGCCGACCAGGTGTTCGAGGAGAGCCTGGAGCCGGCGCCGTCGATCGCGTCGCTGTTCGTCGAGGAGGTCATGAGCTGGATGGACCAGTCCAGCTCGGAGTCCGCGTCCGGCGCGCTGCGCGGGTTGCCGGTCCCGGGCCACTCCGAGCAGGTGCGCCCGCGTGTGCTCATCGCCGACGACAACGCCGACCTGCGGCGCTATCTGACCAGCCTGCTCTCCGCTCAGTTCAACGTCGAGGTCGCCGAGGATGGCGCCGTCGCGCTGGGGATGATCCAGGAGAACCCGCCGGACCTGCTGATCAGCGACGT
>JBPYFQ010000191.1:0-21830 GCA_051985625.1 Solirubrobacteraceae bacterium
GTTACCCGCTGAGGGCGCGGGGGTCTCCTAGACTATGGCGGCGCGCGGCGGTGGTGGAACGGTAGACACGATGGACTCAAAATCCATTGTCCTTCGGGACGTGTGGGTTCGAATCCCACTCGCCGCACTGCGAAGTCCGTGCTTACGACCGGCTGCTGTGACGGAGCAGCCTGCCGCACGTAGCTCATTGCAGAATGCAGAGAGTTTTGGCGGCGGGTGCTGTCGCACTCGTCCTCACCGGATGTGGGTCCGGCGTGGCGTCCGTCACGTCCGATCAGAAGACCAGCGCACGGAGGGCAACGCCGCCCCCCACGACGTGCGCGCGCCGCAGCGCCTTTGCCCTCAGCCTGGTCAGTGACCAGGGCGGACGGGCCAGTCCGGTCGCGGCCGCGACGTGGCTCGCCGGGCACGGCGGCATCCGCGGCATCCCGCGGCACGGATGGACGCTGACCGGACAGAACCGGGATGGCGCTACGGTCGTCTCCCGCCGGACCGTCCTGCATGCCATCCGGGGCAGTGATGGAACCTGGCAGGTGGACAGCGGCTACACCTGCCGCTGAGGGGCGACGTGCGCCGAGCGCAGCGGGAACCGCGACGCGCGCCGCCGTCAGGCCGTCTCGGCGTCCGGGCCGACCGCGACCGGCTTGGAGCCGCGCCGCTTGGCCTCCTCCACGGGCACCTCGGTCTCGACGTTCCAGCCCTGGGCGAATCCCAGCATGCAAACGACGATGAGCGCCAGTTCGACGGGGATCAGCAGCAGGGTCAGCGTGCCGAGGATGCCCGGCGACAGGCCGGTGCCGCCGAACAGGGATTGGGCCGAGCCGAAGGCCGAGTTGCTGCGGTCGAACCAGCTCGTGCCGGCGAGTCCCAGCGTGGCGATGGCGGCGATGATGAGCAGGAGGATCGCCAGAGCGGCGGCGATCGGGAGCAGCCCGCGGGCCCAGCGGGCGATGTAGTAGGCCACCACCAGGTACAGGAACATCCAGATGAAGTTGACGGGCTTCATCCCCTCCAGCTTGCTCCACCCGCCGACGGTGACGATCAGCATCAACCCGATCGACGCCAGCATGATCGCGATGATCACCAGCTTGGTGAGCTTGCAGACCGCCTTGTCCCGGTTGGGATGGATCACGGCATAGCCGGGCCGGACGTTGCGAACCTGAGCCACGGCGGGGACGATAGCTCGCCGGGCGGGTGCACGCGCCGGTTTCCGGGCTCTCGCGCGCGGGACGCGGACGGAGGCGGCGCTGCCCGGCGAATTGCCTCACAATCTCAAGCTGGCGCGCCGCGCGGGCGTGGTGAAACGGTAGACACGCCGGCTTTAGGTGCCGGTGGGCGAAAGCCCGTGGGGGTTCGAGTCCCTCCGCCCGCATCATGGGTACCATCGCTAACCGGCCCAGGGGAGTGAGTTAATGGCTATGCGCACGGTCTCCAAAACCGTGAATCCGGGTTCGAATCCCGGCTCCCCTGCTCCCGTTCCCGCTCTGTGATCTCCCACACCGTCTACCGGACCTTCAACACGTCCCGCCGCCGGGAGTTCGTCCGGATCACCGAGGACGTCGCCGACGCGGTCGGCGAGGCCGGGATCGCCGAGGGCATGGCGTTGGTCTGCGCCATGCACATCACCGCCGGGGTCTGGATCAACGACGACGAGCCCGGTCTCCAGGCCGACACGCTGGAGTGGCTCGATAAGGTGGCGCCGCCCAGCTGGAAGGAGCCCGACAGCGAGGTCGCTCGGGAGCTGTTGCCCGATCCGGGCGACTACCGCCATCACGCGGGCGGGGAAGACAATGGCGACGCCCACCTCAAGAACCTTCTCGTGCACCATCAGGTGATCGTGCCGGTCACCGACGGGCGCCTGGATCTCGGCCCCTGGCAGCAGGTGTTCTACTGCGAGTTCGACGGCGGCCGGCCCAAGCGCCTGGTCATCAAGGTGCTGGGGGAGTAGCGCTGGAGCCGTCGCGCATCTTCGCGCCGGCGGCGCTCGGCGGGCGCGTGGCGCTCGTCACCGGCGGCGGCACCAACCTGGGCAAGGCGGCGGCCGCGGAGCTTGTGCGCTGCGGCGCGCAGGTCGTCATCGCGGGCCGACGCACCGAGGTGCTCGCCGAGACGGCCGCGGAGCTGGGAGAGGCCTGCTCCTGGGTGGCCGGTGACATCCGCGGCAGCGAGGGCGCCCGGGCGATCGTTACGGCCGTGCTCGAGCGCCACGGCCGGCTCGATCTTCTGCTCAACAACGCGGGCGGGCAGTACTTCGTCCCGGCCGAGGGCATCACCGCCAAGGGCTGGACGGCCGTGACGCGCCTCAACATCGGCGGCACCCTGCACATGTGCCGGGCCGCCCACGAGCTGGCCATGAGCCGCGCCGGCGGGACGATCGTCAACGTCACCGTCTCGCCGCACCACGGGATGCCGGCGATGGCCCACACCGGGGCCGCTCGGGCCGCCGTGGAGGCGCTGACCCGGGAGCTGGCGGCCGATTGGGCCCCGGACGGCGTGGCGGTCATCGCCGTCGCGCTGGGGCGGCTGGCCACCGAGTCCCTGCGTAAATACCCCGCCGAGCTCTGGCGCCGGGCGGCCGAGTCCGTGCCCCTCCAGCGCCTGGGTGACGTGGAGGAGTACGGCTGGCTAGTCGCCCTGTTCGGCACCCCACTGGGGCGAGCCCTGTCCGGCTCCGTCGTCACGCTCGACGGGGCGTTGGACAACTGGACCGGTCCCTGGCCGCCGCCAGACCTGACCCGGGACGGGCAGGTGCCGACCGAGGCCCGCGTCGCCGCCGACGGGCCCGCGGCGGGGGGACCGGCCCCACGCGCCGGGGAGGAGAAGGGCTAACATCGCCTCACGCGCGGGCGAAGTGTTGTGGTTGCACAGAAGCCTTCCAAGCTTCTAGGGCGGGTTCGATTCCCGTCGCCCGCTCTGGCCGGCGAGCGGGCCAACACGCTCTCCGGGGGTTATCATCCCCCCACCACGGGGAGTGGCGCAGTCTGGTAGCGCACCCGGCTGGGGGCCGGGCGGTCGCAGGTTCAAATCCTGTCTCCCCGATTTAGGAGATTGCTGCTAATCGGCCCTTCTTGCGGGGCTTGCAAGGAGCGCTGCACGGGGTCCAATTTTTGCGGACACGGCCTGCGGCCATCGCAACGCGGTGTGGGGGAGCATCGGACATCGCAACGCTCGTGGCGGCAACAGGGTCTTCTACGGCAAAGCCTTCGCCGGCGCGAGCTAGCAGATCTCTTCGACCTGCTTTTGGCGAATCTCAGGTCTCTTGCATCACGGGCGCCGGGACCTGCCTTCTGTTCGCGCGGGCATCTCGCGGCGCGCCAGTTTGTGTGGCTGGCGTCTGTCCGGAAGGAATAGCCGCCATCCAGGTTTCGCCGTTGCGCTCGCTTCCCCTCAGCCCCAAGAGCGGCAGCGACGACGGCCGTATCCCGGCGGGGCGAGGGTGCCCAGTTTGCGTGCACGCGGCGTTGCTCTTGAGTACCGCGGACGCGCGCGGCACCGCGACATCCTCAGTGTCACTCTCCCGATCGCCGGCAGGGCGGGGAGGACTTGGTGCCGGCGGCCTCCCCTGCCAGCCCTTGACGCCAGCGGTCTCGCAGTCACCGCTCGGCGGACGTTGTGACCGGGCCACAAGGGTCCCGGCCGAAGCGTGGCATCCGTCGCCAATGACCCGGCGACGGCTCATCGGCATCGTTGCGGTCACCAAAGTCGATCCGGGACACGGAGCCTGCCCGCCGGTGGACGCCGAGCCTGAGCACGCCGGGCACTCCCGCGGTCGAGACCAGTCAGCGTGCCGAGAGGAAGGAGTACCGCATGTCGGATCGCTTCAAGAAGACGGGTCCGCTGGCCCTGAGTATCGGGGTGATCGCGTTTCTGTGGTCGGAGTTCGTCCTGAACTTCAACCTCCACTGGTTCACGGTCGCCGACGGCGTATTCGGAAAGTTCGGATTGCCCCGGGAGTTCCAGCTCGTGCTACCGGCGACGTTCGTGACGTGGGGCGTGTACTTCATGCTGGGCGGCGAGAGGGCGGCGCTGCGCAAGACGATGATCGCCTGCGTCACGGGGACGGCTGGGGCGATCGTGATCATGACGCTCGGGCCGGCGATGGCGTCGCTCCCGAGCCTGTGGGGCATCGCGCTTGCGATCGGGATCGTGGGGGCAGGGCTCGTGTTGCTGTCGACGTTCGCCGAGGACGGGTCGCTATCCGCTGCGCCCGCCTTCGCGTGTGCAGCGTCCGTTCTGTTCTGGTGGTTCGCCACCGGGCTCGATAACTACGTGGCCGACGGCAAGGGGCCGCATACGGTCGCGGCGCTGGGGTTGGCGCTGACCAAGCACCCGCTGGCTGCGGGCACGGGCGCGATTGGCGGCCTCCTGTCGACGCCGTGGACCTACGTCGCGCTGAGCACGTTTGTGTCGCTGCTGTGCGGCCCGGTGCTCGGGGCTCTATCGAAGACCATCGCGATAGCTCCTGCGCGGGTGAGCTCGACGACGTCGCGTGGCGTCGATGAGGGGGTCCCGGCCTGAGTAGGGGCTCGCGTAACGGAGGGCTCGTGCTCGGCGTCGGCGTCCGAACGCCGCGCACGAGCCTCTCCGCGATGTGCGAATCATGCGACCGTCCATTACATTTGCGCTCAAGATGGATGCGGTCTTCACCGCGGCCGGGCTCGAACGCGTCACCGCAATGCTTCTGACCCGTCGCAGCGAGCTCGCCGACCGGAGCCTCCGCGCGATTCGCGCCGAGATCCCTGCCTATGCGTCGATCGACGACCCAGCCATCCTGCGCGACGTGACCGAGCACGTTGCGGAGAACCACGACGCGTTGCGAACCAGCCTCGTCAGGGGCCGTCCAGTGACCGGGGAGGACCTCGGGTTCATCAGGCCCCATGCGGCACTTCGCGCGCGGCGCGGGGTCTCGCTGGCGGACTTCCTGCACGCGTTCCGCATCGGGCACCGGGTGATCTGGGACGCGGTCGTCGAGCTCGCCGACGAGGACGATGAGGCCCGCGCGTCCGGACTCGTCGCCGCACGCCTGGTGATGGAGTTCATCGACCACGCGAGCACCCACGCCGCGCAGGCGTACCTCGAGGCCCAGCAGCTGCTACTTGCCGAAGGCGACCGGGTGAGACGCGACCTGCTCGAGGACTTGCTCGCCCGTCGCGAGCTTGTTCCAGGCCCGCGCCTGACCGCGGCAAGAGCAGCCGGGCTTGACTCCGGCGGCCGGTGCCTGTTGATCGCCGCGGTTCCCGTCACGCTGCTCGACGACGAGCTTGCCCTGCGATCGGCCGCGTCCAAGCTCGCCCGCGCCGCGGGCGGTGTCCTGCGTCCGCTGACAGTCGTACGCCGTGATGAGATCGTGATCGCGCGGGCGCTCGACGAGTTGGATCCGCGCACGCTCACCGAACCGATCGCCGATGCGCAGCGCAATCTGGCCAGGTCTGGCATTGCGCTTGCGGTCGGCGTGAGCACCGCGTTCGAGACGACGGCGGGGCTGCCCGAGGCGTATCAGGAGGCGTGCATCGCGATGCAGTCGGTCCGGCCCGGTGGCGGAGTGACGGCGCTCGCGGAACTGAGCGCGTTTGACTACCTCACCTTGCGCACAGATGCGACCGCGCTGCGGCTGATCTCGCCTGCAATTAGATCTTTCGTCGAGGAGGATGCAGCCAACGGTGGCGCGCTGACCAGCACACTGCTCGCGTACGCCGCGGCCAACCTGAACGTGAAGGTTGCCGCGCGACACCTGTACATCCACGTCAACACCGCGCACCATCGGCTCGCTAGGATCGAGGAGCAAACCGGTTGCGATCTGCGCGACCTGTCTGACGTGCAGGAGCTGCTTATCGCGATCAGGCTCGCGGCCGGCGGCTCTCGGGCGTAGTCGGTTCACGGCTGGCCGCGACCGCCGCCGTCACCGCGTGACGGCGATCGCGCCCGACGCGGACGCTCGCGTCCGCCGGGCGGGAGTTGGTGCTCGGCGGAAAGCCGAAAGCCATCTCCCCGGAGGGATTCGCTGATCGCGGTCGGCGCGCGAGCCAGGCGAAGGCGGCTGCAAAGGGCAGCAGGCCGATGTCGGCCTGCTGCCGCAGCGGGATGGTCGTCTGCTAGGGCCTGGCCTCGAGCACGAGGTTGAATGGTGTCTCGGCGGCGCGGCGCAAGCATGTGAAGCCGCCTTCGGTCACGACTTCTCTCAGTCGTGCCTCGCCGGCTTGGGCGCCGAGGGCGAGCCCGACTTCCTGCGCGCGTGAGGCCGGGGTGCAGACGAGCGTTGAGCCGCCGTAGTAGACGCGGCCGACCGGGTTGAGGTTGTCCTCGAGCCGGTCCCCGGCGTATGGCTCGACGATGAGCCAGGTCCCGTCGGGGGCGAGCGTTTGCCGCACGTGCGAGGCGGCGCCGACCGGGTCGCCCATGTCGTGCAGGCAGTCGAACATGCAGACCAGGTCGTACCCGTCGCCCGGGTACTCCTTGGCCGGCGCGACCTCGAAGTTGACCCGATCGCTCAGGCCGGCCTGCGCGGCTGCCTCGCGCGCATGCTCGATCGACGCCTCGTGGTAGTCGAAGCCGACGAACTGCGAGCGCGGGAACGCCTCGGCCATCAGGATCGTCGAGGCGCCGTGGCCGCAGCCGACGTCGGCCACGAGCGCGCCCGCCTCAAGCCTCGCCTGCACGCCCTCAAGCGCCGGAATCCATGACGACACGAGACTCGCTACGTACCCCGGGCGGAAGAACCGCTCGGTGCCGGCAAACAGGTCGTGGTGGTGCTCGTGCCAGCCGACCCCATGCCCGTCGATGAACGCGTCGGAGATCTTCTGCTCGTCCTTGATCAGCGCGGTCACGAGCTGAAATGCGCCGGGCACGAATGCCGGGCTGCCTTCCTGCGCGAGGGCCAGCGACTGCTCGGGTGAGAGGAAGAACTCCTCGCGTGCCGGGTCGTAGGTGACGTAGCCGCCGGCGGCTTGGTTCGACAGCCACTCGCACACGTAGCGCTCGTCGGTGCCCGTTCGAGCGGCGAGCGCCGCGGGACTCACCGGCTCGCCGTCAGCCATCGCACGGTACAGCCCGAGCCGGTCGCCGATCACGACCAGTGCTGAGGACACGGTCGCGCCGAGATCGCCGACGAAGCGGGCCATGAACTCGTTCAGATTGTCCTCGTCGATCGCCCGAACCGTGGTTGCCATGATTCACGCCTCGTCCCAGACCTGGAGCACGGTCTGCTCACGGACGACGCCGTTCTCGAGCTCGAGCACGGTCGCGCACATCGCGTTCGTGCCGTCCGGATAGCGGCAGGCCAGCACGTAGGCGGCTGCGGAGTCGTTTCCGACTTTGTGCTTGACCGTGTGGTCCATCTCGCGGCCGAACAGGTCCTCCAGCCACGCCTTGATCTCAGCCGGCGTGCGGAGCACGCGCGGCGCTCCCGGCTGCGCGATCTTGTCGGTGATCGTGACGACCGCGTCCGGACCGTACATCGACAGCTGTGTCGCGGCGTCGCGCTCCTCGGCCGCGCGGGTGAAGCGGTCCAGATCGAATGTGGTGATGGTGCTCATGGCGTTCCTCCTTCTGAGTTCGGTTGTCTGTATGCGCCATGTGGCTGCGCAGGCTCTCGCGCGGCCGTCTCGAAACCGTCAAAACCGCGTCAAAGCACGCGGTACGCTTTACGCGTGCTGCGCGCACGCCTGCTTGGCGCGCTCGAAGTCGAGCTGAACGGGGCCGTGATCGACTCGCCGGTGTCACAGCGCCCTTGGGCGGTGTTCGCCTATCTCGCGCTGGCGCCGCGGCCGATGGCCCGGGCCGAGCTGGCGAGCCGCTTCTGGCCCGACGTACTCGATCAGAGCGCGCGGGCCAGCCTGCGCAGCGCGCTGTGGACGCTACGCCGCCAGATCGGCGATGCGTTGAAGGTCGACGGAGAACGCGTCGGGCTTGCCGACGACGAAAAGGCTGTCTGGATCGACGTGCGCGAGTTCGAGCGCCTCGCGCCCAGCGAGCCGGAGCGCGCGCTCCAGCTCTCACGCGGCGATCTGCTCGAGGGGCTTGAGGACGACTGGGCGGTCGAGGCACGCGACCGCCACCGGGCGCGCGTGATCGAGCTGCTCGAAGAGTTGGCGGGCGCCGCCGAGGAGCGCGCCGCGATCGGGCTGACCCGCCGCCAGGTCGAGCTCGATCGCTTCGACGAGGACGCGCATCGGCGGTTGATCGAGCGCCTTGACCGGGCCGGCGACCGCGCCGGCGCGATGCGCACGTACCGAGGACTGGCCGAACGGCTCCGGCGCGAGCTGGGGGTGGCGCCATCCCGGCAGACCCGCGAGCTCGTCGAGCAGCTGCGGGCGGGGACGCCCGCGCATCCGCTGGCGGGCGTTCATCCGACGATGCCGGGATCGCTTCCGCTGGTGGGCCGCGAGCGGGAGCTCGGCGAGCTGGAGAGTGCGTGGGAGGCGGCCGCCGCCGGCTCGGGGGCGGCGGCGATGATTCGCGGCGAAGCGGGGATCGGCAAGACGCGCCTAGCCACCGAGCTGCGCGCCTGGGCCGCGTCCTTTGGCGGCTTGACGGCGACGTGCGCCGCGCTCGACCTCGGCGGGACGGCGCCACTCAGCCTCTGGGCCGAGCTGATCCGGGAGCTCCTGCCGGCGCTGGCGGCCCCGCCAGCAGATGCGACGTGGCCGGACGATCTGGCCGTGCTCACAGCCGAGCTGCCGGCGCACTTCGCGCGGAGCGGTGCGCCGAGCCCTGCGATGGTGCCGGATCTGCAGCGCACCCGGCTGTTCGAGGCGGTGGTGTCGCTGCTTGGGTATGCGGCCCGGCAGGCGCCGGTGCTGCTGGTGCTCGAGGATGTGCATGCCGCAGACGGCCCCAGTCTCGAGCTGGCTGCCTACGCCGCGCGTCGCATGGCCGGCCTGCGCGTGATGATGCTGACCACCAGACGCGAGCGGCCGGACAGCGCCCATGCCGACCGACTGGAGCACGCGCTCCGCGCCCGTGGCCTCGTCGCCTGCGAGCTCGAGTTGGGGCCTCTGGCCGCGGCGCCGGTGGCGGCGTTGGCGCGCGGGGCGGCCCGGCTCACCGAGGCCGACGTCCGACGTGTGGTCGAGCGCGCCGAGGGGAACGCGCTCCTGGCGGTGGAGAGTGCTCGAGCGCTCGGCCGGGGAAACCCGGACGTCGCGCCTAGCTTGCGCGGGTCGGTCCGGGCGACCGTCGCCCAGTTGCCGGAGGACGGCCGCGGCCTGGTGGAGTTGGCGGCGGTGGCGGCGCGGGCGATCGAGGCCGTCGAGCTCGGGCGGCTGCCGCTGGCAGATCCGGAACGTGGAGCGACCGCGGCGCTGCAATCCGGGCTGATGGTGGCGGCGGGCGACGGAGTCGCATTCCGGCACGCCCTGCTGCGCGACGCCGTCCACGAGGAGATCGCCGGGCCCCGCCTGCGGGGTCTGCATCACCGCTGGGCGCACGTGCTCCTGGCCTGCGAGGAGGCGGGTGCGATTCCCCGTCCCGCCGAAGTCGCCCGTCAGCTGCGGCTGGCCGGCGCCGACGCCGAGGCGGTGCCGCATCTTGCCCGCGCGGCGGCGGACGCCCGCGAGCTCGGCGCTCTCGAGCACGCGGCGGAGTACGCCCAGGAGGCGGTACAGATCGCCCCCGAGCGTCCCGAGCTGTGGCTCGAGCTTGCGGAGCTCGAAGCCTGGCGTCACCGTGTGGATGAGTCCGAGCAAGCCTTCAGCCGTGCATTCGCCTTGCTCGAAGGCGGCGAGCCGCTGACGCTCGCCCGCGCCTGGCTTCAGCACGCCCGCGCCAACCACGGCCCGATCTGCTATCCGCGGGTCGCGCTCGACAGTGCCCGCACAGCGCTCCAGCTAATCGAGGAGACTCGCCTCGAGGCGACCGAGGAGCAGACCGAGGCGCTGGCCACCTGGGCGTGGGCCGAGGCGGTGGCCGGGAGTGTCGAGGAGGCCGAGCGCCTGCTCGCCCGACTGGATGGCGAAACCTACGCGAGCAACGACTGGCGCGTGTTTGACATCGCTCACGCACGCGCGCTGACGTTGATGCGACGTGGTCGCTTCGCCGAGGCCTACAGCCCGTCGATCGCCGCGGGCGAGGCCAGCGCTCGAGTTGACCGACCGGACCTTGGCTTTGGCGCCTGGGTGAACGCGGCCGGGGCATCGACAGCGGCCGGGCAACACGAACGCGCGCTCGAGCTTCTCGATCGAGCCATGGCCGCCATCGCCGGGCGTGGCTTGAAGGGCATCGAGATCGACGTGCTGGCCGCGAAAGCGTTCGTTCTGAGGCGTCTGGGAAGGCTCGGGGACGCACGGCAAGCCGTCGAGGCCGAGCAGGCCGTCGCGGAGGAGCTCGCCCAGCCAGAGGTGTCAGCCAAAGCCAGCCACGATCGCGGTCTGGTGGCGCTCGAACAAGGCGAATGGGAGCTCGCGGCCCAACTGCTGTCGGCATCGTTGATCGAAGGGGCGCCGATCAGTCGGCCGGTCACCCGGATCGCGCTGGCCGAGGCCCTGGCCCGGGGTGGACAACCGGACCAGGCGGCCGAGCAGGTGCGTGCGACCGTGCTCGAGCCGGTCCGCCCGAGCGACTTCCCGCAGACGCTCGTCCCCAGGCTGACCCGGGCGCAGGGACTGATCGCGCGTGCCCGCGGGGAATACGACGAGGCGGAGCTCCGGCTCGAGGAGTCGATCGCCGGCTGGGAGCGTCTGCTTGCCGCCAACCTCTTGGCCGACAGTCTGGCCGGCGTGCTCGCCGATCTGGGGCGCCCTGTGGTCGGCCTGGTCGAGCCCGAGCGCGAGCTGGCGCGCGCCCGCGCCGACCTGCAAACCATTCGAGAGGAGAGACGCAGTGCCGTCGTTTCATGACACCGCGACCTGCGCGGCGACACCCGAGGAGGTGTGGAAGCTGCTGTACGACCCAGCCCGCTTCCCCGACTGGTGGAGCGGGGTGGGCACGGTCGACCTGGACGCGCCCGGCACGTTCACGATATATCCCGAGGGCTATCCCAACTTCCCGATGGCCCAACTGCTCGACACCCAGGCGGTCCAGCAACGAGTCACCGTTTCCTGCCTGGTCTCCGACCTGCGCTTCGAATGGCGCCTCGAACCACACGGTGACGGCACGCGAATCACCATCGATGTCGAGATCCCCGACGCCGAGGCGCAGCGACTCGGTAGCCAGCGCGAGATCATCCGCGCATCGATCGAACGCCTCGCGACACTCGCCGAGGGTGACTAGCCGCCAGCCGAACGCGCGCGTGAGGAAATCACAACCACCCGTCCGGAGCCACCAGTGGCCCGGCGGCAGTCGCGCGCTCACTCGGGTCTGGGCGGAGACCCGCAAATTCGGAATGCAGGTCCCGCCTCGCTGCACGACTCAGACCTGAGATGAGCGGCCGGCGAGCGGGCCCGAGCGCTTGCTGGACTGCCGGGCTGCCTGCAAGCGCAGCGGGGAAAGCAACAGCGCCAGCGCCTGCCGGCTGGGTCGTCCCTGTGCTGCTCTCCCCGATCCGTCGCCTGATCTGACCGGTTGCCGGCCGGTATGCGTTGGCTACGCGGCGCGGCTGACTCGGGCCGGCAGGCTCCGGACGATGGCGTGCCGGGGCCGCTCATGTCGTGCGACGATGCGCGGCGTGGGCACCGCAGCTCAAGCTCTCGGATGCGTCGGCGGCGGGCTCTGGTGGGCCTAGCTCAGGTCGTGAAGGACATTGCGGGCCGCCAGAACGGTGGCCGCGTGGCCGGCGTCCAGCAAGCTACGTTCGGCTGTCGTCAGCGATCCCGGAGGCGCGACGACGCTGGGTGGGACCAGGCGCTCACGATCGGTGGCGTCTAAGTCAGTGGGAAATTCTCAGGCATTGGGCGCGCGGGGGAGGTAGTGGGCCAAACACCATCCCGAGTTTCTCGGCCTCACCGTCAGGCACCCGGCTCATTTCATGCGGAGGTGTTCTACCACCGAGCGGACAAACCTACGCGTCTGCAGGTCGAGGCGGCAGTCGGCCGATCCATTTGGCGGGTGGGGATCAGCGTGATGACCGCGATCGGCCGGATGAGGAACCGGAGCGGGCCGAGGAGCCGGAGCGGCTGCCGGATGAGCCGGAGCGGGCCGAGGAGCCGGAGCGGCTGCCGGATGAGCCGCGCGATCTCGATCCACGGCTCGCCGATGAGGCGCGCGTCTGGCTGCGCGCGCGTCTGGGTGCGGGCTCCTTCTCGTCGGCGTCTTCGTCGCCGCCGTCCTCGTCCTCCTCGTCGGAAGCGTCGACGTCGCGTGGGGCGTCGGCGTAATCGCGCTGCTCGTCGTAACTGGGGTCATGCTCCTCGACTAGCTCGCCGTCCTCGATGCGGCCACGCCAAGCGCCGGTCTCGAGCCCGGCCATCTCGATGAACGCCTTAAATCGGTGCAGGTCCGCCCGCGCAGCGCGCTTTACGTGACGCATGCCGCGAGCCGCCTTCTCGATCAAGCTACCCGGCTCGACATCGAATGACAGCAGCACCCGCGTCAGGTTCGGCGCCAGCTCGTGGAACGTCACCACGCCGGTGTGGTCCATCCCTTGACTGACTCTCCACTTGATTCGCTCGTTGGGCCGCTGAGTCTCGATGTTCGCCGTGAATTCCTTGGTCTTGCCCCAGATCTTGGTGGCGAATGAGACCGTGCAATCGTCCTCCTGCGTGACCCGCGTGACGCGGTGCATGAAGGTCGGCCAGTCTTCGAATTGTGTCCACTGGTTGTAGACCGTTTCAATCGGCGCGCCGATGTCAACACTCTGCTGCACCGGCATCCGCCGACCCTGTCCAACGCCCGGCGCACCGCCTTTATTCCCAGCCATCTCGTTGGGCCTCCAGTCAGATTTGCTGCCTAGGGCGGTACCCAATCGTCCCGCACCGAAACGGAGCGCGATTACACACAGCTCATGCAGACGTCCGCTCGCGCCAGCGCCATCTGAGGAGGGCGCGACGATGCGCAACCAACGATGACGCGGCCGAGCTCCGCCGTGTCCGATGTTGGCAAGCCCCTGTGGAGAGCGGCCAGGAGACGTCCCGTGCATTGAGCGCCGGCGAGCGGTCGTTACATGCCCGTGTCGGCGGGTAGCTCAGCGACATGGCTTCGACCGGTGATACGGGCGAGAGTACCCCGGGTGGTGACCGTCCGCGTCGCCGGAAGCAGGCATCCGCACGAGCTCGCCAGCGGCAAGGAGCTCGACGTCGCACACCGGCGTCGGACGTGGAGCGGGGTCGACAGCGCGCGAGCACTGCGCGGCGGCGATCGAACTCATCCGACCGGAGCGAGCCCCGGCCGCCCCGAGCGGCGACCACCACGACCGCAGCCACCGGCAAGCGGACGACCCGCGGCCGGGAGTCCGGTAGGCCGCGACGGGTGACGAAGGCCGACACCGATCCGACCGGCGCCGCGCCGCCCGAGCGCGAGCGTCGGCGACGAGCAAAACCTTCCCATGAGAGCTACGGCCTGCTGACCGGGCTATGGCGAGCGCTGCGGAGGTCGCTTCGCCGACTGGAGCGCATGCTCAAGCGTGCGCTGGCCTCGCCAGAGGCGGGCAGGATCCTGACCGCATTGCTTGCACGTCGCCTCCCGGGACCGTTGCGCTTCTTGGTAGAGGGCCTAGGCGATCCGGACCAGCGCGGGTTCTTGTTCTGGTGGTTGGTAGTCACACTGTTTTTGACCCTGGCGATCGCGTTGTTGCTCACCGTCGCGCTCGCACCGGTCACCGGGGTCCTGGCCCTGGTGGGGGTCGGCGTCTGGATGCTGATCAAAGAAGATCGTCAGCCAGTCGCCCAGCGCTCGTGAGGGCACACGCCAACGCGTTCGACGCCGAGGGCCCGTCCGACTCGCTGGATAGATCGGCTCGAAACTGGTGGAGCGCCCTGCCAAACTAGGACCGTGGGTACGCATCTGCTGGTGTTCATCGGCGTCGCGGCGATTGTGATCGTGATACCCGGCCCGGATACCGCCGTGGTCACCAAGAACATCCTCGTCCATGGTCGTCGGACTGCGTTCGGCACCTCGCTCGGGGTGAGCGCCGGGCTGTCGGTCTGGACGGTCGCGGCAGCCGTCGGGGTGGCATCCGTGGTGCGCGCTTCCGAGGTGGCGTTCACGGTTCTGAAGCTGATCGGCGCGGCCTACCTCGTCTGGCTCGGTGTCCAGGCCCTCCGCGCCGCCGGCCACGCCGACTCCGACCTGCGTCCGTCGACGGCAAAGAAGCCCGCGATGGGCGCGCTCGGAGGCTTTCGACAGGGCTTTCTGAGCGATCTGGGCAACCCGAAGATCGGCATCTTCTTCACCAGCCTCCTGCCCCAGTTCATGGCTCCTGGGCACTCCGTGTTGCTTCCGTCCCTGGCGCTCGGGGCCGTGTTCGTCCTGATGACCCTGCTGTGGCTGTCCGTGTATTGCCTCGTCGCCGCGCAGGCCGCTCAGACGCTGCAGCGGCCTCGGGTCAAGGCAGCCATGGATCGGGTCACAGGCGTCGTGCTGATCGCCCTCGGCTTACGTCTTGCCATAGAGCACCGCTGAGGCGACGTCAGCCGGCGGAGGCGTCGACAGGAGTCGCCCGGCTGGAGGTCCGGGACGCACTCGTCACCGCAACGAGTCCGGCGGCGGCCAGACCGAGCACACCGGCAACGGCGTAGATCGCCCGCGGCGAGAGCACGACAGCGACGGTACCGCCGAGCAGCAGCGAGACGCCCTGGGCGGCCCCGAAGACCGCACTGGCGGTGGCGGACACCCGGCCGCGTGCGCTGTCGGGTGTGCGGGCCATGAGCAGGGTGGATACGCAGACTCCGGCATAGGCGTTCCCGATACCGCCGAGCAGCGAGAGGGGAACCAGGAGCCCCACGGCCGGCGCGACGGCGAAACCGGCCACGCCGGCACAGGCGACAGCCGCCCCGGTGATCGTGGCTCGGACCTGCCCGTGCTCCGTCCCGACGCGGCCTGCCCCGAGCGATCCCGCCACCATGCCCGCCATCCAGGATGCCTCGGCCACGCCGTACCAGACGCCCCCGGCGTGGAGCGTGTCGCGGACCAGGTACACCGCCACGACGTCGACCATGCCGACCAGGAGGACGACGAGGGCCACGCCGGCAAGCAGGGGAGCGAGGACCGGATCGGCCCGGAGGATGGCGAATCCGCCCCGGACGTGGCCCGACTCGTCGACCGCGGGAAGCCGCTCCGGCACCCGACGGGTACGCACGAGGGCGGCGGCGACGGTCACGACCACGAACGTGGCGGCGTCGATGGTCACCGGCACGCCCGAGCCGAACGCTCCGGCCAGCAGCCCACCGACAGCCGGGGCGCCGACGAGGACGAGGACGTTCAGGAACTGCTGGGTCGAGACCGCCTTGGCCAGGTGGTCCTCGCCGGCCACTCGAGGGAGGAGGGCCGACCAGGTGGCCCCGGTCACCGACGCGGCGGCGCCCAGCACGCCGACCAGGAGCACGATCGGCACGACCGAGTGGAGGAAGATGAGCGGGATCGTGGCCGCCACCTCCGCCAGGCCACCCCCGACGAGGAGGCGCCGGGAGTCGTGGGTGTCGACCAGGCGCCCGACCGGACGGGCGAGCAGCAGCTGGGGGATGACCCCGGCGGTCAGCAGCAAACCCACCTCGTAGGGGTGGGCGCCGTCGGCTTGCAGGCGCAGGGTCAGGGCGATGAGCGCCACCCCGTCGCCGAACGTCGACACCATGCGCCCGACGAGGGCGATGGATAGGTCGCGGCGTCCTCGGAAAATGTTCAGCATATGTTGAACAGTATTTGCTGAATATCTTCCTGTCAAGGGCTATGCTCCCACCCGATGCCTGCCGATCGATCACCCCGCAAAGGTCAGTCGCGGCCCCGCCGGACCGGACCGCAGACCGGCCGCGAGAAGCCCCCGGGCCGCCAGGTCCGAACCGACGACAAGGACAGGCTGCACCTGCACGACCCCCGGGAGATCCGGGCCCTCGCCCATCCGGCCCGGATGGCGATCATCGACGCGCTCGCGTCCGGGGACGAGCTGACAGCGACCGAGTGCGCCGAGCTCACCGGGTTGAGCCCGAGCGCGACGGCGTATCACCTCAAGTTGTTAGAGCGCTACGGCTTCGCCGAGCCCGCCCCCGCCCGCAACGACGGACGGGAAAGGCCATGGCGGGCGACCGACCGCCGGACGATGGTCGACCTCGACACGTCCACACCGGCCGGGGCGGCCGCCACGACGGCCCTGGGTCTCGCCCTCATCGACCGCAGCCGGGCGCTGGCGGAGGCGTTCGTGGCGACCGAGCACGAGGAGCCCGAGGAGTGGCAGGACGTCGCGTTCCTGGGCAACACCGACCTCTGGCTCACCGCCGAGGAGACTCGAGATGTGACCGCCGCCCTGGCCGACGTCCTCGAGCCCTACCGAGGCCGAGCCCTCGCCGACCGCCCTGACGGCAGTCGGCGCGTGCGGGTCATGAGCATGGTCTTTCCCCACCGGAGGCAGTGACCGGCCTGCTCGCGAGGCTTGATCAGGTTCGGGAGTTGCGCGCCGCGCGCAGCAGCGCGGCCTTCTGTTCCTGAAACTCGTCCTCGGTGAGGACCTGGGAGTCCCGAAGCTTTCCGAGGCGTTCAAGCTGCCCGATGAGCACGTCCATCGACTGTAGATCTCCCTGGTGGGCGTCGGATGCGGGGGGGACCGAGTTATCAACCGGCGTCGACCGATTGATCGTCGTCGGCGGATCCGGCGCAGACTGTTCGGCCGGAGCCGGAGCCGGAATCGGAGCCGGAGGCGATCCATCCAGCTGCGTCGACATCTCGTTGACCTGGGTCACGAACTCCTCGGCCCACACGTGGAGCTTGAACGCGGCGACCGGTAGCGGCGCAGCGATGTCAACGCTCGGTCCTTCGATCATCAGCATCACCTTGCGCGTGTCGTGGAGTCCGTGGTGCTCGCCAGACTTCTCGAGCCGGGCGGTGGCGCCGATGATCGAGCCCGACTTCCCTTGATACTCGATCCGCCCATCGGCGTACAGCTTGATGCTCCGAACCGACGGAGCGATGACGGCGACGGGCTTCTCCTTACGGGCCATAACCAGCTAGGTCCTTTCCTCCCAGCTCCGGACCCACGTACCGTACAGCGGGGCGATGTCGTGGGGAGGGATGAAAACGCAGAACGCGACCGTCGTCCAGCCGGGGGCGGATGTCACCGTCAGCGCGACTGCGCCGCCGGCACGACCGTCACCGGCGGGGTCTTCCTCGCGGCGGTAGGCCCCCAGGCTGAGGAGAGCTCGCCGGCCCTGAGTCGTAACGCGCGAGTCAACTCACCCTGGCCGGACCCTCGTCTCGAACCCTGCCCTCCGGCGAACACCGACATCGGCAGGCGCCGGGGGGGGCAGACTCACTCGCCTCCCGGACCGGGGGCGATCTGCGGGCCTCCGGTCTGCTCGAACCAGATCTGGAACCTGTGGTCAGTGGGAGCTCCGGCGACAAGTGTCGTCACGCGGGCCTGCTGATGCTGCGCATCGCAATTGCCGAGCGTAATGCCGCGCTGGATGGCCACGCTTGTCACGACGTTTCCGTCGATGTCACCGGCGCTGTCAACCGAGACCATGGCGCTCGCCACCCCGAACGGGAGTCCGCCGAAGCAATAGTGGCCAGCGCCAGTCGTGGCGTCATGCTCGACGTCCACCGCGATCACCTTCTTGTTCTGCCTACCGCTGTCCCCGGGCTCGAGGGTACCGTTCGCGGCTACCCGCGCGAACGCCGTAGCGGTGCCGTTCGCGCCCGGCGCCCCAGTCGCCCCCGTGGCCCCAGCGGCCCCGGTACGTCCTCGTGCGCCCTTCGCCCCGGCGGCTCCTCTCACGCCCGCTCGGTTCCACGACAGGGCCCGGGTGCCGCGGGGGCATTTCTTGCCGCCAAAGATCGCGCGCAGCGCACCGCCCCGCTTGTTGTAGCAAGCGTGGATTACGCCGGACCCGTCCGGGCTCGCAGCTACAGCGAGCCCGGTCGCGCTGATGAAGAGCGCTACCAGTGCGACCATCAATGCCGGTGACGGACGCGGGATTCGCGAGAAGCGGAACATGCTCAACCCCCAAGGCTGCCGCACGAACAGGATAAGTCGAAATGATCGTGCTCGGTAAACTGCCTACCGGGCAGCTTACCCACTCGCGAGTCTGCGTCAAGGGCGATCAGCACTGGATCCACAGAAATGCTGCCCTCACACCCGCCGCCCAGGTGATCGTCGATCGCGGGCGGCGGGACATAGGCGGACCGCATCCGCCGCGTCGCCTCGAGCGGGGTCAGGCGCCGGCTCGCCCCAGACCGCTCACGGAATGAAGAGCATTCCCTTCGGCGCGGTTGTCTGACCATGCAACGCGATGTGCGCGATCTCCCCGTTCTGGAGATTGAGCTGACCCAGATAGTTCTGCGGGTAGCCAGGGCCAGGACAGGTGGCCGGGGCCTTGTTTGCATTGCATGGGGTCACGGCGACGAGTGCCGACCCCTTGGCGAACGGCCCCGTGATCTTGTAGATCGCATCGGCGACGTTGTCGGTGGTGTAGAGGGCGCCCGATGGGTCAGACACCCATGCGGCGTCGTCCACCGAGCTTGAGAGCTTCAACGCCGAAAGCGACTGATTGGACGCTCCGGGGTTATGAACGAAGATCTCCTGAAGGTCTCCCTGGGCGTCGAGCATGAAATCTCCCGCGAACCGCGATGCAAACGGAGGCACGATCTCGCTGGAGTCAGGGTCGGTGAGCGCGAGTTTGTGGACCTTGCCATTCGTCCCACCAGTGGTATTGGCGCTGACCGCAGCGCCCTCCCCGGAGAAGATCCCATGGGCGGTCGCCACGTGGGTGCTGGAATTGAATGTAACCCGATAGACCGCCGGATAGTTGGGCTGCGGCGCCGCCTTGCCCGTCGTACCGGGGGCCGATGCAGTGATCAGGACCACGCCATGGTCAACCGAGATGGCGTCGGTGCCTCCGCCGTGTGGCAAGTGGCCGCTGTAGTGGTAATGAACCGGCGTGCTCCCCGCGGTGGGGTCGATCAGGTAGACACTCGAACTGCCGTCTTCGTTGACCGTCGCGATCAGGCGGTTCGTCGTTGGGTCCGCGCCGAGGCCATCATTCTTTCCGACGACGTCCCACTGCGCGATCTTGTGACCCTGGGCGTCAAATTCGACGATCGTGCTGTCCTTATTGCCCGTTGGGCTGGTCTCTCCCATGGACCCGACGCCGTTCTGGAACCCGACAAAAACGTGACCATCGAGGTAGGCCATGTCATCAGGACCGATTACCGGCTGAGCGCCCCTGGACGTGTTGTGCGACATCCCCACGGCATTCACCCACAGGCTGCTGGTAAAGCCTGAAGCGGTGTGTGTCTGGGCCGCGGTAGACGTGGTCTTCTTGTTGTTGCTGCTGCTGCCACATGCGGTCAAACCGAGGACCGCAATCGCCGCCAGCGCGGCAATCTGGGCGACTCGAGTGCATCGTTTCATTATCCGGTGCCTCCTGTGCGCACGGCTTTCCGGCGGGTCTGGCCCGCAAATGGAGGAGTGATGCTAAGGAGGCACTCGCGGCGAGATGCGGCTAAGTCGTGACCCCGGGCGTAACCCCGGCCCGCTAACCGGATACCAATCATCCACACACACGGAGAACATGCTCCGGTGCCGACCCGACAGCCAGGTGGTGTCGCTATTTGACTGTCACCCGGTCCGCGACGCGACGCCCGCGCCTAGACTGGGCTAGTGAATATGCACTAGTTGCGCTTGGGGGCCGTTTGGGCGAGCGCTTCCTCGAGCGCGCCCTTGCCGCCGGGCTTGCCGGTGATCGCCAACTCCGGGGACCAAGTGGGGACGCGGCCGCGGAGCGCTGCGGCCCGCTTGCGGCCCGCGACCTCGATCGGTGCGCGTTGACGGAGTTGGGCGAGCAGCCGGGTGCTGTACTGCTGCGGTGACTCCTCCGGCGCGATCGCGGGTTCATCGAACTCGAAGAACTCGACCCGCACGTGCGGGCGGGCTCTAGGGAACTGCGGGAGCGCGACCGTGCCGGTGCAGGCGACCCCGACGATGGTCGCCTCGGGCACCGCCCGAGCCAGGAAGCCGACGCCGCTGCGGGCCCGCAGAGCTCGGCCGAGCGAGCGTGTGCCCTCGGGGTAGATCCCGATACATGCGCCGCTGCGGAGCTCCTCGGTTGCCCGGTCGAGCGCTCCGGTGTTGCCGGACCCACGCTCGATCGGGATCTGGCCCATCCCGGTGAGCACTGCGCCGAGCACCTTGTTGTTCCACATCGACGACTTCGCCAATGCCCGGATCTGCCGGCGGGGCAGAGCCGCGATTCCGGTCACCACGGTGTCCCAGTAGCTGTCGTGGTCGCCGACGACCAGCAGCGGCCCCTCCAGGGGCAGCAGTTCGACGCCGGTCACCTGCAAGCGGCCCCACCAGACAACGGCGGGAGTGGAGGCGATCATCGCACCGCGATACGCCGCGGTGATGGACTCGAGGCGATTCGACATCGCGCCGCAGGCTACCCGGTCCGCCGCTCCGGAACTGAGAGGCCGGCCGTTTAGCCGCACAAGAGCGCCGGGTAGCCACCATCGCATCAACGGCGATGAGCAGAGGGCGGATGGGCCCGACGAGGCCATCCTCGAGGGACAAGAGGGAAAGGGTCCCACGGTGGCGTCTTCAGTAGGCCAGCCGGATCGAACCCCTGCGGCACGCCGCCCCGATGGGCCCGGGACAGCAGATAGGGGCGGGACAGCAGATACGCGCCGGAACGCGACCGCGGCCCGTGCCTTCATCCTGATGCTCTCCCGCTTGGTCCGTCTGGCGGCCTGGCTCGTGGTGCTGATCATCGTCGCCGGGATCCTGCTGCGTGTGCTCGGCGCCAATGCCGCCAACGTGATCGTTCATGACATCCACACCGCGGCCAAGACTCTGATCGGGCCGTTCTCAAACGTGTTCAAGCTCCACGACCACAAGACCGAGCTTGCGGTCAACTGGGGGTTGGCGGCCCTCGTCTATCTGGTCCTGGGCAGTCTCGTCGCGGGGCTGATCGCGAAGACGGCGCCGACGAAGGCGCGGTAGAGACGCCGGCCGGTGTAGCGGCTACGTGCCGGTGTCGTGGAGTTGGAGCGGCACTTCTCCGTACGGATCGAGGCGGTAGACCAGCGACACGCGGTGGAAGCCATCCGCGATGTCGGTGCGATCGGCGTCTCGGATGAGAAGCACAGGGCTCAGCTTCTTGCCCTCGACGATCTTGATCAGGTCCTTGATGACCCCTGGGTCGTCGAGCGGCGCGGGGTCGAGTCTGGCCGCCCGCAGAATGTCGTTGGCCCGGCGGGTTGTGAGCTTGGCCTTTCGCAGATGATCGACGACCTTGCGCGCTCGGTGGTCGTCGAGCCTCAGCGACAGGTAGGCCTCCGCAGCGGCATAGTCATGCTCGGCGACGTCGTCGAGCCAGCGGATTGGGACCTTGCCCGTCTCGGGCTTCGCGTCCTGTGCCTTTGCCATGGGTTCAATCGACTCCCTCGCGTCGTGGACGTTGTGTTCGCTGTCGCCTACGGTGAACGTGTCAGCGCTCCGTTACCGAGCCGTCAATCCCGGGCCGGCGCCTCGCCCAGGGCGACGGGCTCCAGCAGCCGGTGGGGCTCGCGCAGGGCCAGCGACACGGGGTCGGTCCTGGTCAGACCGCGGCCGGGCCGCCGGGTCATGACGACGTCCTCGGGTGGGGGAGTGACGTCGCAGGCCGGGCAGTGGGCGTGGCCGTCGAGTTGGGTCCCGCAGGTGGCGTGGGTGAAGTCGCGCTGGTTCGGCGCGCGGTGACGGTCGCCCCAGACGAGCATCGCGTGGATGACCGGCCACAGGTCGCGGCCGGCGTTGGTCAGCTCGTAAAGGGACCGGCCGG
>JBPYFQ010000192.1:0-4022 GCA_051985625.1 Solirubrobacteraceae bacterium
GGGAGCCGGAGCGAGGAGAGGCGTGTCGATGGAAAGCAACGCAGCGACAGGAATAACCGAGACCAGCCCCGCGACGGATCTGTTCGACCACCTCGGGATCCAGCGCTCGGAGATCCCGAAGACGACCAACTGGGTGGGCCCGTTCGTCATCGGGCTCGCCGGCACGATCCTGGTCACCGGGATCGCCGGCCCCGTCGCCGTCACCCTGGGGGCCGGTGGCGTCGTGTGGATGGTGCTGTGGACCATCACCGGCTATCTGCTCTGTCTGTTCCTGGCCGAGCTGGCGGCCATGATGCCCGATCGGGCCGGCGGCGCTCCGATGTACGCCTATGCGGCGTTCAAGGAAAGCCACCCCCGTTTCGCCACCCACCTGAACGGATTCTGTTCCTGGGCGTACTGGCACGGGTGGTTCCCGGTCGCCCCGCTCAACATGATCCTGGCGTCCTTCTATCTGGTGCAGTTGTTCCACCTGCCCACCAGCGGGTTCACCATTCTCGGCACCCAGATCGCCTGGTGGACGCTCGGCATCGCGATGTTCGGCATCGTGGCCCTGTTCATCCCGGCGTACAAGGGGATGCGCTACAGCCAGAACTTCGGTGTGACGCTGGCGGCGCTGTCCATGATCCCGATGACCTTCCTGGCCATCCTGTGGGTCTTCAACCCGTCCGTGGCTCACTTCGGCGACCTGTTCAGCTTCCGCTACCCAACCGGCCAGGGGTTCTTCACCAGCCACCTGTTCGGACACAGCTGGTTGGTGGTCGGGATCGCCTGGTCGTTCCTGATCACCTGGAACGTGATCGCCATGGAGGCGGCGGCCTGCTACCTGTCGGAGTGTAAGAATCCGGGGCGCGACGCCAAGATCTCGATGCACCTCGAGGGCGCCTACGGAGTGTTCATCTACACGATGATCCCGGTCGCCTTCGTGCTGGTCATCGGCCTGCACGGGCTCGGCGATCCCAACCTGGCCGATCCGAAGACGATGTTCATCACGCTGGTGTCCAAGGTGCTCGGCACGTCGGAGGCGTCGACGCTGATCACCTGGCTCGTGGCCTGGATGCTCATCCTGGCGCTGACCCTGTCTGCGCTGAACGCCATCACCGGATGTGGCCGGTCTCTGTACCAGGCCTCCCAGGACGGGCATCTGCCCCACTGGTTCGGCAAGCTCAACGGAAACGGCGTGCCGCACAACGCGATGTTCTTCAATGTCATCTCGTCGATGATCATCGTCCTGATGGGCGGCGCCATCCAGATCTACACGTTCTCCAACGTCGGCTACCTGGGGACGTTCATCCCGGTGCTGATCGCCTACTACGTCCTGCGCAACAAGTACCCGCACGTACCCCGGCCCTTCAAGCTGCCCGAGTGGTGGAAGTACCTGGCCCTGGTGTTAGCCGCCGTCTACGCGGTCGTGTGGTTCTACGGCGGCCCGGTCTATGCCCTGTCGGACTTCTCACTCGCCCATCAGAGCACGATCGTGTACTACGCCATCGGTCTGGGCACGATCGCCACGTACGTCCCGCTGCACATGTGGCGCAAACGCCAGGATAGGAAGCTGGCCCTGGCACGGTCCGCGGTCAGGTCGCCGTTAGACGAGCAGCATGCCCGCCCAGTCGTCCAGGCGGCCAGAGAATGAGCTCGCGAACCCGGCAGCGCAACGGGCGGACCGCCTCGGCCGAGCCCCACGGGCGGGCCGCTTCTGCGCAGCGCAACACGAGCGCCGGCGCCTCGGCTGAGGCGCCGGCGTCGGCGTCGGCGTCGGCGCCCAGCGAGAGCGTGCCGTGCATCCTGCTGGCCACCGAGGGCCGGCCGCTGAGCAAGTCGGTGGTCGCTCACGCCCTGAAGCTGGCCCAGGAGCGCGGCGCGCGCGTTCACGTCCTGGCGATCGCTCGGGTTCACGGCGTGGCGCTGGGACTGCCCAACCCCGGTCTGCTGCCGACCAAGCGGGAGTGGGCGGACCGAGAGGAGACGGTGCGCCGGGCCATCGCGCGGCTGCGGCGCAAGGGCATCGACGCCGACGGCCAGGTGGTGGGCACGCGTAAGGCGGCCCAGCGGATCTGTCAAGAGGCCGACACGCGTGAATGCGACGCGATCGTCATGGGCGCCGACCCGGATCGAAACCGCGTGCTGGCCGAGTTCTACTGGTCCCAGGAGCCCCAACGCGTGAAGCGCAAGGCGCGCGCGTCGGTGCACCTGCTGGTCGACGCGGACTCGTAGGCGGCGCGCCCGACGCACGCCGGCCGGTTCGGCGAACAGCCCCGCGGAGCCGCGCCGGGAGTGGCGGGCGCGGCGGCGCGGAACGTATCGCTCAGTGCACGATCAGCACGTCCGTGTGAGCGTGACGAGCCACCGCACGGCTGACGCTGCCGTGCATCAGCCGGTCCACGAAGCCCGGCTCACGCGTGCCGACGATGATCAGGTCCGCTCCATGCTCCTCGGCGAGTTGCAGGATCGCGTCGGCGGGGTCCCCAATCGCCTCGAGGTACTCGGCCTCAACGCCGCGCGCCTCGAGTTCCGACTGCGCATGGACGAGCTCCTGGGCGTGTTTGTCGGGGGACTCGAACGGGTCGAGCCCGCCTGTGGAGCGGCCGGCGGTGTACGAAACCGGTGCCACGCTCATCACCAGGAGACGGCTTCCGAGCGCTTTGGCCAGCGTCGCGGCGCGCTCCAGCGCGCGCTCGGCGGCCTCAGTTTCGTCGTAGCCAACCAGAAGGGTGTGCATGCAGTGCCTCCCGTAGGGTCCGAATCGGGGCCGCACGGTACATGCGCCACGGGTGCGACGTCAAGATGATCGGCGTGGTCACTGTCCCCACATCCAGGCCGATAAATATGCGCATGAGCACCATGTTGGCGCTGCCGGTTCAGGGTTACGCTGCCGCCCATGTGTGGAATTGCGGGGTTGTACACCAAGACGGAAAGCCTGCGCCCCGAGCTCGGCGCGCACTTGGGCCGGATGCTGGAGCAGCTGGCGGACCGCGGTCCCGACAGCGCCGGCGTGGCCTTCTACCGCGATCCGGCTCCGGACGGCTGGTGCAAGGTGTCGGTGCACTCGGTCGCCGTCCAGTCCTCCTGGGAGGCGCTGGCCGTCGAGTTGGGCGCTGAGTTCGGCGAGGCCCGGCTCACCGGGGTCCGCGCCACCCACGCGGTGTTCGCGGTGGCCGGCGAGGCCGAGGCGGTCGAGGACTGGCTGCGCCTGCAGCACCCCGAGCTGACGCTGATGAGCGCGGGCGCGACGATCGAGATCTACAAGGAGGCCGGGCTGCCGACCGAGTTCGTCCGGCGGTTCCGCCTCGACGAGATCGGGGGCACCCATGCGCTCGGCCACACGCGGATGGCGACCGAGAGCCGGGTGACCACCGAGCACTCGCATCCGTTCTCCACCGGGCTGGACCTGTGCCTGGTCCACAACGGCTCCCTGTCGAACCACAACCGCCTGCGGCGCGCCCTGCGGCGAGAGGGGATCCGCTTCCAGACCGACAACGACAGCGAGGTCGCTGCCGGCTATCTCACCTGGCGCCTGCGCGAGGGCGCGACGCTCGAGCAGGCGCTGGAGGGCTGCCTGGACGACCTCGATGGCTTCTACACGTTCGCGGTGGGCACCGCGGACGGGTTCGCCGTTCTGCGTGACCCCATCGCCTGCAAGCCGGCGGTGATGGCCGAGACCGAGGAGTGGGTGGCGATGGCCTCGGAGTACCGCGCCATCGCCGTGCTCCCCGGAGCGGAGCAGGCGACGACCTGGGAGCCCGAGCCGGGACGGGTCTACAGCTGGGGAGGGGCGCTGGTGGCATGAGCGCGAGTCCAGGCATCACCACCCAGCAGGCGCTGACGTTCGACCTGCGCGCTGACACCGTCCGGGACCTCAACCGGCGCCTGCACGAGGGCAACGGCAACGTCGCTCCGGTCCGGGTCCTGCACCCGGACGGCCGCCACGCCGTCGCCGTCGGGCTCGACGCTCCCTACGAGGTCGAGATCGCGGGGCACGTCGGCTACTACTGCGCCGGCATGAACAAGCTGGCCACCGTCCG
>JBPYFQ010000193.1:0-10564 GCA_051985625.1 Solirubrobacteraceae bacterium
TACTCGCGCAGCGCGCTGCAGCGCCCGTCCGCCGCGAACTCCAGCAGCAGGCAACCCGGCAGGGTGACGGCCTCGCCGTCGTCGAACATCGTGGTCCACCACTCCACCGCCACCCGACTCCCATCGATAAACGGGCGTCCCATCCGCACGCGCGTCCGGCGCTGGTTGCCGGCGTCGCGCCGCCAGTAGGCGCGGATCTCGTCCCGGCCGCGGAAGGGCTCGCGAAACGGGCTGGAGCGGTACTCGGCCGTCTCGGTGAACAGTGAGGCGATCAGCTCCTCGTCGGCCGTCTCCCAGGCAGTGGCATACCCCTCGATCCACTCCGACAACTCCATAGCTGCGAGGCTAGTGGCGTGAGTCGGAAATTCGTGAGCAGTCTCGGGAGTGGCTGGGCGTGGCTGGCGCGCGGCGACGACCTAAGTCGTACTGGTGGTCCGGCGTGGTCGTCGCCGCCCGTCAGGCGCGTCCAGACGCCGCGAGAGTGCCACCGAATTTGCGAGTCAGGCCACCAGCTTCGATGGACATCGAGCTGATCGGATCCCTGGAGGACGTCGCCGCACGAGCGGTGCCGGCCAGTTGCGTGCGAGACATCGACGGCTGGGTGGCGCGACGGTCCCCCGGGTTAAGCGTCAAGCGGGCCAACTCGGTTCTGCCCCGCCGGCACGGGCCGGCCGACGGTATGGAGGCCAAGCTCGCGGCGTGCGAGCGCTTCTATGAGGAGCGTGGTCTGCTCGTCCGCTTTCAGATCAGCCCGGCATCGCAGCCGCACGCGCTCGACGAGCTTCTGATCGACCGCGGGTACACGCCGGGCTCGCCGACCGCGGTCCAGACCTGCGGCCTGGAGCGGCTCGACCAAGCCGATGACGCGCCGGGCCCGACCGCGGAGATTGCCTCGGCACCGACCGCCGGCTGGTGGCGGACCTGGCAGGCGGGCGCCGGGATCGAGCCGTCCCGGCTGCCGGCGGTGGCGGCGCTGTTTGACCGCCTGGGCCGCGCCGCGGCGTTCGCCACGGTCCGCGCCGCCCTGGCTGCGCTGGCCGGCTGGGCTCGGCGACATGGGGCCACACGCGGCTACCTCCAGGTGGAGCTAGACAACCGGCCCGCGCTCGGCCTGTATCGGGGCGCCGGCTTTGGCGAGGCCTACCGGTACGTCTACATCACCCGCGCGCCGACCGCCTGAGGTCAGTCGCCGAACTCGCTGCGGAACGCGGACGGGGTGAGCGCGTCGAGGTAGTACTGCGGAAGGTGGTCGCTGAGCGACGCGTGGAACGGGACATGCTGGGTCTGCTTGAACGCCTTGGCCAGGATGGAGAGCGGCGTCGTGGCGATCTGGACCACGCTCCCGAGTTGGCCGCTCGCATCACTCAGGCGCCACTTGCCGTTGGCGCCGGGCGGCCGGTAGCGATATTCCCGGCCGAAGTGCTGAAACTCACCGGACGCCTTGGGGGGCAGCCGGGGGACGATGTCGTAGCCGTACACGTAGCGGACCACGTTGTCGCGGAGGAACGGATGCTCCTCGCAGGTCTTGGCGAAGGCGGGCGTGCCGATCATCGGGGCGGCGTACGTGTAGACCGCGCGCAGGGGCTCCAGGATGTCGTCGTACTCGCCGCGCGCCAAGACGAACGAGGCAGCCAGCAAGGCCGCGCTGGCGCCCCCCAGGCTGTGCCCGGTCAGGTAGAGCGCCCGCAGCGGCTGGTCCGGTGAGGCGATCGCCTCGCGGAGCAGGCCCGTGATCGCAGACCGGGTCGAGCGCACGTTCCGGTAGAAGCCTGCATGGACCTTGCAGGGACTCGTCGGAGAGCCCAGGGGTACCCGCGCCACCTGGAAGTTCGTCATCCACGTGATCGCGCTCGTGGGCGGCGTTCCCCGGTAGCAGAGGATCGCGACGCGACCGTCCTCGCTCTGGATCAGAAATGCCGTCGAGGTGAGAAACAGGGCGTCGACGTACTCGGAGATCATTTGGCACCGGTTTCGGGTGAGACCGAGCCGGTCCATCATCATCGCCACCGTGCCGACGTCGCCGTACGAATACGCCGAGCACACCCCCAGCACGAACGCGACGTCAGAGTCGGGCACCGCCGTTCCCGTCGCCAGCCGCTCGACCAGGTCGTCATAGAGGGGTTTGGGGTGGCCCGGGCCAACCGCATGGTCCTTGTTCATCGCTCGGGCACTCCCCCCTGTTCCCCCCAAAGTTCGGCCTCAACCGATCCTCCCGGACGCAGCCCGGCAATGTCAACCCGCCCGCGCGCGCGAGCCGGTCAGGCTTCGACGACGGCCCGTTGGGGCTCCTGGCCCGAACCGGCCGGCTGCACCTCCACCGTGGCGTGAGCTTTGCCGTTGTACGTGCCCAGCTCCAAGACGGCAAACCAGTGGTCGTCCCGCGGTATCGCCATCCGCACCGGCTTGCCGCGATAGCGGCCGCCGCCGCCGTATCGGAACGAGCGGTCGGCCTGATAGCGATTGAAGTTGGCGGCGCTGAGCAGCAGCACATTGGTCGCCCCGCCGCGAACCCTGACCTCCACCGTGCTGCCTTCAGCCTGGCGGCCAAGATCCAGATATGCGTATTTCATCCCTACCTCCGATCTACGCCCTTGTTGGCTACCCGCCCCGGAGGCCCGGTACGCAACGGCTCATGCAGCGCGCCGGCGCGCGGTCCAGTTGCGCTCCAGGTTGGCGATGAGCGCCGGCGAGTACAGGCAGCGAGCCTGATCACGCGCGTACCCGGCCATGTACCGCCGAAAGGCGGCCAGCGGCTCATGCGCGATGCGCAGCTGGCGCCGGTTGGCCACCAGGCTGGTCGCCCCGGCGCTGGTCAGCTCGACGGCATCGTGGGCGATCGCCTCGTCCATCTCCCCCTCGTCTCCGACGAGCCGGTCGGCGATCAGCCGGCCCGCCGGCTCAGACGCCGCGAATGCGCGGTTGAAGAAGATCGCCTGGCGGGTGGCGCGCTCCGCCACCAGCCGCGGAAGACGCAGGTTGGCGCAGCCGGGGATGATGCCCTCCTTGCGCGCGGGCAGGCTGAAGTAGGCGTCGCGCTGGGAGATGACCCGGTCCATGACCAGCAGCCACTGGCAGGCGCCCCCGATCGCGAAGCTTTCGACCGCCGCGATCCACGGCTTCTCGCGACGCTCCTCGAAATCGCCGTCGCCGACCGCTCCCAGCGGGTGGCCCCGGAACATCTTGTGGACCGCGCCGAGTTCGCGCTCAATCATGAACTCGACGAAGGCGATCTGCCCCTCGTACAGGTGCGTGAGGTTGATCCCGGCGCCGAAGATCCGCCGTCCGGCGTGCTTGGGATGCGTGGCCGGCCCGCCCCGTAGGACGCCCACGTCGATCTCGTCGTCGAGCAGGACGAGATCGACGGCCACCTCCATGGCGGCCGTCGAGGCGTCATCCTCGGCGTTGAGGTAGGCGCGGTTCTGGTTGGTCACCATTCCGAGGCGGCCGACGCGGTCCACCCGCATCGGCCCCAGGTCGGCGCTACCCAGGCTCCGGAAATCGTTCAGCAGCCCCAGCGCCGCCCGGTTCGGCTGGGCCATCGAGTGCACCAGGTGCGCGCCGCAGCGCTCATCCGCCAGCACCCGGGCCAGGAACTCGCCCTGGGCGATCTCGAGTCCCCGCTTGTCCTTCTGCAGCAGCTCGCGCTCGCGGTTGATCTCGGCCCGCGTCGGCAGCTCCCCACGGGAGCGCTCAGCGGCCTCATAGACGAGGTCCGCCACGCGCACCGGCCGGCGCAGCCCATCGGTCACCTCGTCGTAGACGGCCAGCGGGTCCATCGCTCTACGCGCCCGCGACGGCCTCGGTGCGCCCTTCCCAGTGCGGCTCGCGCAGCCGGCGCTTGAGCACCTTGCCGGCGGCCGACTTGGGCAGCGGCTCGGTCCGCAGCTCGACGTGCCTGGGCACCTTGTAGCCGGCGATCCGGCCGCGGCAGTGCGTCACCAGCGCCTCCGGCTCCACGTCGGACCGCAGCACGACGACGGCGTAGACGGCCTCGCCCCAGCGCTCGTCGGGCACGCCGAACACCGCCGCCTCGAGCACCGCCGGGTGCGTGTAGAGCGCCTCCTCCACCTCGGTCCCGTACACGTTCTCGCCCCCGGTCACGATCATGTCCTTGGCGCGATCGACCAGATATACGTGGTCACGCTCGTCCAGGTAGCCGAGGTCGCCGGTGCGGTACCAGCCGTCATGCAGCACGTCGGCGGTCTGCGCGGGCTTGTCCCAGTAGCCAAGCATCACGTTGGCGCCGCGCACGTGCAGCTCGCCGACGTCACCGAGCGCCACCGGCTCGCCGTCGAGGTCGCACAGCTTCACCTCCACCCCCGGCACCGGCTGCCCGCACGAGCGGATGCAGGGGTCGTCGAGCAGCCGTTCCTCGTGGCGCAGCCCGGTCACGATGGGCGCGGTCTCGGTCGCCCCGTACATGTGCAGCAGCTCCACGTCTCCGAACGCGGCGTGCGCCCGGCGCAGCGTCTCGGTGGCGATTGGCGAGCCGCCGTGCGAGATGCCCCGCAGGGTCGGCAGCCGGCGCGGGCGGGCCAGCTGCTCCTCGGTGAGCGCGGCCAGCATCGACGGGACGAGCAGCGTGTGGGTGACCTCGTGGGCGGCCATCAGGTCGAGCGCCGCCGCCGGGTCAAACACCCCCAGCAGGACCTGGTGGCCGGTCTGCCACACCGTCGCCAGAACTGCGAGCGACCCGGCGGCGTGAAACAGCGGCGCCGCGACCAGCCAGCGGGTGGTCGGCTCAAACGGCCACACCCACTGAAAATGCGAGGCGTTGGCCACCAGGTTGCGGTGGGAGAGCATCACGCCCTTGGCCTGGCCGGTCGTCCCGCCGGTGTAGAACAGGCCCGCCACATCGTTCTCGTCGCACTCCACGAACGCGCGCGCCGGCGCGGCCGCCAGCAGCGCCTCGTAGTCGCTGTCCAGGTCCAGGACGTGCTCGACGCACCCGGGGAGATCCGGCACGTCGATGGCGGAGAACAGCACTCGCGCTCCGGCGTCCTGAAGCGCGTAGCGCAGCTCGGCGGGCGCATGCCGGGCGTTCAGCGGGACGATCACCATCCCCGCGCCGGGGACGCCCTGGTACAGCTCCAGGTACCGGTGGCAGTTGGGGGCGATCACCGCCACCCGGTCGCCGCGGCCCAGTCCGAGCTCGGTCAGCGCGCCCCCGAGCCGGCGACAGCGCTCGGCGGTCTGGGCGTACGTCAGACGCAGGCCGCCGCACGTCACCGCATCCCGATCGCCCGCGATCCGCTCCGCGCGCCGGAGCGGGGAAATGATGCTCGCCATCTGGGTCCTCCCCGTGTCGCCCACTCAGATCGCGAGTATCCCACGCCCACGCCGGTCTGCCAGGATGCCGGTCACGATGTCGCACCGGGAGATGTTCACGCGGGAGTTCTGGGACGAGCGCTACCGCAGCCACTCGCATCTGTGGAGCGGCCGGCCCAACCTCCGGCTCGTCGAGTACGCCGACGAGCTGGTCCCGGGCCGAGCGCTCGATGTCGGCTGCGGCGAGGGCGCGGACGCCGTCTGGCTGGCCGAGCGCGGCTGGGAGGTCACCGGCACCGACGTGTCAGGAGTCGCGCTGGAACGGGCGGCCGAGCATGCCGCCGGCCGCGACCCGGCGATGGCCGCGCGGATCGCCTGGTGTGAGAGCGACCTGTTCGGCGACGAGTGGGGGCCATTTGCCGACTACGACCTGGTCAACTCCCAGTACCTGCATCTTCCCCCCCAGGAGCGTGGCCGCTCGATGGCGCGCCTGGCCGCCGCGGTGCGTCCCGGCGGCCACCTGCTGGTGGCGACCCATCATCCGTCGGATCTGCAGGTCCCCGGACTGCGACCCAACCGGCCGGAGCTGTTCTGCACCGCCCCGGAGCTGGCCGGCCTGCTCGACGCCGCGGACTGGGAGATCCTCGTCGCGGCCGCGCCCGAGCGCACCGAGCCGGGACCGGACGACCAGCCGGTCGTGATCCGCGACGCGGTCCTCCTGGCCCGGCGCGCGACGCGCTCCGACCCCTGAGCCGCCGCGAGCGGCTAGCGCAGGACCGTCGAGCAGTACTGCGGGTAGGGGCCGGCGGGGCTGGTGCAGTCCTCGGTCTGGGCGAACTGGAGCCCCTGACCGTAGTCCTTGGTCGTGCCGGGGTAATCCCCGCCGAAAGTGAACGCGCTGTCGGGGCCGTTGTAGGCGTAGAAGGGGTACGAGCAGAACGGGCTTCCGTACGCGGCCGCTCCGCAGTACTGGTTGACCTCGGCCTCCCCGCCGTAGTCGCTGACCGCCGACCACGCCTGCGGCCTGCTGCCGTCGCCGAACGTGACGCCCTTGACCTGGAGCGGCGCGAACTGCAGCCAGGTGGGGTTGTTGTAGGAGTAGCAGGCGGGCTTGGTCGCCGACCCGGGCAAGCAGAACTTCCCGGCCGGGGTGGTGTAGTCACCGGTGTGCCCAACCTCCCAGACGAGTGCGTTGGGCGCATCGTTGACCAGACCCCAGCCGAGCGCGTTGCCGAGCTTCTGGACGTTGAACGCCGGCATCAACGGCCCGTCGACCTGGCTGTTGAGCACGATCGTTCCGGAGTGGCCGTTCGTCAGGTCGGTCACGGTGATGTGCATGCCGTCCTGAGCGGCCGTCACATACTGATGGTCTGTGATCGTGTCACCGGCATGCATCTCCAGCGGACCTCCGGTCACGCTGTCGGTCAACATCGCGTTGAACGCCGCGGACTCGGCGTTGCCGTGTTTAGAGACCTCCCACACCGGCGCGCAGGCCGTGTACACGTTCGGCGCATAGCGGACGTTGTAGCCGCCGCCGGAGCTGCAGCCGGCCGTGATGCTGTTGGGGTAGAACTGGAGCTCCAGGAACGCCTGCCCAAACAGGCTGTTGGGGTCGGTCACGGAGCCGCCGATCCAGAACGTCGGGCCGACCGAGTCCACCTGGGCGGCGCCGTTGCTGGGCAGAACGACCGTCCAGGTGAGATTTCGAGCCGATCCGGCGTGGTTGGACAGCGGGTCGAGCTCCGGCTCGTCATGGCCCGTGCAGCTGGCCGTGTACCACACGAATTCCTGCGGGTGGTGTCCGATGCACAGCGACTGGGGACTCGCGCCGGCCACGGCGGGAAGTGCCGCCATCAGTGTCATGACCGCGCCGGCAGCGGCGGTTGACAGCCACCTGGACCCCACCCTCATCACCCTCCTCCCGTTTTTGGGTGGGCGAGCCTACCGCGCGGCCGATCGGCGATCAAGGCCGGCAGCCGACGGTGCGGCCGGTCACGGCGAGCCGAAGCGCCCCCGCGCCGCGCATTGGGGTCCGGACCCCATTCCGCGCCGGGACGAGCGCTCGTATGGTTGCGCGATGCGCGAGGGTTGACCAGACCTCGCACCGGGGGCCACCGGGCCGCGCGTCCACGAGGTGGGCGCGCGGCCCAGGCTGGTCTGAATCATCTCAATCGGGTGATGACGGGCCGGCCGGCGGCGGCATCCTCACCGGGTGGCCCAGGTAGACGCACCTGAGGCGGTGGCGCTGGGCCCGGTCTAGCTCGGCCTCAGGCCTGACCGCCCAACGCCGCGGTGATGTCGTCGACCGCCTGCTGCTCAGGCGGGCTCACGTCCGCGCCGTCCTCGCGGTGCGCCTCGGCCACCCGGTGGGCCAGCCCCACCACGAACCGCCGGTAATCGTCGAGCTCCGCCGGCGTGGCCTTGCGCTCCAGCACGGCCACCGCATCGCGCAGGTGCTGGAGGCCCGCCGACCGGACCTCCTCCGGCGAGTGGTAGCGGGTGTGATCGACCTCCGGCTTGGCCGCCACGAGCTCGTCGAGCAGCTCACTCTCGCCGTGCTGCTTGCGGGCGTCGGCGTAGGCCTTGCCGATGGCAAATGTCTCCCGGAACGTCCCTCCGCGCGCCGCGGTGATCACCAGCATCCCGGCGCTCGGCGGCCCCATCAGCACCGCGTCCCACTCCTGAGGTTCAAGGTCGGCCTTCCCGGTCATCGTTCACTCCTCTCGATCGCTGGTACCGACGGTCGTCGACGCGCCGGTGAAATCATCATCCGTTGTGGGCTACGGCTCCACCAGCCCGCGCCGAATGGCGTAGCGGGTGAGCTCCACCCGGTCGTGCATGCCGAGCTTCTCCAGGATGTTGGCGCGGTGACGGTCGACCGTCTTCTCGCTGATCACCAGGGCGTCGGCGATCTGCCGGGTGCTGTAGCTCTCGGCGATGAGCTTGACCACCTCCCGCTCACGCGGGGTGAGCGGATCGGCGCGGATCGACTCCTCCTGGTGCGCCTGGCGCAGGTAGTCGCGGATCAGCGTGGTCATCACGCCGGGGTAGATGAAGGCCTGCCCCCGCATCGCGGCGCGACACGCCTCCACCAGATCGCGGTCGGCCACCGTCTTGAGCACATAGCCGGACGCCCCCGCTTTGAGGGCCTCGTACAGGTACTGCTCGTTCTCGTGCATGGACAGGATCAGGGTGCGCAGCTGGGGCTGGCGGCGGTGCAGCTCGGCGATCGCCTGCAGCCCGGTCATCCGCGGCATCGAGATGTCGATGATGGCCAGATCGACGTCCTCCGAGGCCGCCTGACGGATCGCCTCGGAGCCGTCCCCGGCCTCCGCCACCACCTCCAGGTCCGGCTCGGAGTCCAGCATCAGCTTCAGACCGCGGCGGACCAGCACGTGGTCGTCGGCCAGCAGGATGCGGGTCTTGAGCGGCGTCATCCGGCCACCTGAGCCTGGGGAGCCTTGACCTGCAGGGTGACCGTGCAACCGCCGCCATCGGCATTGGGGCCGAGCTCCAGCGTGGCGCCGATCAGCCCGGCCCGCTCCCGCATCCCCTGGATCCCGGTGCCCGGCTCGGCGTCCCCGCCCAGGCCGCGGCCCCAGTCAGTCACGGTCACGATCAGCCGGCCGTCGCGTGCCCGGAGTGACAGCTCGGCGCGCTCGGCTCCGGAGTGGCGGGCGACATTGGTCAGCGCCTCCTGGGCGACGCGGTAGACGACGAGCTCCTGCTCGGGCTCCAGCCGGGGGATCTGCCGGTCGAAATGGTGGCCCACGGCGATCCCGGTGCGCTGGCCGAAGCGGTCGCACAGGACGGCCAGCGCGCTGAGCAGCCCGAGATCGTCCAGCGCCTCGGGCCGCAGCTCCAGCGCGATCCGCCGGACATCCTCCAGGCCGGCCCGGACCGCCTCCTGGATCTCGATGAGGTCGTCGCGCAGCGGCGGGGTCACCTGCCCCTGCAGCCGCGCCAGCCCCAGGAGTACGGCGGTCAGCTCCTGGCCGACCTGATCGTGCAGCTCCAGGGCGATCCGCAGGCGCTCGGATTCCTGCGCGGCCAGCACCCGCCCGGTCGCCTCGCGGCGCTCGGCCTCGAGTCGTTCCAGCATCTCGTTGAAGGTGAGCGCCAGCTCGCCCGCCTCCGATGTGGGCTGAGCGGCGGGCATGCGTTCGCCGGGACGGCTCAGGTCGACCCGGCGGGCCAGCGCGGTCAACGCTTCCAGCGGCCGCACGATCCATCTGAGCATGAGGAAGTTGGCCACCCCCACCACCAGCAGGGCAGCGATGAGCACCGCCACCTCGCTGACCTCCACCGACGAGAGCTTCCGGGGCGCCAACACCACCACCGTCACCGCGACGGTGGCGACCAGCACGATGGCGTTGACACCGGCGACGCGGTAGGTCAGCGGCAGGTACGTCCGGGACTTGTGCGGTTCGGTCACCGATGGTGCGACATCTGTCACTTGTCCAGCCGTTCGAGCTTACGCAGCATCGCCCCCTGCCGCATCTCCAGGTCGACGTCGCCGACGCCGAGCGTCCGGCAGATCTCCTCGGCCGGGATCCCGGCCAGCAGCAGGCCGTAGATGGCCTGCTCCTCCGGCTCCAGCCGGTGGCGCATGCTCTCGGCCAGCGCCGGCGGCACCATCGGCAGCCGCCGGTCGCCGGAGGCCACCTCGCGGATGCGCTCATACAACTCCGTGCCCAGGGCCGCCTTGCCCAGCAGGCCGTCGGCCTCGGCCACCACGCAGGCCGCCGCCAGCAGGTAGTCGGAGAACGCCGAGTAGATCAGGACGGCGGGCGGATGCTCCAGGCGCTTGAGCTTCCGGCTCAGCCACAGCCCGGAGTGGCCGGGGAGCTGATAGTCGACGATCGCGACGTCGAACGGCGTGCCGCGCGCGAACTCGACCGCCGCCTCGGCCGACTCCACGGCGGCCACCACCGCGAAGCCGGACTCCGTGGCCAGCAGATCGCGCAGGCCGGCCCGGATGGCCGGATGGTCGTCGACGACCAGGCAGGTGATGGTGCGATGAGCGGCGGTGTCGGTCGGCATGAGTCAACGGTGTCGACTCAGGGGCCGGCCCACCATGGGGCCCACCCCCCATTCGGGAGACTCCAACCCGCAAGACCCTCATTCGGGAGCCCACCCGGGGCGCCTAACCAGGTGCCAGCAGGCGGTCGCCGTCGAGGATCGCCAGCCCGTCGGCGGCCAGTCCGGCGGCCACCGGGCGATCCGCCTCCGTCACCCGGACCGCGCCCTCGGCGATGACCCGGCGCAGCAGCCGGCCGCGCCGCTGGCGGACGCT
>JBPYFQ010000194.1:0-5810 GCA_051985625.1 Solirubrobacteraceae bacterium
CGGGCGCGCTTCCCGAACAGGACCATGACTGCGCACGCTCCGGCGCCTGCCAGCGTGACGGCGATCTGCGACCAGGTGCCGGCCGTGGTCACCGTCTGATCGGTGCTGCCGCGCGTCAGGAACGCCAGGGCGACCAGGCCGATGGCCAGGCTGCTTCCCAGGATGACGTTGGTCCTCGGCGGGGGAGAGCCGGCCGGAGCCGACGAGGCCGGGACCCGCTCCCCGGCACGCTCTGGCGCCGTGGCGAGAGTCGACACGGGGGCTGAGGCTACCAAGCGGAGTGGGCGCTTACCCGGCATTTGACCTGCTCCTGCGCGCAATCAACATCAGGGTGTGCCCCAGTGGCGCCAGCCGGGGACGCGACCCGAGCTCGTCGATCGGCCAGAGCGCCTGCTGAACGCCCGGGGCCAACCGCCGCCACCCGTAGGTGACGGCGTACAGCTCTGCGGTTAGGCCGGCGGCGCGGGCTTCGCGGCGCAGACGGTTGGGCGAGAGCGGGACGTCGTCCGGCGTGCCGTGCATGCGCGTGGCCAGGCCGGTGCGGTTGGCCAGTGCCAGGGCGGCGCCGACTGGATGCCACAGCCCGGGCTCGACCGCGACGAGCGCGCCCCCGGGGCGCAGGAGCGCGGCGGCCTCGGAGAAGCACGGGGCGAGCGGTCCCTGGAAGACGATGTGATGCAGGACGAGCCGGTACAGGACGACGTCGAAGGACGCGGGCGGCAGATCCAGCCGGCCGGCATAGCCGACGTGGCCGTCGTCGGCGCGGCCGGTCTCGAGCACCCCGGCGACCTTGGCCGGGTCGGCGTCGGCGGCCACCATCCAGAAGTCCGGGGCCGGGAACAGGTGGCGTCCGGGGTGCCAGCCGCAGCCGACCGACAGCACCCGCCCGCCGCTGATGGGCAGGTGGCGATTGAGCAGCAGGCGCTCGCGCTGCTGCATGTGGGCGTAGCTGAGCTCCAGCGTCGCCCGCCGGCTGTGGCGGTCCAGGAGGTTGTCCTGGTCGTAGGCGGCGGAGCCGACCGGCGCGTCAACCATCGAGCACCTGCCGGTAAGCGTGGACGGTCTGGCGTCCGCAGCGTTCCCACGTGAACTGGGCGGCGACGGTCTGGCGAGCCTGGTGGCGGAGCCGCTCGAGCCGGGCACCATCGCCCAGCAGATCGTGCAGGGTGGCCGCCAGGGCCGGCGGCTGCCGGGGCGGAACGAGCTCGATCCCGCCACCGGCGGCGGCGATCTCCTCCGGCCCGTCCTCGCCGCGGACGCCGATCGCCGGGACGCCGGCGGCCATCGCCTCCACGTAGGCGACGCCGAAGGCCTCGGCGACGCTGGGCAGCACGAACAGCGTGGCGGCGCGGGCTTCGGCGACGGCCTCGGAGTGGCCGAGCCGGCCGCGGAAGTCGATCCGGTCCCGCACCCCGCGGGCGCGGGCCAACGCGTCGAGCTCCTGTCGCTCCGGGCCGTCGCCGACGATCACGTAGCGCAGGTCGGGATGGCGGTCTCGCAGGAGGGCCAGCGCCTCGACCACGTCGGCGTGACGCTTGCGGGCGATCAGGTTGCCGACGCTGACCAGGGTGGGGCTCCGGGCCGGCGGCGCCGGCTGCGGGGGGATGTCGGTGCCCAGGTGGACGACCTCGGTGTGCGTCGCGCCGCGCTCCTCGCACCGGCGGGCGGTGCCGGCGCTGTTGGCGAGCACCAGGCGGGCATGGCCCAGCGTCCGCCGTACGGCGGTGCTCCCGGAGTGGGGACCGTGTACGTCGCCGCCGTGGACCGAGACCAGCAGCGGGGCGTCGGGAGCGGCCCTCCGGGCAGCGTCGCCGGCCGGGACCGCGTAGTGGGCGTGGATCAGGTCGAAGGCGAACGCCTGCCGCACCCGGGCCAGGGCGCGGCGGAGCCCCGGGGCCGCCCAGGCGCCCCAGGTGGCATAGCTCCACGGGCGGGGCGGGGAGGCGTAGCGCAGGTAGCCGACCTCGATGCCGTCAAGCACGGTGTGCGGTGGCTGGGCGATCGCCCCGCGCAGCGCGGCGAGGCTGGGACGGCGGAGCGCCGACAGCGGCGGAATGGGCCGGTGGAGGACCAGCACCCGCACCTCGGCGCCGGCCTTCCGCGCGGCCACCGCCTGGCGGTGCGCCCACACCCCCAGCGTGGGGTCGGCGGCCCGGGGGTAGTACTCGGCGAGGATCAGCACCCGCATCACCAGCTGCGGTGGGCGGCCAGCGTCCGCTGCGCCTCCGCCGCGGTCGTGTACGGGCGTTTCGCCAGGAACTCCCGGGTCTCGGCGACGGCGTCGGTCCGGTCATACGAGGTGGCGATCTGACGCAGCCCGTGCCGCACCGGCGTGGCGTCGACGACGCCCTGCCGCCAGCCGCGCTCTCGGGCCACGGCCGACCAGTGGAGATCAAGGCCCCACCCGAACCGCAGCGGCGGGAACGGCAGCAGCGTGTCGAAGGTGTCCGCCCGCAGCGCGCAGATCGGCCCGATCTCAACAAACCGGGTCTCGCGCGCCAGCACCCCGGGGCGGCGCCGGGTGACCGCCCAGGCGGCATGCGAGCGCCAGCGATGAGCGGGCTGGGCGAGCGCGAGGTCGTAGCGCCCGGCCAGGAACAGGAACACGTCCAGGAAGCCCCTGGGCAGGGTCACGTCGTCGTCGACGAGCAGCAGCCAGTCGTACCCGGCGGCCGGGTGGCCGGCCAGCAGGGCGTTGAGGTTCTCAAACTTGCCCCGGGTTCCGGCGGTGGTGGAGATGAAGTCCACGGCGTGGCGGGAGCGCTCCAGCTCGGCCCGGGCCGCGGCGAGCACGTTGGGGACGTCGCGGCGCTCGACGCCGAGCGCCAGCACTCGCCGGGCAGGCGCGCGCCGGGCCGCCCGGCGCAGGCGCCACGGGGTCAGCGTGGCCGCGGCGGCGGCGTCGCAGGCAGCATCGGCCACGAGCGCGCGCGTCGTCGCCCGGATCCCCCAGACCTGGCCGCTGGTGCCGGAGAAGAAGTCGTCCCGAGTGTTCGTGGCCGTCATGCGACCCGTTCCGCCAGCAGCGCGCGCAGCCGCCCCAGTGCGTGGGCGCACAGCACCAGGCCAACCGCGCACCGGCGCCGGGCGACGTGCCAGGCCGATCCGGCCAGGACTCGCAACTCGGCCCACGGCGACGGCGCCGTGCCCTTGTGCACGTCGTAGGCCCGCGCGGACCGGCCGAGCGCGTACGCGGCTCGCGCCAGCCGGCCCACCGTCGCGTCCTCCGCGGTGCGGCGATGCTCCAGGCCGGCATCGCCCAGATACCGGATCACGCCCCCGGCGGCCGTGTGGCGCCGCTCCCAGTCCTCCTCCTCGCCCCGGCCGTGCAGCGTCTCGTCGAACGGGCCGACCCGCTCCAGCGCGCGCCGGCGGACCGCCATGTTGGCGCTCCAGACCAACGCGACGTCGCGGTCGGCGGGTCCGAGGTCCAGCGTGGTGATGGGCGCGCCCTCGCGCCCGCACGCCCGGGGACCGCCGCCCTCCAGCCGAGCCCGGATGGGACCGCCGAATACATCGATGTCCGGCCCGGCCTCGGCACCGGCCAGGATCGCTCGCAGCCAGCCTGCCGGGGCCTCGACGTCGTCGTCGGAGAACACCAGCAGGTCGGATGTGGCGGCGGCGACGCCGGCGTTGCGCGCGGCGTTGGCCCCCCGCGGTGGATCAAGGGCCACGATCCGGGCTCCGTGCCGGCCGGCCACGTCGCGCGTGGCGGCATCGTCGCCGTCGCTGACCACGATCACCTCGGCAGCCAGCTTGGCGGCCTGGGGGGCGATCGAGCGCAGCGCGACGTCGAGATACCCGGGCCTCCGGCGGGTCGGGATCACGATCGATGCGGTCGGCTCATCGGGCACGGGTTGAGATTGTGCCGCCGCCGCTGCGAGCGGACGGCCACGCCGCTACCCGGACCGCGACAGGCTGCGCCGGTGCTCCATGAGCTGGCGCGCGAACGCGTGCACGAAGCGCGGGTTGTACCGCAGGTACCGCCGCCACAGCCGTCGCGGCTCCTGAGCCAGCCGATACGCCCATTCCAGCCCGGAGTCCTGGAGCACCGCCGGTGCCTGGGGCACCAGGCCCGCGTGGAAGTCGAACGCCGCGCCCACGCCCACCAGCACGGGAGTGTCGAGGGCCTCGCGCATCTCGGCCATCCACTTCTCCTGCTTGGGGACGCCGATGCCGACCCAGACGACGTCCGCGTCGGAGTCGTTGATCTCCGCAGCGACGGCCTCGCGCTCCTCCTCGGTCAGGGGACGGTGCGGAGGCGAGTAGCCGCCGACGATCTTGATCCCCGGGTAGCGCTGACGCAGATTCAGGGCCAGCTGAACCAGGGCGCCCTGGTTGCGACCGCCGTAGAGGTACAGACGCTGGCCCGACCGGGTGGCGCGGGCGCACGAGCGGGCCATCAGCTCGGGTCCGTACACGCGGTCGTGCAGCGGATGCCCGAGGAGGTTCATCGCCCACACGAGCGGCTGCCCGTCCGGGACGTTGAGGTCCGATCCCAGGAGCGCCGACCGAAGCTCCGGATCCTCGGCGGCGGCCATGACGGTATGGACGTTGCAGACGCAGACATAGGCCCGGTCCTGGTCCTCGACCCTGGCGTCGATCCAGTCCAGGGTGCCCTCGTAGTCGGTCAGCCCCAGGGGAATGCCCAGCACGTCCACGGTCGCCCGGGTGCGATGAGGCTCGATCAGCTCCCGCATCAGCGACGCCGTGCGAGCCCGGGGCAGCGGCGGATCCGCCGGAAAGGAGGCTGGTTTTCTAGGCATTCAGGCATTAGCAACGGTATTCGCTGCAGGAAGTTACGTTCTTGTGTCCCTCGGCAACCGAACAACGAAAGTTGCGAAACGCGCAAGCGCGCCGCAGCGATCCTCCGGACTGCCGTGCCCTGGGCGACACCATTCCCGCCCCGGCCGGGATCGAATATCAGTGGCACGTTAGGACCCTCTCGTAAGCTGCTGCGGTCATGGACTGCCTCGTTACCGGCGGCGCCGGCTTCATCGGGTCAAACCTGGTCGACGCCCTGGTGGCGCGGGGCGACCGGGTCACGGTGATCGACAGCATGTCGACCGGGAAGCGGGCCAACCTCGACGGCGCGGTGCAGCGCGGCGCGCGGCTGGAGGTGGTCGACGTCCGCGACACGGACGCCGTGGAGGCCGTGGTGGAGGCCGCCGCGCCCGAGGTCGTCTTCCACATGGCGGCTCAGATCGATGTCCGCGTGTCGGTCGAGAACCCGGCGGGTGACGCGGCGATCAACATCCTGGGGACGATCGCGGTGCTGGAGGCGGCCCGCCGGAGCGGCGTCCGGCGGCTCGTCAACACGTCGACCGGCGGCGGCCTCTACGGCGACGCGGACCTGCTTCCCACGCCGGAGGATCACCCGATCCGTCCGCTCGCCCCGTATGGGCAGAGCAAGCTCGCGGCCGAGGGCTACTGCGAGCTCTACACCCGCCTGCATGGTCTCTCCACCGTGTCGCTGCGCTACGGCAACGTCTACGGGCCGCGTCAGGACGTGCACGGAGAGGCCGGCGTCGTGGCGATCTTCTGCGGGCACCTGATGGAGGGCCGGACGCCGACGATCTTCGGCGACGGAGGCCAGACCCGTGACTGGGTCGACGTGTCCGACGTGGTCCGGGCCAACCTGCTGGCCGCCGACTCCGACATCACGGGGCCGGTCAACATCGGCCACGGCCGCGAGACCTCGGTATTGGATCTGGTCGAGGCGCTGCGCGACGTCGGAGGCCGGCCGATGGCCGCCCCGCGGTTTGCCCCCGAGCGGCCGGGCGAGGTGCGGCGGAGCTGCCTGGACGTCA
>JBPYFQ010000195.1:0-11196 GCA_051985625.1 Solirubrobacteraceae bacterium
GGGCGCCGTGGAGGATGCGTTCGCCGAGGATGGTGTGTTGGTGGATGAATTCCCATTCGCCGGGGGTGAGGCTGCTGGGCTTGTTGAGGATGGCGTCGGGGATGCCGACCTTGCCGATGTCGTGCAACTCCGCCGCGCGCGCGATCTCGTCCAGGACCTCGCCGCCAAGGCCGAGGCGCCGCGCCACCCGGCCGGCCAGCTCGGCCACGTTGTTGGAGTGCTCGTCGAGGTCGGGCTGCTTGGCGTGCATCGTGCGCAGCAGCACCTCGCCGGCCTGGCTGCGGGCGGCAGTCGACCGCGTCCGCTTGTTGGCGTACATGCGCTCGTCGGCGATCTGCAGGGCGTGTTCGGCACTGTCGGCCTCGTGGGGAAGCAGCACGACGCCGAGCGAGGCCCGGATCGAGAACTCCACCCCGGTCTCCGAGAGCGCGGCCGCGGCGCGGTGGATGAGCGCGTCGGAGTCCTGGTCCTCGAGGTCGAGGTGGGCGCAGAACTCATCGCCGCCCAGCCGGTAGGCGGTGCCGAGCCGGCCCACCGCCTGCTCCAGCTTGGCGCCGAGGCGGGCGAGCAGCGCGTCGCCGGCCAGATGGCCGAAGGTGTCGTTGTAGTCCTTGAAGCCGTCCAGGTCGAACAGCAGGAGCAGCGAGGGCCGGTTGGTCTTGGCATCGTTCAGGGCGTCGGCCAGATCGGCGTCGAGCTTGCGCCGGTTGCCGAGCCCGGTCAGCGGATCGGTGACCGCCTGCCGAGCGATTGCGTGGTGGGCGATGATCTCGGCCGCCGAGAGCTCGGCCTTGGCGGCGAGCTCGGAGATGACCGCTATCTCGTCCTCTTCGAACGCGCGGTCATCCCGGATGAACCGCAGCGATCCGGTCACCTCCCGCGGCGCGGCGGCGATGTACATCGGCAGGGTCAGCTGCCAGGCGCCGGTCTCCCAGGCCTGGACCGGGCCGGCGGTGCCCGCCGTCGCCGTGGCCGGCGCGCCCCGCAGTCGCCGCAGCGACTCGTCGTCGCCGATGGTCAGCGTCAGCGGCGCGCCGCCGCCGGTCAGCTCCAGCGAGCCGGCCGCCGCGTCCAGCGCCTCCACCGAGCCGTGCAGGAGGATCTCCAGCAGCCCGTTCACCTCGAGCTTGGCCGCGAACGCGTCGCCGAGGCGCCGCACCGCCGACTGCAGCCGCGCCCGCTCGTGCTCGACCAGCTTCAGCCGGCCGTGCGCCTGATCGATTCGCTGGCTGCGATCGCGGGCCAGCAGCCACAGCAGGAAAACCAGCGGCAGCACGAACAGGATCGCGCCGCCGTGGTGACGGGTGGGAAGCGCGGCCAGGAAGCCGAGCGGGGCCAGGGACGCATCGACGGCCCAGACGAGGCCGATCACTCGCAGCTGGACCCTCAGGTCCGGCATCGAGCCGGTCAGGCGCATCCGCGCGAGCGACGTGACCAGGTCGACGATGCAGCCGGCGGCGAACGCGACCGCCAGGAGGGGGATCTGCGCGTAGCCGATCGCGGGAGACCCGGCGATCACGAGCACGGCGGCCGGGCCGACGGCATGCCAGGCGTCCGGTACCGCCGAGATGATCCGCCGGGACGGCAGCCGGCCGAGCGCGCAGTCCACGAGGCTCCCGCCGAGCAGACCGACCGCCACCGCCAGGGGAACGACGGCCGGCGGCAGCAGCACGAGCATGGGAATGAGGATCAGCTGGCTCGGCACCACGTAGCCGGTGCCCACCGGGAACTCGATGCGCGCCACCACCGCGTAGACGGCGATCAGCAGCGCGGCGACGCCGTGGCGCAGCCCCACCGATCCCCCCGCGCTCAGGAGGCCACCGCAGGCCAGGGCAAACAGCACGGCCGCGCCCGCCTCGACACTCAGCTCACGCTCGGACGCGCGCCGCTCGCGGCGCTCCCAGCTGCCCTCCAGCAGCCGCTCGGTGGCCGATTGCGGACCGTCCCCATAGCGCTCCAGATCACTCATCCTGGGCTCGTCCTCGGCTCGACCCCCGTTCCGGCTTTAGCCAAGCCGGAACGGATCGACATACACGTCGTCGACCTGCCAACTGCCGGTGGCGGATGCGACGAGTCGCAGCTGGACCGGGATGTGGACCCAGGCGGGCAGCAGATGGGCCGCGGTGACGATCTGATCCACCGGCGCCCAGTCCGGCATCGTGCCGTCCTTGATGACGGCCAGCGGCCAGACGACCTGGCGGTGTCCCAGCCGGAACAGGCCCTGCACCTGCAGGTCGCTCCCGGGCGCCGTCTCGTGCGCGAAGAAGCGCAGGTCATGCATCGTCCTGTCCAGGCAGAACGTGGGGGAGGTGGCGCTGCCGCCGGCATTGATCGTCAGGGACTGATCGTCCGACGCCCCTGTGACCTGGTACGGCTCGTTGCCCGGGGTCAGTTGGGCGTCCGACAGGGCCCAGCCCACCTGGCCGGCGTTCCCCTCAAACGACCCTCCGGGAACGAGGAAGTAGCTGTTGGTGTCGCCGAACTGAGCGAACGGTGTGCTGACCGGCTGGGTCTGGCACGGCGAGGCATACGTCACCGCGGTGTTGGCGAAGGCCGCTCCGGTGCTCGCGAAAACCGCAACGCAGGTCATGGCCGCGATGCGGCCGACGGCCTTGCGGATACGGGGGTGGATAACCAAAGGCATGAGGGAGAAACCTCCATTAGGCCGCCATCCCTGGCGGCGTGAACATTGGTTATCGGTAGCTGGGCCGTCTCGCCCCGAGACCCCTGGCTTTGCGCCCTCGCCTCACGACGAGTTTGCCTTTTTCGACCCAAACCTCATCGGCACGGGGTGCGGCGGGGTTTATCCCAATGGACATTCATATGAAGTGATGACCGCGGAAGAGGGGCGACGGGTTCCGGCCGGGGGGAAAGCGAGGAGCACCGGCGGGGGGAGGCGAGGGGGTTTTGGCCGAGGGGCTCGTGGACCTGAGAGGATCTCCCGGTGGCATCTCTTGACGATGTCGACCTGCAGGTGAAGCTGGGCGCTGGCGAAAGCCGGCGCCGGATCGCCACGGCGCAGCGGAGGCTCCTGGCGCTGCGGCTGCAGATGGCCGGCCTGATCGGAGGCTCCCAGCTGGGGCCGCCGCTCTGCGTTCTGTTCGAGGGCTGGGATGCGGCGGGGAAGGGCGGCAGCATCCGGCGGCTGGTCAGCCCGCTCGACCCTCGGCACGTGCGGGTGACGCAGTTCGGGGCGCCGGACGCCGACGAGCAGCGGCATCACTTCCTGCACCGGTTCTCGCCGGCGCTACCCGGCTGGGGTGGAATGGCCGTGCTTGATCGCTCGTGGTACGGGCGGGTGCTGGTGGAGCGGGTGGAGGGGTTTGCCACCGAGGCCGAGTGGCGGCGCGCCTACGCGCAGATCGTCGCCTACGAGTCCGGCCTGGCCGCCGAAGGGTTGGTGCTGATCAAATTCTGGCTCCACGTCTCCGAGGACGAGCAGCTGCGCCGATTCCGGGGCCGGGAGAAGGACAAGCTCAAACGGTGGAAGCTCACCGGCGAGGACTGGCGCAATCTATCCCGCCGGGCCGACTACGAAGAGGCGGTGGAGGAGATGCTGAGCGTCACCGATCACCCGGTCGCGCCCTGGCACGTCGTTGCCGCCGAGTCCAAGAACTACGCACGGGTCGCGGTTCTGGAGACGGTCATTGCGACCATCGAGGATGCGCTGCACGCCGTCGGGCAGGACCCGGTCCAGATCGAGGCCGAGCTATAGGCGCGGTCCTGACCTCGCCGCCCGAAGCGGCGAGGTCAGGCCGCCTGCCATCAACCCAAGCCCGAGGTGGGCGCCGGCGCCGGGTTGTGATGGCGCCCTTATCGCCCCGGATGTGGAATGGAGCAGCCGCCCCGGCTGCTCCGGAAGAGGCGACGACCGGAATCGAACCGGTGTAGACGGCTTTGCAGGCCGCTGCGTAGCCACTCCGCCACGTCGCCGAGGTCTGAGAGGGTAGCGGCGGAGCCGTGCGCTCAGCGCGCGCGGAGGTGGATCACGTTGCCGGAGGGGTCCCGGACGGCGGTCACGCCGCTGCCCGCCGGCTCGGTGTCGATCCCCGCCGCGTCGATTCGGCCCAGAACCTGGTCCAGTTCCGCTTGGCCGGGCAGGACGATCTCGTAGGCGCGCAGCCCGACGGCCCCGGGAGCCGCCGGTCCCGAGCCGCGGCTGTGCCAGGTGTTGAGGCCGAGATGGTGGTGATAGCCGCCGGCCGAGACGAACAGCGCGCCCGGGTAGCCACGGGTGGTGACATCGAAGCCCAGGACGCCGTGGTAGAAGGCCTCGGCCTGCGGGATGTCGGAGACCTGGAGGTGGACATGGCCCATCGTGGTGCCCTCCGGAACCCGCGGCTGGGCGGACTCGCTGCCGGACAGCTCGCCGGCGAGGTCGTTCAGGTCCAGCGGCAGCGTGGCCATCTCCAGCTGATCGCCCTGGTAGCGCCATTCGTCGCGGGGGCGGTCGCGGTAGAGCTCGATCCCGTTGCCGTCCGGATCGGACAGGTACAGCGCCTCGCTGACCAGGTGGTCGGCGACGCCGTCCAGCGGCCAGCGCGCCTGGGCCAGACGCACGAGCGCCTGGGCCAGATCGTGCCGCGAGGGCAGCAGGATCGCCAGGTGGAACAGGCCGGTCGCCTGGCGGTCGAGCGGCGGCGCCGAGGCGTCGCCGTGCAGGCGGACGAGCGCCGGTGTGCCGGGGGCTCCGAACAGCACGCCGCCGTCCTCGAGCTCCTCGGGCCGCAGCCCGAGCGCGTGCTCGTAGAACCGACGCGCTGGCTCGAGATCCGAGACGGTCAGGCTCACCGCTCCCATCGTCGTGCCGGCGGCGATCGCCGCCGGCACGGTCTGGCTCGGGCGCCCGGGGGAGGAGGGCGGCGTCATGGTCCTAGGCCGCCGCCGCGAAGCGGCTGTGGTGCTCGACGAGCGCCTCCAGCAGCTCGGCCAGCCGGTCGCGCGTCTCCGGGTCGACCAGCTCGCCGTCGCCGGAGAACAGCTCCATGGCCCGGGCCACCGGCAGGTCGTCCTTGAGCACCCGCGCGCCGGCGAGGCCGAGGGCGTTGCGCAGGTGATCCTGCGCCCACATGGCGCCGTAGTCGGTGACGCTGGCGCCGATCGCCGCAGCGGGCTTGCCCCATAGCACGGAGTCGGGGCCGTGGGGTCGCGACGCCCAATCGACGACCTGCTTGATCTGGCCGGGCATGGTGGTGTTGTACTCCGGTGTGGCGAACAGCACGGCGTCGGCGGCGGCGATCTCCTCGCGCAGCCGGGCGACCTCGGCCGGCAGCTTGTCGTCGCTCTCCCGGTCCTCGTTGAAGGGCGGGAGCGACTCCAGGTCGTCGTAGATCGTCACCTCGACGCCGTCCGGCGCCAGTTCGGCGGCCGCCCGCAGCAGCGCCGTGTTGTACGACGCTGCGCGCAGGCTGCCTGAGATACCCAGGATCCGCATTGGACTAGGCGCTCTTGACCGCCGAGACGCTGACCAGCAGCTTGACCTCGTTGGAGACGAGGAGGTTGCCGTTGGGGAGGGTCTGGTTCCAGCTCAGGTCGAAGTCACGCCGGTCGATGACGGCGGTGAGCTCCAGGCCGATCCGCTCGTTGCCCCACGGGTCCTGACCGTTCTCGGCCAGCTCGCCGGTCAGCTCGATCGGCTTGGTGACGCCCTTGAGGGTGATCTCGCCCTTCAGCGTCACGCTGCCGTCAGGGCCGGCCTCGGTGGTGGTGCCGTGGAAGGTGATCTGCGGGTGCTGCTCGGCGTCGAAGAACTCGGGGCCCTTGAGATGGCCGTCGCGGTTGGCCTCGCCGGTGTCGATGGTGGACACGTCGACGCTGCCCGTCAGCACGGGGGCGTCGCCGCTGGCGTCGATCTGACCCTGGAACGCGGCGAACTTCCCGCGGACGGTCGCGATGCCCATGTGACGGACCTCGAAGCCGACGTTGGAGTGGGTGGGGTCTACGTTGTAGACGCCGGTGGGGATAGCCTGCAGGCTGGTTGCTGACATTGGAGGGGGCTCCTTGACGAGATGGTTGAGTCTGCAACCACTATAGCACCTAAGGTTGCGCAGTCAAGTATCTCTCGCTGGGGGCCGCTTGAGACAACCGGACGAACGGCGAACGCGGATCAGGTCAGGCGGTGCACGCGCGCCCGGGCTGGGCGCCGGGGAGCCGGCTGAGCAGCGACGCCAGCTGATCGATCTCGTCCGGCGTGAAGTTCTCCAGGAACAGGCGACGGATGCTCCGCACGTGGGCGCACCCCGCCTCGCGGAGCTTCTCGTAGCCGCGCTCGGTGAGCTGCGCGTAGGAGACGCGAGCGTCGTTGGGGCAGGCCACCCGCTCGATCCATCCGGCCTCCACCAGCCCGTCGACGAGTCGGGTGATGCCGGAGCGGGTCAGCATGGTGCTCTCGGCCAGCGCGGACATCGGCAGGTGGCGGCCCTCGGCTTGGGACAAGTAAAGGAGGACCTCGTAGTCACGCGTGGTCATCCCGTGCTCGGCGGCCAAGTCAGCGTCGAGGACGCGCACGATCGAAGCGTGGCTCTGCAGGTAGCTGCGCCAGGCGTCCAGCGCCGCCCCATCCAATGTGCTGTCGACGAACGTATCCATCCCTACACATTCTATTGACAGGTCAACGGAACCTCCGCGGACGCCGGCTCAGTAGCCTGCGCCACGTGGACGAGATCGCTCCGGGCCTGTGGCACTGGACGGCCAGCCATCCCCATCACGGTATGGAGGTGGACTCCTACTACCTGGCGGGCGAGCGGGTGCTCATCGATCCGATGATGCCCTCGGACGGCCCCGACTGGTTCCGCCATCAGGGCGCCGAGCCGCGGCACATCCTGCTCACCAACCGCCACCACGACCGCGAGTCCTGGCGGCTGTACCAGGAGTTCGGCTGCGAGGTGCACTGCGTCGCCAACGGCTGCTACGAGCTGGAGGGCCGGGGCGCCGTCACGCCGTTTGAGTTCGGCGACGAGCTCCCGGGCGGGATCGTGGCGTACGAGGTCGGCGCGATCTGCCCGGATGAGACCGCGCTGCACATCCCGGCCCACCGGGCGCTGGCCTGCGCCGACGGGGTGGTGCGCTGGCCGGGGGTGGAGGGGCTGACGTTCGTGCCCGACTCGCTGATGGACGAGCCCGAGCAGACGCGGGCGGGGCTGCGCGACGCCTACCGACGCCTGCTGGCGCTCGACTTCGACCGGCTGCTGCTGGCCCATGGCGCTCCCGTCCTACGGGATGCCGAGGACGCCCTGCGGGAGTTCGCGGAGGGCGCGTAGCGACCCGGGGCCGGGCGGGGCCAGGCCGTAAACTCGACGCAGCGATGAGGCGTCGTGCCCGGGCCGCCGGACTTCTTCTGACCGCAGCCGCAGGATGGGGCCTGGCGTTCGGCGGGTGCGGTACGACTGCCCACCACACGACCTCGGCGCCGGCGCCCACAGCATCAGCCTCAGGTTCAGGTTCAACCTCCGCGACGTCGAGCGCGACCACGACGGCCGGTCCGCCAGCCGCGGCGGGCAGCCGGCTGGCGGTGTCGCCCGCCGACGGACATCCGACCACCACCGTGCGCTTCACGCTGGTGGCGCCGGCCGCCAGCGGGCACCACGGCCAGACCGAGCTGTCCTACGGCCTCAGCGTCGTCGGCGGGGCAGGTGCGGGTTGCATCGCCCAGCACGAGAGCCCGGTGGTCGTCTCCCGCCCGGGCCAGCCGGTCACCGTGGGCGTGGGGCCGGCGCAGCTGGGCGGGCGCTGGTGCGCCGGCGACTACACCGCGCGGGTCGACGAGTTGGCCCGCCCGGCCTGCGCCCCGGCCCAGGCGTGCCCGCAGTTCATCCGCGTCGTCGCCGTCATCGGTCCGGTCCACTTCCGGATCACGCCGTGAGCCTCACGCGTCCTCGTCGGGCCAGCGCCCGTGACGGTCGAAGTACTGACGAGCCCGCTCCTCCGCCTCGCGGTCGCGGTCGCCGCTGACGCCGAGGCGGAACAGCCAGTTGAGCATGATCACGGACAGTCCGCCGCCGACGGCCATCGAGAAGCCCTCGGTGCCGAACCCGCCCGGGGACCAGATCAGCAGCACCACCCCGGCCAGCACCATCACGCCGCCCAGGCCCCAGCGGACGAACCAGGTCAGCGGACTGGTGCTCGATTCGGGTTGGGGGGTCATGACACTCATGGTAGGCACGTCCGGCTGCTGGCCCGGAGGTGGGGCCGGACCAGCGGCTCCGGCCGTCCGGTGGCGGATAATCGCCGCCGGATGGCAGATGCCCCCGAGCGAATGCGCGATGTGCTCCTAGTGGTGCTCGCCGTGGCCACCGGCGCCACCGACGCCACGGCATTCGAGCGCCTCGGCCACGCATTCGCCAGCGTCATCACCGGCAACCTGATCCTGCTCGGCGTCAGCGCGGTCAGCCGCGGCGGCTCACAGGCGCTGTTCTCCGGCTGCGCGCTGGCCGGCTACGTGCTGGGCGTACTCATCGCCGCGCCGCGGCGTCAGCACCATCGCCTCGTCTGGCCGCTGGGCGTGACCGTCGCGCTGGCGGTCGACCTGGCGCTGCTCGTCGCCTTCGCCGTTGGCTGGGAGATCGTTGGCGGCCATCCCGGCCGGCTCATGCAGGTGGTCCTGCTGACGACGGCGGCCGCCGCGATGGGCGTGCAGAGCTCGGCGGTCAGGCGGCTGGGCCAGGTGTCGACGACGTATCTGACGAGCACCCTGACCGGCCTCGTCGAGTCGCTCGCCCTCAGGCGCTGGTCGCAGAGCCATTCCCGGGGACTGGCGATCATCGCCGCCGCGGTCGGGGGCGCCGCCGGCGCGACCGCGCTCATCCTGTACGCCGGCGCCTGGCTGCCCGTATTGCAGCTGGTCCCCGTGGCCGTCGTGGTGATCGAATCGCGGCGGCTGATCCGCCGTCCGGCCTCCGGATCGCCGACCAGGGTCAGCTGAGCGGGACGCCGGCGTCGTACATCGCGTTCGCCTGCGCGCGCGTCAGGTAGTGGTTGACGACCAGCTGCATGAGGACATGGCGCTGCCGCTGGCGAGCCAGCGCGTAGTGCGCCAGCGGGTCGTAGGCCGACGGGCCCTGGATGAGCCCCGCCAGCATCGAGGCCTCGGCCCACGTCAGCCGGGCCGGCGTGCTGTGGAAGTAGCCCTCGGCGGCCCGCTCCACTCCCCAGTACCCGTGTCCGTAGTAGACGACGTTCAGGTACATCTGGAGGATCTGCTCCTTGGAGTAGTGCACGGCGAGCTTGACGCCGAGGCCGATCTCGCGCAGCGTCGAGCCCCCGCCGTACAGCTGCCGGGCCAGCTGTTGGTCGATCGTGCTCCCGCCGGGATCCTGGCTGGTCTGCAGCGCGGCCAGCGCGGCCCGGCCGGCGCCAGTCAGAACGTTGACGACCACGTTGTCGTTGAAGTGCTCGTCCTCGACCGAGATGACCGAGTCGACCAGCGGGCGCGGCGTGGGCAGCGACCCGACCGGCTCACCGTGGGCGAGCATGATCCGCCGGGCCCGCGCCTGGGCGTCGCCGACGCTCTGAAGGCTCACCAGATAGACCGCGCCGGCGGCGAACAACAAGAGGATGAGGCCGGCCACGGCGCCCAGCACTCGGCGGGCGATCCGGGCCCCGCGACGGCTGCTGCGTTCCTGGAGTTTCACTCACGACAAATCATGGTCGATGAGGGTCGCGGACCCGGGCGGGGCTGCCGGGGTCGCCGGGGTTCATCCCGGGGTCGGCGAGCCGTCGGACGGCGTCGGTACCCCGGATGCCGGCGGCACGGAGGTCGGCGCCGGCGCGGTGGGCGGCGGCGCGGTGACCGTGACGGCGCGGGCCGTCAGCGCCCCCGCGTGGCGGGTGTAGGTCACCTGGACCTGGTCGCCCAGTTGCAGTCCGTACGCCAGGCTGGGCAGGATGCCCGTGGCGAACGCGATGCCGCGGCCGGCCGGGGTCTGGATCGCGAACGAGCTGGCGTCGGGGGCGATCGCGGTGACGGTGCCGCTCGTCGTGGCGCTGCCCACGAACGTCACCGTCCGCAGCGCCATGGTCCCGGAGGATGTCTTGGTGTAGCCGACATGGATGCGGTCGCCGACCTGGACGCCGGCGGCGCCGGCCGGCGTCGCGCCGGTGAGGAAGCTGAGGCTGTGGCCGAACGTGGTGCGGTCGTGCAGGACCCGGGGCAGCACGTGGTAGCGGCGGAAGGCGCGGGTGGAGGCGTCAAAAGCGCCGTCGTCGAGCCAACCGGCGCCGCCCTTGCGCGTGCCGCCGCCGCCCCCATCGGAGGTGCCGAAGAAGCGCCCGTCGATGTTCATGAAGATGTGGACGCCCGGGTTGTCGTACAGGGTCACCTCGTCCGGCGGCGTGCCGGCTCCCCTGGCGATGATCCGCTCCTGCAGGAGCTGGCGGATCACCCCGGCGTCATTGGGCACGGGGCTGCCGGCAGGCCAGAGGCCGGCGCCGGCGAGGACGGCGGCGACCGAGCCCGAACAGTCGTAGCCGCGGGCGCGGCCCGTGTAGCCCGGACCCCTGATCCCCACGCTGGCCACGCCGGCCTGAGCATGCCCGCCGCCCCAGACGTACGAGGTGTCCTGGCGCGTCACTGCGGTCGCCGCGGCCGTCAGGGCGTTGATGACGCCCATCCGCCGGCCGGCCGTCTGGATGGTCAGTGACGCAAACCCGGCGGCCGTGACGGTGCCCGTCGCGACATGGATCCGGGCGGCGGCGGCGCGCGCAGGCGGCCTGGCCGCCAACGCGCCCACGGCAAGGGTGAGAGCGCACGCGAATGCGCTCAGTGTGGCGGCAACACGTCTCACGGAGAATCAGTGCAGTCATCGGAGGGCGGCCGCGCGCTCTTGAATCAGGCCGGGCGGCGCCTGGACGGCGACGCGCGATGCGACGTCAATACGGCCTCGGCGGTGCGCAGTAGCGCCTGCTCGGCATCCGCCGCATCCATCGCGCCGGCGCTGACCTGGCGGCTGGCGGAATGGATGAGGTCGACGACCGCTCCCAGCAGCCAGTCGGCCGGTAGCTCCGGATCGAACGCGCCGGCGCGCTGGCCGCGCAGGATCAGCTCCCGGACCAGGCCGGTGGCCGGCGCGGTCCGGGCCCGCAGATCGGCGGCCGACAGGCGCTGATTGACGATCACCAGGCCGCGGTAGCGGCCGATCGTCCGCCAAGCGGCCCGCAGGACGCGGACCATCGCCTCGTCGGCCGGACCGTCATCCGGGG
>JBPYFQ010000196.1:0-29368 GCA_051985625.1 Solirubrobacteraceae bacterium
GGCCGCACCACCCCGTCGGTGGTCGCCTTCGCGCAGAGCGGCGAGCGCCTCGTGGGCACCGTCGCCAAGCGCCAGGCGGTCACCAACCCGCAGAACACGGTCTTCTCGATCAAGCGCTTCATGGGCCGTAAGGAGGCCGAGGTGCGGGAGGAGGAGTCGATCGTCCCGTACAAGGTCGTCGCAGGCAGCGGTGGCGACGCGCGCGTGGAGGCCGGCGGCAAGCAGTACTCGCCGCCGGAGATCAGCGCGATGATCCTCGGCAAGCTCAAGACCGACGCCGAGGCGTATCTCGGCGAGACCGTCGACAGCGCGGTTATCACCGTCCCCGCCTACTTCAACGACGATCAGCGTCAAGCGACCAAGGACGCCGGCCGCGTCGCCGGACTCGACGTCAAGCGGATCATCAACGAGCCGACCGCGGCGTCGCTCGCGTACGGGCTCGACAAGGAGACCGACCAGACGATCCTGATCTTCGACCTCGGCGGCGGCACGTTCGACGTGTCGGTGCTGGAGATCGGCGACGGCGTGTTTGAGGTCAAGGCGACCGCCGGTGACAACCACCTGGGCGGCGACAACTTCGACAAGGCCATCGTCGATTGGCTGGTCAAGGAGTTCAAGGCGTCCCAGGGCATCGACCTGGCCGCCGATCCGATGGCCCTGCAGCGGCTCTACGAGGCCGCCGAGAAGGCCAAGATCGAGCTGTCGACCACGCAGGAGACGCAGATCAACCTGCCGTTCATCACGGCGGACGCCAGCGGCCCCAAGCACCTGGACATGCGCCTGACGCGCGCCAAGCTCAACGAGCTGACCTCGGACCTGCTCGACCGCACGGTCGCCCCGGTCCGCCAGGCGCTCGAGGACGCCAAGGAGAAGGGCGCCGCGACGATCGACCACGTGGTCCTCGTCGGTGGTATGACCCGCATGCCCGCCGTCCAGGAGAAGGTCAAGGAGCTGACCGGCAAGGAGCCTCACCGGGGCGTCAACCCGGACGAGGTCGTCGCCGTCGGCGCCGCGATCCAGGCCGGCGTGCTGGCCGGGGACGTCAAGGACGTCCTGCTGCTCGACGTCACGCCGCTGACCCTCGGCATCGAGACCAAGGGCGGGGTCATGACCAAGCTGATCGAGCGCAACACGACCATCCCGACCCGCAAGTCCGAGGTGTTCAGCACCGCGGAGGACAACCAGCCGAGCGTGGAGATCCACGTTCTGCAGGGCGAGCGCGAGATGGCGACCTACAACAAGTCGCTGGGCAAGTTCCAGCTGACCGGCATCCCGCCGGCGCCACGCGGCATCCCGCAGATCGAGGTGGCCTTCGACATCGACGCCAACGGCATCCTCAACGTGTCCGCCAAGGACCTGGGGACGGGCAAGGAGCAGAAGATCGAGATCCGGTCCGGCTCCGGTCTGTCCGACGACGAGATCAAGCGGATGGTGACCGACGCCGAGGCGCACGCCGAGGACGACCGCAAGCAGCGTGAGCTGGCCGAGGCCCGCAACAACGCCGAGAACGCGGCCTACCAGGCCGAGCGCCAGCTCACCGAGCTTGGTGATCAAGTCGACGCGGCCTCCAAGGATCAGATCCAGGCGGCGATCAAGGACGTCCGCGACTCGCTGACCTCGACCGATGCGGCGGAGATCAACGCCAAGACCGAGGCGCTGCAGTCCTCGTTCCACAAGGTCTCCGAGGCGATGTACCAGCGCGCCCAGGAGCAGTCGGCGGCGTCCGGCGGCGATGATGGCTCCGCCACCAACGGGTCCGGCGACGGCGCCGGGGCCGAGGAGGACGTCGTCGACGCCGAGGTCGTGGACGAAGGGAAGTAATCGATGCCCACGGATCCCACCAAGGCCCGCCACGACGGGGCCCCGAAGCCTGCTCGCCAGGCGCCTGAGGCCGACCTGCCTCAGGCGCCTCCGGGCGCGCCGGAGGGCCACGACGCCGAGGCCCGCCGGGGAGCGGTCCCCCCGCCGGGGACCGTGCCGCCGCCGGGCGCGCAGCCCGTGCCCGAGCCGTCGCCCGCCGCGGCGGCGTCCAGGGCGCCGGAGACCGCGCCCGAGCCGGCCAAGCCCGATACGGAGCCGGCGTCCGGGCCGGATGCCCAGGCGCACCTCGACGCTCTGGCCGCCAAGGCGCAGAAGGCCGACGAGTACCTGGCGCTGGCCCAGCGCACGCAGGCCGACTTCGAGAACTACCGCCGGCGCACGGCCCGGGAGGCCAAGGCCGCGCAGGAGCGCGGTGCCGTCAAGCTGGCGCTTGAGCTGCTGCCCGCCATCGACAACCTGGAGCGGGCACTGGCCCACGCCGATGACGGCGAGACGGGCGCCGAAGGAAACGGGACGGCCTCCCTGGTGGCGGGGATCAAGCACGTCCACAGCGATGTGGTGGCGGCGCTCAAGCGGGCCGGGATCGAGAGCTACTCGCCGGAGGGCGAGCGGTTCGATCCGCAGTTTCACGAGGCGGTAGCCCAGCAGCCGGTGGAGGGCACGGAGCCCGGAGTCGTGGTGGAGGTCTTCCAGCGCGGCTACCGCGTGGGAGACAACGTCGTGCGTCCGGCGCGCGTCGTCGTCGCCGGATAGGCGCCCAGGTGACAAGCGATGGCTGACCGGCCTGATTACTACAAGACCCTGGGGGTAGGCAAGAACGCCTCCGAGGAGGAGATCAAGAAGGCGTATCGCAAGCTGGCCCGTGAGTACCACCCGGACCGTAACCCGGGCGACAAGAAGGCCGAGGAGCGCTTCAAGCAGATCTCCCAGGCCCACGACGTCCTGTCGGATTCCGACAAGCGCAAGGCCTATGACCGCAGCGGCGTGCTCGGCGGCTTCGGCGTGCCGGGCGGGTTCGGCACGGGCGGCTTCGAGAACCTCGGCGGCAACTTCTCCGACATCCTCTCCAACCTCTTCGGGGGTGGCGGGGGCGGCCGCGGCCCAGCCGGGGCCGGCGGTGCGCGTGCCCCGCGGGCCGGGCGTGGGCCGGTGCGCGGGCGAGACCTGGAGACCGAGGTCTCGCTGAGCTTTGAGCAGGCCGTCAACGGTGCCCAGGTGCCGCTGGCGGTGCCCACCTCCCAGGCCTGCCCCACCTGCAACGGCACGGGCGCCAAGCCCGGCACCACGCCGCGCGTGTGCCCGGTCTGTGAGGGCCGCGGCCTGGAGTCCCAGAGCCAGGGGATCTTCTCGATGTCGCAGCCGTGCTCCAACTGCCACGGCTCAGGGACCGTGATCGACAACCCGTGCGCCACTTGCCAGGGCACGGGCGCTCAGCGCTCGGTCCGGCGGATGCGCGTCAACATTCCCGCCGGGGTCCGCGACGGCAGCCGCATCCGGCTCGCCGGCAAAGGGGAATCCGCCCCCACCCACCCCGCCCGCGGCGGAGGCGCCGGTGGCGAGGCCGGCCCGCCCGGCGACCTGTTCGTGATCACCCGGGTGGCCGAGTCGCCGGTGTTCAAGCGCAGCGGTGACAACCTGGAGGTCGAGGTCCCGCTGACGATTCCGGAGGCTCTGCAGGGCGCGGTCATCGAGGTGCCCACGCTCAATGGGACCAAGCGTCTGCGCGTCACCGCCGGGACCAGGCACGGCACGGTGCAGCGGCTGCGCGGCGAGGGACCGGCCCGGCTGGGCGGCAAGGGCCACGGCGACATCCACTACCGCTTCGTGCTCGACGTCCCGGCGTCGTTGTCGCCCGAGCAGTCCGAGGCAGTCGACAGGCTGTCAAAGGTCATGAACGGCAATCCGCGCGAGCGGTTGTTCGCCGCGGCCGGCGAGGGAGGCACGTGATGGCTACCCGGCGGGTACGGACCACCACCACCACGACTCGGGTCGAGGTCTCCTCCGACCGCGGGGTGTTCATGATCTCGGTCGCCGCCGAGCTGGCCGAGATGCACCCCCAGACGCTCCGGATGTACGAGGCCCGCGGGCTGATCGAGCCCAAGCGCTCGCCCAAGGGGACGCGCCTGTACTCACAGAAGGACGTCGACCGGCTCCGCCGCATCCAGGAGATGACCGCGGAGCTGGGCATGAACCTGGCCGGGGTGGAGCGGGTGTTTGAGCTCGAGCAGCAGCTGGAGGCGATGGCGCGCCGGGTCGGCGCCCTCCAGAAGCGAGCCGAGGAGCTGGCGGCCGAGGTGGAGCGGCTGGAGGCCCTGCGCCGCGAGCTGCGGGCCGAGATCGTGCCCTACGCGCGCGGCGGCGCGCTGGTGCGTCATGCCGACCTCCGCGCCTTTGAGGCCGGCGGGGGCGCGGCCGCCGACGAGCCGGGCGCTTCGGACACCGCATAGCCCCGCGGCGCCCGGGACCGCACCTCCGGCGGGCGCGATGTGTTCGGTGTGCAACGATCCGTGACGATCGCCGCCGCCCGCTCACGCCCGGTCCCCGCCGGATGACGCCCCGGGCGGTCCCACAGAATTCGCCGAACGACTCAGAAAAAGGCATGCGCATGACGAGCTCGGGATGGAGGCAGGTGGTCGTACGCGCCGCCATGCTGGCCGCGACGATCGCCTGCGCCGGCGCGGCGACCGCCGCTCCCGCCCTGGCCGCGTCGTCGGGCAACGGCGTCACCTGGTTGGGCGCCGCCCCGCGCAACGGCACGCTCACCCTGGCCCTGCCGCTGCGGGCCGATGATGCCGGGCTGCAGCGATTCGCGGCCGCCGTCTCGACCCCGGGGTCCGCCCAGTACGGCCGGTATGAGTCGATCGCCGCGCTGGCCCGCCGATTCGGCGCCGCTCCGGCGGCTCGCGCCCGCGTCGTCCGCTACCTGCGTGGCGCCGGGGCCACGTCGGTGAAGATCGACGTCACCGGGCTGTTCGCCGACGCGACGATGCGGATCGCCCAGGCTCAGCGGATGTTCGGCACCTCGCTGGCCAAGTACCGGACGCCCCGCGCGACGCGGTTCGTCGCGCCGGCGGCGCCGACGCGCGTCCCGGCCGCCCTGCGGTCGGCGGTCACCGGCGTGGTCGGCCTCGACACGCAGCCCCTGTTCAGCACGCCGCAGGCGAAGCTCCACTCCCGCGCCCGGTGGCCGCACACCGCCGGGGCGTCGGCGCCGGACCGCACCGCGGCGGCGTCGTCACGGGTGCACACCGCCGCCGAGTCCGGCTACACCCAGCGCACCGGGGCGGCCGCCGGCTGCGGGGCGGCCACCTCGCAGTCCGGCTTCACTCCCAACCAGTATCTGACCGCCTACGGCTACTCGCCGCTGCAGGCCGCCGGGCTGCGCGGACAGGGTGAGCGGGTGGCGCTGATCGAGATCGACGGGTTCAAGTACTCGGATCTCCGGCGGTTCGCATCGTGCTTCAACCTCTCGATCCCGCGGATCAACGGCTTCGGCGTCGGCCTCAAGCGGCCGCTCGCGCCCGGGGGCGAGAGCACGCTGGACCTGGAGGTGCTCGACGCCGCCGCCCCCGGCCTGAAGGCCGTCGATGTCTACGAGTCGCGTCCGAACGCCGCCGACGTGCTGCGGTCGCTCACCGCTCCTCTGACCGGTCCGGCCACCACGCCGGACGTCATCTCGGCGTCGCTGGGGTCATGCGAGCAGGCCACGGTGCAGACGATCGGCTACCAGGGCCTGCGGACCGTGGAGGCGTCGCTGGCGATGGCGGCCGCCAGCGGGATCTCCGTGCTGGCTTCCAGCGGCGACGACGGCTCGTCGGCCTGCCTGACCCCGGGCGGCCAGCCCGTTCCGCAGCTCGCTGTCAGCTACCCAGCGTCGTCGCCCTGGGTGACCGGCGTGGGGGGCACGAACGTCTCGCTCAACGCCGCCAACCAGATCGTCGGCCAGCAGGTGTGGAACGACGCGCCGCTCGTGGTGGCAGCCGGCGGCGGCGGCCTGAGCGCCATGTTCCGGCGACCCAACTACCAGAACGGCACGGTCGGGCCCAACCGGCGCGCCGTCCCGGATGTCTCGATGCTGGCCGATGTCGCTCCGGGCTATGAGATCTACTGCACCGCCCCCGGCGACTGTCTGTCCGGCGGACAGGGCAACCCGTGGACGCAAGTGGGCGGTACGAGCGCGGCCGCGCCGCTGCTGGCCGGGGGACTGGCGATCATCGACCAGAACCTGCGCCGCCACCGTCAGCAGAACATCGGGCTGGCCAACCCGCTTCTCTACAAGGCCGACCACCTGCCGCAGGGGCCGAGCGCCATCTCGGACGTCGTCGCCAACGAGAACGACCTGGGGCCGAGCATCAACGGCAGGCCGTTCGGGTGCTGCACGGCGGGCCCCGGCTTCGACTACGCCTCCGGACTGGGGAGCGTCAACGTCGGCGGGCTGGCGTCGATCGCCCAGGCGGTGGTGCCCAAGCTCGTCTCCGTCGGCGTGACCGTTCCCCGCCAACGCCATCCGGTGGCCAGCCGCCGCCTCCTGGTCCGCTTGTCCTGCTCCGGCCGTTGCCTGGCCGGCGCCTTCACGCGCCTCCAGATCGGCCGGTCGCGGACGCGGATCACCGAGAAGTCCAAGGCCTACCTGCTGCGCCACGGGGGCCACCGGACGGTCACCATCCCGTTCTCGCGCAGCGTCGTTCGCCGCCTGGGCTCCGCGCTCGCCCGGCACCAGCGGATCACCGCCACCGTGTACGGCGCGGTCCTCGACCCCACCGGCATGGTCGAGGCCGCGACCCGCGGGGACGGCGTGCGCCTCCGGCACTGAGGGGCCCCCGCGACCCGATTCGACGCGGTCGCTCCTCGCGCTCCGGGCCAGGCGTCACCGCTCGGCGCCCGACGGCGATGAATGGCGATTCACCGGCAACAGGTGCCGGTGATTCGCCAAAGTCGTCATGGCGGCTCGGCCACACCGTCACGCTCACAACGCCACCACACGCCACCGCTGCCTGAACGAGATCTTCTACTCAGTTCGCTGGCCCGGCCGCGCCGCAGAGTCGGCTCAGACAGCTGCCCGTGCCTGAGATCAGGCCGAATCAGCCTTGAACCAGGCTCAAATCCATGCGATAATCTTAGTCACCAAGACTTAGATTTGACTCTCGAAACAACGAACTGAGACGCATGCAACAAGACCGATTCACGATTAAGTCCCAGGAGGCGCTTCAAGCCGCCCAGCGCCTGGCCGACGAGCGCCGCAACCCCCAGACGGTGCCTGAGCACCTGCTCGCCGTCCTGCTCGAGCAGGAGGGCGGCGTCGTTGCGCCGGTGCTGCGCAAGCTGGGAGTCGAGCCTGCGGCGGTACGCCAGGCCCTGGGCACGCGGCTCGACGCGCTGCCCAAGGTGACGACGTCCGGCGGGCGCGAGGAGCCGGCCGGCGGCTCCAGCGAACTGGTGCAGATCCTGCGCACGGCCGAGAACGAGATGCGCGACCTGCGCGACGAGTACGTCTCGACCGAGCACCTGCTACTGGCGCTGGCCGCACACCCCGGCGGCGCCGGTGAGGCGCTGCGCTCCAGTGGCGCCACCCGCGACGACCTGAGCAAGGCGCTCAGCGAGGTCCGCGGCTCGCATCGGGTGACCGACGAGAACCCGGAGGACAAGTTCCAGGCGCTGGAGAAGTACGGGCGCGACCTGACCGAGGCCGCCGCCCAGGGCAAGCTGGACCCGGTCATCGGCCGCGACGACGAGATCCGCCGGGTCATCCAGGTTCTGTCCCGGCGCACCAAGAACAATCCGGTCCTGATCGGCGAGCCCGGCGTCGGCAAGACGGCGATCGCCGAGGGGCTGGCCCAGCGGATCGTCTCCGGCGATGTGCCGGAGGGTCTGCGCGACCGGCGCGTGATCGCGCTCGACGTCGGCGCCCTGATCGCCGGCTCCAAATACCGGGGCGAATTCGAGGACCGGCTCAAGGCGGTGCTCAAGGAGATCGCCGATGCCGAGGGCACGATCATCCTGTTCATCGATGAGCTGCACACGATCGTCGGGGCCGGCGCTGCCGAGGGCGCGGTCGACGCCGCCAACCTGCTCAAGCCGATGCTGGCTCGCGGCGAGCTGCGCGCGGTCGGCGCCACGACGCTCGACGAGTACCGCAAGCACATCGAGAAGGACGCCGCGCTGGAGCGGCGCTTCCAGCCGGTCTACGTCGGCGAGCCGAGCGTGGAGGACACGATCGCCATCCTGCGTGGGCTCAAGGAGCGCTACCAGGTCCACCACAAGGTCCGGATTCAGGATTCGGCGCTGGTGGCGGCGGCGACCCTCAGCCATCGCTACATCGCCGACCGGTTCCTGCCGGACAAGGCCATCGACCTGGTCGACGAGGCCGCCTCGCGGATCCGGATGGAGATCGACTCCAAGCCGACCGAGATCGACGAGGTCGACCGGCACATCATGCAGCTGGAGATCGAGCTGCAGTCGCTCGGCGACGACGATGATCCGGGCACGGCGGCGCGGCGCGAGCAGCTGGAGCGCACGCTGGCCGAGGAGCGCGAGCGCTCGGATGGCATGCACGCCGAGTGGCAGCGAGAGAAGGAGTCGCTGACCGCCGTCGCCGACATCCAGGAGGGCCTCGAGCAGGCGCGGATCGATCTGGAGCGCGCCCAGCGCGAATCGGACTTCGGCCGGGCGGCCGAGCTGCAGTACGGCACCATCCCGGAGCTGGAGAAGCAGCTGGCGGCCGCCGAATCCGCCGAGCAGGAGACGACGACGACCACGCAGTTCCTCAAGGACGTCGTCGATGCGGATGACGTGGCTGAAATTGTCTCCAAGTGGACCGGCGTGCCTGTCTCGCGCCTGCTGGAAGGAGAAATCGAGAAGCTCGTGCACATGGAGGACCGCCTCCACCGGCGCGTGATCGGACAGGACGAGGCGGTGAGCGCGGTCGCGAGCGCCCTGCGGCGATCGCGGGCGGGCCTCCAGGATCCGGACCGGCCGATCGGCACGTTCCTGTTCCTCGGCCCCACCGGCGTCGGCAAGACCGAGCTGGCCCGGGCGCTCGCCGAGTTCATGTTCGACACCCAGGAGGCGATGGTCCGCATCGACATGTCCGAGTACATGGAGAAGCACGCCGTCTCGCGGCTGGTCGGTGCGCCTCCGGGCTATGTCGGCTACGAGGAGGGCGGCCAGCTGACCGAGGCGATTCGCCGCCGGCCGTACTCGGTGGTGCTCCTCGACGAGATCGAGAAGGCCCATCCGGATGTGTTCAACACGCTGCTGCAGGTGATGGACGATGGGCGCCTGACCGACGGCCAGGGCCGAACCGTCTCGTTCAAGAACGCGGTGCTGATCATGACCTCCAACATCCCCGGCGGCCGGGCCGGCGTAGAGGCGAACTTCAAGCCGGAGTTCATCAACCGCCTGGACGACATCGTCGAGTTCGAGCCGCTGAGCCGGGAGCAGATCGGCGAGATCGTCGACCTGCAGGTGGCCCGGGTCATGGACCGGGTGCGCGAGCGCGACATCGAGATCGAGCTCACCGACGACGCCCGGACTCTGATCGGCAACCTGGGCTACGACCCCACCTATGGCGCGCGCCCGCTCAAGCGGGTGATCCAGAAGCGCCTGGTCGATCCGCTCGCGCTGGCCATCCTGGAGGGCCGGTTCACGCCCGGCGACACGGTCCGGATCGGCGCCTCCGAGGGCGAGCTGGTGCTGGAGAAGGCCGACGTCGACGCCCCGGCGGCGACCGTCTAGCCCCGACCCGAGACGCCAGGGAACGAGATCACGCCGAGGGTGGCCGCCTCGGCGGGATCACACCCGCTACGGACCGGGCAGCCGGCGCGCTGGGCTCCGGCTGCCCGTGCCGCGCCGCGGGTCATCCGTGGACGTGATCGATCTCGCGAGCGGTCAGGTGCGGCGACTCGCAGCGATGGAAGTCGCACGGGTACACCCGGCCACCGGGGCCGGCGTGGAAGTGGACGTCCTCGGTGGAGGTCGTCCGGTCGACGCGGAGGGCGCGCCGGAGCGATGTGCCGAACTTCAGGCTCATCCGGTGCTCCTTTCGGGGTCGGGGAACAACTTGGACGCAACTTGCATACAAGCTGTTCCTCTAGCCTAGCCACCTTCCGCGGTCTCCTTGTGAACCCCATGTCACCGAGCCTCCGTCCCACCCTCCCCGGCCGCCCCGGCTTCGCCCGCCGCTCCAGCTCGGCGGCGCGCGCCTACGAGCTGGCCAAGGAACGGCTGCTGGACGGCTCCTGGGAGCCGGGGGTGCTGCTGAGCGAGAACGAGCTGGCCAAGGAACTGGGCATCAGCCGGACGCCGGTCCGCGAGGCCTTCCTCCAACTCGAGGCCGAGGATCTGCTCGACCTGTATCCCCGTCGCGGCGCGCTGGTCAAGCCGATCTCCCCGTCGGAGACCGACGACGTGCTCGAGGCCCGCCTGCTGATCGAGACCCACTGCGCCACCCGGGTGGCCGGCGGCGACGGACGGGTCGTGCCGGCCCTCCGGGCGTCGGTGGCCGAGCAGGAGCAGGCGCTGCGCGAGGGCGGCACGCCGTTCGTGATCGCCGACCGCGAGTTTCATCGGCTGATCGTGGCCGCCAACGGCAACGACCTCCTCACTCGCCAGTACGACGCCCTGCGCGACCGCCAGCAGCGGATCGCGGCCACGGCGGTCGCTCGCGATCCGGGTCGCATCGCCGAGTTCATCGCCGAGCACGGAGCGATCGCCGACGCGATCGAGCAGCGCGAGCCCGACGTGGCGGGCGACCGGATCGCCGCCCACCTGCGGCACGCGGCCAACCTGGCGCGGCGGTCGCGCCCGTAGCCGCGGCGGGGGGTGGGACGCGCCGGGCGCGGATTAGGTACAAGTGGGGCTGTCCGCCGTCTACCCGCGCAAGGAGGAGCCAGGTGCCGACCTACATCATGCTCACGACGCTCAACCCCGAAGGGGTGCAGACGATCAAGAACAATCCGGCCCGCATCCGCGAGGTGAACAAGGAGGTCGAGCAGCTGGGGGCCACGGTCAAGGCACAATGGGCGACGCTGGGGCAGTTCGACTTCATCAACGTCATCGAGGCGCCCGACGAGCAGACGATCGCCCGCGTCTCGCTGGAGCTCAGCTCACGCGGCACCGGCCGCTACGAGACGCTGATGGCGATCCCCATCGACGACTTCATCGGCGCCATCTGATGGGGTTGGGCCGTGTGGCGCCGGCGCGGGCGAGCCTCGCCTCCGGAGCCTGAGGTGACGCGGGTCCTGGTGCTGGGCGCGGGCGCGCGCGAGCACGCCATCGTGCAGGCCCTGCGGCGCTCGCCGCAGGCGCCGGAGGTGGCGTGCGCTCCCGGCAACGTGGGGATCGCCCGCGACGCCCGTGTCGTGCCGCTGGACGCGACCGATGCCGGAGCCGTGGTCGGCGCCGCCCGGGCGATGCACGCCGACCTGGTGGTGGTCGGCCCCGAGGCGCCGCTGGTGGCCGGCATCACCGATGCGCTGGCCGAGGCCGGGATCCGGTGCTTCGGCCCGTCGGGCGCGGCCGCCCGGCTGGAGGGCTCCAAGGCGTTCTGCAAGGAGATCATGGTCGCCGCCGGTGTGCCCACGGCCGAGTACGCGGTCGTGACCGAGGTCGACGAGGGCATGGCCGCGATCAGCCGGTACCCGGCCGTCATCAAGGCCGACGGGCTGGCGGCCGGGAAGGGCGTGATCATCGCCCCGGACGAGGCGGCGGCCCGGGCCGCGCTGGAGGACCTGCTCGTGGGCCGGCGCTTTGACACGACCCATGTCGTCGTGGAGGAGCACCTGGCCGGCGAGGAGTTGTCGCTGCTGGCGATCTGCGACGGGGTGACCGCGATGCCGCTGGCCTCCGCCCAGGACTACAAGCGGATCTACAATGGCGACCTGGGGCCGAACACCGGCGGGATGGGGTCCTACTCCCCGGTTCCGGCCATCGACGAGGCCCGCGCCCGTGAGATCTGCGCGGACGTTCACCAGCCGGTCCTCGACGTCATGGCCCGCCGCGGGACGCCGTTCCACGGCGTGCTCTATGCCGGGCTGATGATGACCGAGAGCGGTCCCAAGGTCCTCGAGTTCAATGTGCGCTTCGGCGATCCCGAGACGCAGGCGATCCTGCCCCGCCTGGAGAGCGACCTGCTGGCCCTCCTGTGGGCGGCCTGCGAGCCCGGCGGGCTGGCGACCGTCGCGCCTCCCCGCTGGGCGGCGGACATGGCGGTCACGGTCGTGCTGGCCAGCGCCGGGTATCCGGAGACGTTTTCCAGCGGCGACCTCATCTCCGGGCTGGATGCGGTCGGCCCGGATGTGTTCGTCACCCACGCCGGGACCGGCCGCTCGCCTGACGGAGACGTGGTGACGGCGGGCGGGCGCGTGCTCAGCGTCACGGCGCTCGGCCCTGAGGCCGCAGCCGCGCGCGCCGCCGCATATGCTGCAGCCGACATGATCCGCTTCGACGGGAGGCAGATGCGCCGCGATATTGCCCTGAGGGCCGTCCGATGAGCTCGCGTGAGGAGGAGCCCGATGTGGCGCCCCTGGGCGGGCAGGAGCAGCCGAACCTGGAGTCCGTGTCCGGGGCCGGCGGGAGTGAGCCGACGCCTCTGGCCCACACCGCGGCCGAGATCGAGGAACTGGACGTCGACGCGCCCCGGGTGGCGATCCTCATGGGCTCCAAGAGCGATCTGCCGGCCATGGAGCGTGCCGAGCAGGAGCTGACCGAGCGCGGCATCCGGTCCGAGACGCGGGTCATGTCGGCCCACCGCGAGCCGGATGTGGTGTCCGACTACGCGCGCAACGCGCACCTGCGCGGGATCAAGGTCATCATCGCCGGCGCCGGCCTGTCGGCCGCGCTGCCGGGCGTCGTCGCCGCCCACACCGACCTTCCCGTCATCGGGGTGCCGTTGACGAGCCGCACGTCGGTCGCCGGCGGCCTCGACGCGCTGCTGTCGATCTCGCAGATGCCCCCCGGCGTGCCGGTGGCCTGCGTGGGAATCGACAACGCGCGCAATGCCGCGGTGCTGGCGGCGCGTATCCTCAACATCTAGAGGCGAGGTGAGTGGATCGGCCGATGAGCCGCCGGATCCGTTGCACCCGGCCGGGGTCCCGCCGGCCGGGGACAGGCCCGGGCGCACTAGGCGGCGCGCGTCAGGTCCTGGATGTACTGGGCGATGACCGCCTCGAGGTTGCGCAGCTGACGGGGAACGTCCCGGGCGTCCCCCACCGGCGGAGCGAACTCATTTCGTCTCATATGCTTCCTCGCGATGCTCCGTTGTACGATGTTCATCGAACATTAGCATCTTGTACGAGGACCGTCGTACAAAGGTGTGAAGGGTTCCTACAATGAGAGGGACAATGTCGACACAAGCCACAGACACGATTGCTCACCCCGCGCCGGAGGAGCTCGAGCTCGGCGCCGTGCTCCACGCTCTCAGCGACCCGGTGCGGCTGAGGATCGTCGCCGAGCTGGCCCACACCGAGGGCGAGTACACCTGCGGGAGCTTTGCCCTTCCGGTGACGAAGTCGACCTGCACCCATCACTTCAAGGTGCTGCGGGAGGCCGGTCTCATCCACCAGCGCCCCCAGGGCACGACCCGGCTGAACCGCTTGCGCCGCGAGGACATCGAGGGCCGCTTCCCCGGCCTGCTGGAGACCATCCTCTCGGCCGCCGACCGGGCCGGCGCGGACGTCGCGGCCCAGGCCGCGGGCGACGCCAAGAACGCTGGGGCCGGACCGGCCACCACCGAGTACAAGCTCAACGAAGCCGCCGCGCCGCGCGCCGCGGCCTAAGCCGCTTTGAGCAGTTGATCTCGCGCTACACCCGCCGGGAGCTCGCCGAGGCATGGTCCGACCACGCCCGGTTCGACGCGATGCGGCGGGTCGAGGTCGCCGCCTGCGAGGAGATGGAGGGGCCGACAGGGGAGGAGCTTGACGCGATCCGCTCCGCCACCTTCACCGTCGCGGCGATCGACGAGCGCGAGAAGGTCACCGACCATGACACGGCCGCGTTCGTCGACGTCCTGTCGGCGTCGGCCGGGCCGGCCGGGCGCTGGATCCACTACGGCCTGACCTCCAGCGACGTCATCGACACCGGGCTGGCCCTGCAGATCAAGCAGGTGGCCGAGCTGGTGCTGCCGGACTCGCGCCGGCTCGTGCAGGCGCTGGCGGCCAAGGCCCGCGAGCATGTCGACACCCTGTGCGTCGGCCGGACGCACGGCATCCATGCCGAGCCGACGACGTTCGGCGTCAAGCTGGCCGGCTTTGCCTTCGAGGCCGAGCGCAACGCGGAGCGGCTCGAGCGCGCGTTCGCCCAGGCGGCGGTCGGCGCCGTCTCCGGAGCGGTCGGCACCTACTCGGCCACCTCGCCCGAGTTCGAGGCCCGGGTGCTGGCTCGGCTGGGGCTGGAGCGCGAGCCGGTCTCCACGCAGGTGGTGGCCCGCGACCGCCACGCCGAGCTGCTGCAGGCGATCGCCCTGGCCGGGGCCGGCCTGGAGCGGTTTGCCACCGAGCTTCGGCACCTGGCCCGGACCGAGCTGAGCGAGGTCCGCGAGCCGTTCGGCCGCGGCCAGAAGGGCTCGAGCGCGATGCCCCACAAGCGCAACCCGATCAAGTCCGAGCAGGTGGCCGGGCTGGCTCGCGTGCTGCGCGGCAACGCCTCGGCGGCGGTCGAGAACGTGGCGCTCTGGCACGAGCGTGACATCTCCCACTCGTCGGTGGAGCGCATCATCCTGCCCGACTCGACCACCCTGCTCGACCACCTCCAGCGCCGCGTCCTGGCGCTGGTGGAGGGCATGGTCGTCGACGCCGATCGGATGCGCGAGAACCTGGAGCTCACCCATGGCGCGCTGTTCTCCCAGCGGCTGTTGCTGGCCCTGGTCGCCGCCGGGAGCACCCGTGACGACGCCTACCGAGTGGTGCAGCGGCTGGCCCAGCAGGCCCTCGACGAACGGGTGGGGCTGCGGTCGCTGGTGGCCTCCGACCCGGCGGGGGCCGGCCTGGATCTCGACGCCATCTTCGACTACGGACCGTTTGTGGCCAACGCCGCCGAGATCGTGGGGCGGCTGGATCAGATCGTTCCGGTGGGTGCTGCCGCCGGCTGATCGGCCTGCTGCCGGGTCGGGCCCCTTGCAGGTCACCAGCGCATCGTTGCTCCGTTACTCTGCGCGGCGGTGATCGTGCTGCTGCGCAGGGGCCCGGCTGTGATCACGCTGCTCGCTGCGGCGGTGGTGGTCTCCGCGTGGTTGGCGCCGGCCGGGGCCCGTGCCGCGGCTCCGCCCCAGGTCAGCCCGCTGATCGATTCCGCCAATGGGCAGTTGCTGGCGTTCGCCCGGGCCTCGACTGGCGACGTGGTGGAGTTCACCCGTAGCCCGAGCAGCGGGGGGTGGACCGGGTACGACCTCAGCGCCCTGGACGGCGTGGCGCCCACCGCCGGCCCGGTGCTTCCCTACACCGACCCCGACTACGGCTCGGGGCCGATCGCGTTCGCGCCTGGGTCCGGCGGCGCCGTCGTGCAGGACCTGCGCAGCGGCGGTCCCGGCACCGCGTGGCGCTCGCTGGATCTCAGCGGGCCGTTTGGCCTGGGCACCACCGCACGGCGGATCGTGCCCTGGACGGACCCCAACTATGGGAGCGGGCTGCTGGCGATGACGGTGGCGTCCAACGGCGATGCGGTCACCATCAGCCGCCAGACCAGCGGCGGGGCCTGGCACCGCTATGACCTGACCAGCGCGTTCGGCCTGACCAAGGTGGCGGGCCCGCTGCTGCCCTACACCGACCCGCAGTACGGCAGCGCGCTGATCGCGTTCGGCTCCGGGCCGGCCGGGCACGTGATTGAGCTTGACCGCAACACGGCTAACGGCACCTGGAGCCAGTACGACCTGACCGCCGCCTTCGGCGCCGGCCCGGTCAACCCATCGGGGATCGTGCCGTATACCGATACCCAGTACGGCGGCGGGCTGGTCGCCTTCGCGGTCGGCTCGGGCGGCGACGTGCTCACGTTCAGCCGGGTGACCAACGGGGGCTCCTGGAACCACTACGACCTGTCGAGCGCGTTCGGCCTGCCCCGCACCAACGGCCCCGTGGCCCCGGCCACCGACCCGGCCAACGGCAACATGCTGGCGTTCTACCCGGCGGGCAACGGGGACGTGATCGAGGTGCAGCGCAACCCGTCCGGGGGGACGTGGTCGTCGACCGACCTCACCGCCGAGTTCGGCCTGAGCCCGGTCGCCGGCCCGCTGGTCCCGTTCAAGGACTCCAGCGGCGGGCTGCTGGTGTTCGGCGAGACCCCGTCCGGCGAGGCGGTCGAGTTCGCGCGCCAGGGCGACGGCAGCTGGCGGCAGGTCAACATGGGGGCCGTCGACGCGGCGCTCAAGTCGCTGCCCAAGTCTCCCGTGCCGGTGCCCGCGCCGACGCCGACCCGGACGCCGGTGCCCCGCGGCCGCCACGCGCTCAAGGTGCGCCTGGTCCTGTACTGGACGTGGCACGGGCGAGAGACCACGCTGGTACGCGTGCGGGTGCTCACCCGCCGCCTGCCCCACCGCCTGCACCTGCGGCTGACCTGCCGCCGGCGCGGCTGCCCGTTCAAGGCACGCTCAGCGGCGGGGGCGAAGTCGGTCCGCCGCCTGCTGCGCCGCCTGGCGGGCCGGCGCTTCCGGGCCGGTGATCGGCTGCTGGTCAGCTTCACCCTGCGCGGCTGGCGGCCGGACCGCACCCGGGTGACGATCCGGGTGAATCGGCTGCCGCGGGTCCGGCTGGTGCGCTGAGCTCAGACGCCGTCCTCTTTGAGCAGGGAGCCGGAGGATTGCGGCGGTTTCGTCCTCGGGCATTTGTCTGCACGGGTTGAACTGCGCCGGGACTGTGCGTACTACTCCGGGGTCGGTAGGGGTGGCCGGCGACGGGACGCCCAGAACCTCCAGACCTGGGGAGTAGGCATGAGGAGTCTTGTGCAGCGGCGCCCGTCGGCGTCCATGGTGGTGGCGCTGCTGGCGCTGGTGGTGGCGAGCTCCGGCACCGCGGTGGCGGCGAGCCGGCTCGTCAGCGGCGACCAGCTGATCAGGAAGGGGACGCTGTCCGGCAACCGGCTGCGCAAGCACACGGTCACCGGCACCCAGATCAACCTCCGCAAGCTCGGCAAGGTCCGCAGCGCGCACACGGCCGACACGGCGGGGAGCGCCGGCTACGCGGCGCACGCCGGGAGTGCCGACAGCGCTACAAACGCGGCGAATGCCGCGCACGCCACGACCGCCGGCAGCGCCGCGACGCTGGGCGGCCAGCCGGCCTCGAGCTTTTTGACGAGCGGGAGCCGGATCGGCACGAACGGTGTGGTGAAGGTCGCCGGATCAGCCTCCGGGAACACCGTGACGTTGTTGAGACATGGCCCGTTCACGGTGACGCTGACCTGCACCACGTCGGGCAACCTCACCTCGATGGAGGCTGACGTGACGTCCACCGAGTCCAATTCGGTCATCGATGGGGATGCGGGCGTCTCATCCGACAGCCTGGGGTCGACGAACTTCTCGCAGAGCGCACAGATCCAGGGCGGCACGTTCACCTTTGAGGCGCCGAGCGGTGCTGCGCTGGTCGTCGGCGGCTCGTTCGGCACCAACAGCCTCGGGATCAGTCACGGCTGCTGGGCGAACTTCGCGGGGATCGCGTAGCGGCAGATCAGCCCGGGCGCGGGCCCGCAGATGGCGAGTGTCGTCTGATGCCGGATATAGCCGCTTATCTTGCGTCTCGTCCCGGGGGGGACCCGGGGCGGGTCGTCATAACCCCGCGCTAGGATCGCCCTCGTGAGCGCCCTCAAAGACCTTCCCCTCCTCGCGTCCGGCAAGGTACGCGAGATCTATGACCTCGGCGACGAGCTGCTGATCGTCGCCTCCGATCGGATCTCCACCTACGACGTGGTCCATCCCACGCCGATCCCGGACAAGGGCAGCGTGCTGACCGGGCTGTCGGCATTCTGGTTTGACAAGACCCGGGACATCGTGGCCAACCACGTGGTGTCGGTGACCGACGGGGTGCCGGACGAGGCCCGCGGGAGCGGGATGGTGGTGCGCAAGCTGAAGATGCTGCCGGTCGAGTGCGTCGTGCGCGGGTACATCACCGGCTCGGGCTGGAAGGACTATCAGGCCACCGGCAAGGTGTCCGGGCACACGCTGCCCGACGGGCTGCAGGAGTCAGAGCGCCTGCCCGAGCCGCTGTTCACGCCGTCGACCAAGGCCGAGGTCGGCCATGACGAGGCGATCGACTTCGAGGGTGCGGCCGAGCTGATCGGCGACCGGGAGCTGGCCGAGCGTGTACGCGCCGTGTCGCTGGCGCTGTACGAGTTCGCGGCCGAGCACGCCCGCGCCAACGGGATCATCCTGGCCGACACCAAGTTCGAGCTGGGCCTCGACGCCGACGGGAACCTGACGATCGGCGACGAGATCTGCACGCCGGACTCCTCGCGGTTCTGGCCGGCCGACCAGTACGAGCCGGGCCGCGGGCAGCCGAGCTTCGACAAGCAGTTCGTGCGCGACTGGGCCTCCTCGACCGGTTGGGACCGCAACCCGCCGGCGCCGCCGATCCCGGACGACGTCGTCACCCGGACGCGGGAGAAGTACGTCGAGGCGTACGAGCGCATCACCGGCGAGCCGTTCGACGCCTGGCTGGCGCGAACGAGGGCCTGAGGCGACGGTCGTGCGGGCGCGCGTCCTGGTCCGGCCCAAGGCGGGGATCCTCGACCCCCAGGGCCAGGCGGTGGAGCGGGCCCTGCCCGCGCTCGGCTTCACGGGCGTGCGCAACGTCCATGTGGGGCGGCTGATCGAGCTTGACGTGGAGGACCCGGCGCGGCTGCCGGAGATGTGTCAGCGGCTGCTGACCAACCCGCTGATCGAGGACTTCGAGATCGTCGAGGACGGTTCGTGAAGTTCGGGGTCATCCGGTTCCCCGGCTCCTGCGATGAGGTCGACGCCCAGCTGGCCTGCCGGACGGTGGGCGAGGCGGTCATCCTGTGGCATCAGGACCGGGACCTGCAGGGGGTCGACTGCGTCGTCGTGCCCGGCGGGTTCTCCTACGGCGACTACCTCCGCGTCGGCGCCATCGCCCGGTTCGCGCCCGTGATGGAGGAGGTGGCCGAGTTCGCCCGCGGCGGCGGCCTGGTGCTCGGCATCTGCAACGGCTTCCAGGTCCTGTGCGAGGCCGGGCTTCTGCCCGGGGCGCTGCTGCCCAACATCACGCTGCGGTTCATCTTCCGCCAGGTGGAGCTGGAGGTCGCCTCGGCCGACTCCCCGTTCACGCGCGCGTGCACGCCGGGGCAGCGCCTGTCGATCCCGGTCAAGCACACCAGCGGCCGCTACTACGCGCCGGACGACACGCTGGCCCAGCTGAAGGCCAACGACCAGGTGCTGCTGCGCTACGCGCCCGGCCACAACCCGAACGGCTCGCTGGACGACATCGCCGGCGTGTGCAACGAGGGGCGCAACGTGTTCGGGCTGATGCCGCATCCCGAGCACGCCGTCGACCCGCTGACCGGACCGACCGGGGGCCTGGCCATCTTCGAGTCGCTGCGGTCGCACGTGGGCGACCGCGTCCCGGCGTGATGACGCCGAGCGCCAGCTCCGCCAAGCACCGCGAGCTGGGGCTGACCGACGCCGAGTATGAGCTGATCCTGGAGGGCCTGGGGCGCGAGCCGACCGACACCGAGCTGGCGATGCTGTCGCTCATGTGGTCTGAGCACTGCGCCTACAAGCACTCCAAGAAGCTGTTGCGCCGGCTGCCCACCGAGGGCCCGGCGGTGCTCATGGGACCCGGGGAGAACGCCGGCGTGGTCGACGTCGGCGGCGGCCTGGGCGTGGCGTTCAAGGTCGAGTCCCACAACCATCCCAGCGCGGTCGAGCCGTTCCAGGGGGCGGCCACGGGGGTGGGAGGGATCCTGCGCGATGTGTTCGCGGTGGGGGCGCGGCCGATCGCGGTGCTCGACTCGCTGCGCTTCGGCGAGCCGGCCAGCTCCGAGCGCTCCCGATACCTGCTGGACCGGGCGGTGGCCGGCATCGGCCACTACGGCAACTCGATCGGGGTGCCGACCGTCGGCGGTGAGATCTACTTCGAGCCCAGCTACGAGCAGAACTGCCTCGTCAACGCCATGTGCCTGGGACTCGCCCCGCACGACCGGCTCATTCGGTCGGCGGCCGCCGGGCCCGGCAATGTGCTCGTGCTGCTGGGGGCCCTGACCGGGCGCGACGGCATCGGCGGGGCCTCGGTGCTCGCCTCCGCGGAATTTGGCGAGGACGACGCCGACAAGCGTCCCTCGGTTCAGATCGGCGACCCGTTCGCCGAGAAGAAGCTGCTGGAGTGCTGCCTGGAGCTGCTCGATTCCGAGCTGCTCGTCTCGCTGCAGGACCTGGGAGCGGCCGGGCTCACCTCGTCCTCGTCGGAGATGGCGTCCAAGGGCGGGGTGGGGCTCGACATCGACTGCGCCCGGGTGCCCCTGCGCGAGCCCGGGATGGAGCCGTTCGAGATCATGGTCTCCGAGTCCCAGGAGCGGATGCTGTGCGTGGTCGAGCCCGAGCGCGTCGCCGAGGTCCTGGCGGTGTGCGAGCGGTGGGAGACGCTGGCGACGCCGATCGGCGAGGTCAATGACTCCGGCCGGCTGCGGGTCCTGGCCGGCCCCGACGTCGTGGCCGATCTCCCGGTCGGGATCCTGGTTGATGACTGCCCGCTCTATGACCTGGCGCCGGAACCGCCCGCCGGGCCGCTGTACTCCCCCGCGCCAGCCGTCCTCAACGGGGACGAGTCCCCGGCCGAGACGCTGACCGCGCTGCTGGGGTCGGCGAACATCGCGTCGCGCCGCCCAGTGTTCGAGCAGTACGACCCGGTCGTGCAGTCGCGGACCGTGCGGCGGCCGGACGACGCCGACGCCGCCGTGCTGACCCTGCCGACGGGCGAGGCGATCGCGGTCGCCATCGACGGCAACGGGCGCCGGGTGGCCTGCGACCCGCGGCGCGGCGCGGCCGAGGTCGTATACGAGTGCGCGGCCAACCTGGCCTGCGTGGGAGCCGCCCCGCTCGGGCTGACCAACTGCCTGAACTTCGGCAACCCCGAGAAGCCTCACGTGGCCTGGCAGCTGACCGAGGCGGTGGAGGGCATCACCGAGGCGTGCGAGGCCCTCGGCGTCCCGGTCGTCGGCGGCAACGTCTCGCTGTACAACGAGGCTCCGACCGGGCCGATCTTCCCCACCCCGGTCATCGGGATGGTGGGACGCCTGCCCGACCCGTCCCGGGCCGGCCGGCTGGGGTTCGCCGCCGCGGGGGATGCGATCGCGCTGATCGGCGAGGTGAGCGGCTTCAGCCACGCCGGCTCCGAGGTGTCCAAGCTCCGGGGCGAGGCGGCGGCCGGGCCGTTGCCGCCCACGGATACACAAGCGGTCCGCGATGCGCAGGACCACGTCCGGTCGCTGGTCACGTCCGGGGCGCTCCATAATGCCCATGACATCGCCGAGGGCGGTCTGGCGACAGCCCTGGCTGAATGCTGCATCGCCGGGGACATCGGGGCCACGGTCACGGTGCCGGACGGCCTCGACCCGTTCGCCGAGGCGCCCGGGCGGGCGTTCGTCGTCTCCGGCCCGGAGGAGGCGCTGGCCGGGCTTGCGATCATCGGCCGGGTCGGGGGCTCGGACCTGGAGGTGGACGGCTGGAAGGTCGCAGTTTCCGATCTGCGGGCGGCCCGCGAGCGGGGGCTCGCTCAATACCTGTAGGCGGCGTTGCTAGCCTGACGTGCCTAAGGCTCAGGAATGATGCCTCCCCCTCTCGATCACCGCGACGGCCCTCGCGACGAATGCGGCGTCTTCGGGATCTATGCGCCCGGTCATGACGTCGCCCGCCTCGCGTACTTCGCCCTGTTCGCTCTCCAGCACCGGGGTCAGGAGTCGGCCGGGATCGCCACCACGCCCGAGCACGGCAACATCATCGCCGTCCGCGATCAGGGGCTGGTCAACCAGGTGTTCGACGAGCACACGCTCGGCGGCCTGATCGGCGATCTGGCCATCGGCCACGTTCGCTATTCGACGACCGGCTCGTCGCAGTGGGAGAACACCCAGCCGATCGTGCGCGACGACCATCACACGCTGGCGCTGGCCCACAACGGCAATCTGATCAACGCCGTCGAGCTGCACTCCGAGCTGCGCGGCCGGGACGTGCCGTTCCACTCGACGTCGGACTCGGAGATCATCGCCGCGCTGCTGGCGACCCATCCGGCCGACGGGATCGAGGACACGGTGGCCGAGGTCCTGCCCCGCCTGCAGGGTGCGTTCTCGACGGTGGTGCTGACCGACGACCGGGTTGTCGCGTTCCGCGATCCGCACGGGCTGCGGCCGCTGTGCATCGGCCGGATCGACCCGCCGCCCGGATCGGCCGAGCCGCCCGCCTACTGCGTGGCCAGTGAATCGTGTGCGCTGGACCTGATCGGCGCCCGGCTCGTGCGCGACGTGGAGCCGGGCGAGATGGTGACCCTCGACGCCGACGGCCTGCACTCGCGCCGGGTGGTGGAGGGTGAGCGTCGCTCGTTCTGCGTCTTCGAGTACATCTACTTCGCGCGCCCGGACTCCCGGATGGGCGGGGTGCGGCTCCAGGTGGCGCGCGCCAAGATGGGCGAGGCGCTGTGGCGCGAGGCGCCGGTCGAGGCCGACGTCGTCATCCCGGTGCCGGACTCCGGCAACGCCGCGGCGCGTGGCCTGGCCCGGGCGTCCGGCCTGCCGCAGGACGACGGCTTCATCAAGAACCGCTACGTGGCGCGGACGTTCATCCAGCCCGGCCAGGAACTGCGCCGGCAGGGCGTGCGGATGAAGTTCAACCCGGTTCCGGAGGTGGTCGCCGGCAAGCGGCTCATCGTCGTCGACGACTCGATAGTGCGGGGGACGACCGATCGGCAGATCGTGCAGATGCTGCGCGAGGCCGGCGCCGCCGAGGTCCACCTGCGGATCTCCGCCCCGCCGATCAAGCACCCGTGCCACTACGGGATCGACATGTCGACGCGGGAGGAGATGATCGCCCACGGGCGGTCGGTGGAGGAGATCGCCGCCGAGCTGGGCGCTGACTCGCTGCATTATTTGTCTCTGGCGGGCGTCTATGAGGCGGTCGGCGGCAGCCGCTCGGAGCACTGCGACGCCTGCTTCTCCGGTGAATACCCGCTCCGCGGGACCGAGACGGCCAACGGCAAGTTCGCGCTGGAGAACGAGCTTCCGCTCGTTCGTGCGTAGGGGCGGGTAGGGGCGGGGTCGGCCGGACCCGGCGGTATCGTCGGGCGCCCGTTATGGACCCGCGTGACGCACTGCGCCGACTGTTCGGCTTCGAGGACTTCCGCCCCGGGCAGGCCGAGGCGGTGGCGGCCGCTCTGCAGGGGCGCGATGCGCTGGTGGTGATGCCGACCGGATCGGGCAAGTCGCTCTGCTATCAGCTGCCCGCGCTCATGCGCGACGACCTCACGATCGTCGTCTCGCCGCTGGTGGCGCTGATGCGCGATCAGGCCTGGGCGATCCATCGCATCGCCCCCGGCTCGGTGACGATGATCAACTCGCAGCGCAGCCACAACGGCAACGCCGAGGCGATGGCCCGGGTACGCCGGGGCGAGGTCCGGCTGCTGTACGTGGCGCCGGAGCGGTTCGCCTCGCCGGCGTTCGCCCGGACGCTGGCGACGGTTGACGTGGGGCTGTTCGTCGTCGACGAGGCCCACTGCGTGTCGCAGTGGGGCCACGATTTCCGCCCGGACTACTTCACGCTGGCCGACGCCGCGGCGGGGGTCGGCGCGCGGTCGGTGATGGCGCTCACGGCGACCGCCACGCCGCAGGTTGCCGGCGACATCGCGGCTCGGCTGCGCCTGCGCGATCCGGTCCGGGTGGCGACCGGGTTCGATCGTCCCAACCTGAGCTTTGCGGTGGCCCGCTGCGGTGGGGCTCGAGACAAGGAGCAGCGCCTCGTGCGGACGCTGTCGGAGCCCGGCGCCCGGCCGGCCATCGTCTACGCCGGCACCCGCCGCGCCACCGAGTCGCTGGCCGCCACGCTGTCGCGCACCCTGGATTGCGGGGTTGTGGCCTACCACGCCGGGATGCCCGCCGAACAGCGGGGCAACGCCCAGCAGGAGTTCATGACCGGCCGCGCCGACGTGATCGTCGCCACCAACGCGTTTGGGATGGGGATCGACAAGGCCGACGTGCGCACCGTCGCCCACGCCGCGGTGCCCAGCTCGCTCGAGGCCTACTACCAGGAGGCGGGCCGCGCCGGCCGGGACGGCGCGCCGGCTCGCTGCGTGCTGTTCGCCGAGTCCCGGGATAAGGGGCTGCACGTGTTCTTCATCCAGCGGTCGCGGTTGTCGTCGCAGGCGTTTGATCGCGTCGGCGAGCGGCTCACCTGGGCCGGGTGCGACGGGCACTATGACCTGGCCGTGGCGGAGCTGTCCGGGCTGCTCGCCGACCGGGGCGCCGGGGACGACGAGGCGGTGCGGGCCGTGCTCGGCGTTCTCGCCCGCGCCGGGGTGGTGGTGCCGGCGCCGGCCCCGGCCGACCGGGCCGTCGGCCGGCTGGCCGGCCGGTGGGATCGGACCGCCGCCGCCCACTGCCTGGCGATGGCGCGCGAGGCCGAGCGGGTGCGGTGGAGTCAGTACCGCACGGTCTGGGGCTACGTGGAGGGCGACGGCTGCCGGCGCCGGGCGCTGCTCGACCATTTCGGCGATCGCTCGCCGGGGCAGGCCGACGGCCCCTGCTGCGATGTCTGCGATCCGGGGCTGCGCCCGGCTCCGGTGGCAATGCCGGTGCGGCGGTCGGCTGGGGCGGGCGGGGCGGCGGCTGCGGTCGCTGGGGCGGCAACCGGCGGGGATCTTGACTCGGCGATCGTGCAAGTGGTGGTGTCCGCCCAGCCGCCCGTCGGCCGTACCCGAGCCGTGGAGATCCTGCGCGGGGGGCGCTCCAAGGTGGTCGCCCGGTATGCCTATGACGGGCTGGCCGGGTACGGCACGTTCTCGCACCTGCGCTCCGACGAGGTGCTGGAGCGCGTCGACGAGCTGCTCCAGGCGGGCCGGCTGCGCTCCACCGGCGGCCGGTTCCCGAAGCTGGCGGCGGCATGAACGTCGGCGTCCTCGCCTCCGGCGCCGGCACGAACCTGCAGGCGCTGATCGACCGCGCCCACGGGCACGACGGGATCGTGCTGCAGGGCGTGGCGTCCGACAAGCCGGCGGCCCGGGCGCTGGAGCGGGCGCGGGCGGCCGGGATCGAGGCCCGGGCGTTTGAGCTGGACGGGTTCGCGGATCGCCCGGCCCGGGACGCGGCGATGGCGGCCTGGCTGCGCGAGCGCGAGGTGGACCTGGTCGTCCTGGCCGGCTACATGCAGCTGCTCAGCTCGGAGTTCCTGGCCACCTTCCCCGAGCGGGTGATCAACGTCCATCCCGCGCTGCTGCCGGCGTTTCCCGGGCTCAACGCCATCCAGCAGGCGCTCGACTACGGCGTCAAGGTGATTGGGGCCACCGTACACTTCGTCGACGAGGGGGTCGACAGCGGCCCGGTCATCCTCCAGCAGGCGATCGAGTGCCCGGACGGGCAGGACGCCGCAGAGGTGCTGGAGCGGCTTCATCCGGTGGAGCACGACCTGCTCGTGGAGGCGGTCCGGCTCATCGCCCGGGGGGCGGTGCGCTTTGACCCGGCCAACCCACGCCGCGTCGTCATATCCCGGTAGAGTCGAGCCCATGGAGGCAAGTCAGCAGCCGGTGAGCGTGCTGTCGACCGAGTCCGATGTGCAGATCAAACGCGCGCTGCTCTCCGTCTCGGACAAGACCGGGATCGTGGAGTTCGCTCGCGGGCTGGCCGATCTGGGCATAGAGGTCATCTCGACCGGCGGGACGGCCAAGGAGCTCACCGAGGCCGGGATCCCGGTGCGCTCCATCTCGGACCTCACCGGCTTTCCGGAGATCATGGACGGCCGGGTCAAGACCCTGCACCCCAAGCTGTATGCCGGCCTGCTGGCGGTCCGCGACAACCCGGAGCACCTCAAGGCGGCCGACGACCAGGGCGTGGAATTCGTCGACCTGGTGTGCGTGAACCTGTATCCGTTCGAGCGCACTGCCGCCCGGCGGGGCGTGGGCGACGACGAGGTCGTGGAGAACATCGACATCGGTGGTCCCACGATGATCCGGGCCGCGGCCAAGAACCACACGTACGCGGCGCCGGTCGTCAGCCCGGCCAGCTACGACGCGGTGCTGGCCGAGCTGCGCGAGGCCGACCGGAAGCTGTCCCCGGGAACACGGGAGTCCCTCGCCGCGGAGGCGTTCGCCTACACGGCGCGCTACGACACGGCGATCGCCCGCTGGTTCCAGGAGAAGCGCGAGGACTTCCCGCCGCTGTTCGTGCGGGCGTTCGAGAAGGTGCTGGAGCTGCCCTACGGCGAGAACCCGCATCAGCGGGCCGCCTACTACGAGCAGGTGGGAGCGCGGACCCACGTGCTGTCGATGGTGAGCCAGCTCGGCGGCAAGCCGATCTCGTTCAACAACCTGCTGGACCTGGACTCCGGGCGTCTGCTGCTGTCGGAGTTCCAGATCCCGGCCTGCGTGATCATCAAGCACAACAACCCGTGCGGCGTGGCCTGCGGGGCGACCGCATTGGAGGCGTATCAGAAGGCGTATGCCTGCGATCCGATGTCGGCGTTCGGCGGGATCGTGTGCCTGAACCGCGCCGTCGACGCCGAGCTGGCGCGGGTCCTGTCCGACCAGTTCATCGAGGTTCTGTTTGCCCGTGGCTACGACGAGGAGGCCCTGGAGGTCCTGGCCGAGAAGCCGAACACCCGGATCCTCGACGATCGGGAACGGCGGACCCCGAACATGATCGAGCCGCAGGTCCGGCAGGTCGTCGGCGGTCTTCTCGTCCAGGACCGGGACTTCGACATCGAGGAGCGGGGCGAGATGCAGGTCGTCTCCGAGCGCCGTCCCTCCGAGGCCGAGTGGCAGGAGCTGTCGTTCGCCTGGAAGGTGTGCAAGCACGTGAAGTCCAACGGGATCGTCGTGTCACGGCGGCTGCAGACGATCGGGATCGGCGCCGGGCAGATGAGCCGGGTCGACGCCGTGCGGCTGGCGCTGGAGAAGGCGCGCGACGGCGTGGACGGGGCGGTGCTCGCCTCCGACGCCTACTTCCCGTTCTCGGATGGCCCGGACCTCGCGCTGGAGGCCGGGGTCACCGCGATCATCCAGCCGGGCGGCTCGGTCCGTGACCATCTCACGGTGGAGGCGGTCGACAAGGCGGGCGCGGCCATGGTCTTCACCAGCCGGCGCCACTTCCGGCATTGACCGAGCGCCAGCAGGACGATCCGAGCCACGTGCATTCAGGCGAGGCTGGAGGCCAAGCGCACCTGAGGCTCGGAGGCGACCCTCCGTCGCCCTATGAGGGGCAGTTCGGCTTCAGCCGGGTGGTCCGGGCCGGCTCCTTCGTGCTCGTCGGCGGGACGACATCGGTCGAGCCGAGCGGGGCGATCGTGGGCGAGACGCCCTACGAGCAGGCCATCGAGATCCTGAGCAAGCTCAAGCACGAGCTGTCCCGCGTCGGCCTGGGCCCCGCCGATGTCGTCCAGACCCGGGTCTACGTGACCGACATCTCCCGCGCCGAGGAGGTGGGGCGGGCGCACGGCGACGTGTTCGGCTCCCATCGGCCGCTGATGACGATGGTGGAGGTCAGCGGGCTGATCGACCCGCGGATGCTGGTGGAGATCGAGGCGGTGGCCTGGGCCGGCTGATGCGATTCGGCCTGCACGCACTCGGGATCGGTTCGGGAGCGCGTCGTGAGGTGATCGCCGCGGTCGCGCCGGCGGCCGAAGCGCACGGGTTCGCCACGCTGTGGGCGGGCGAGCACGTGGTCATGGTCGACCGGCCGCGGTCACGCTATCCGTACTCGGCCGACGGCCGGATCGCGGTGCCGGCGCAGGCGGATTGGCTGGACCCGTTCATCGTGCTCGGCTTCGCCTGCGCGGTGACCGAGCGCATCGGGCTGGCGACGGGCGTGCTCCTGTTGCCGGAGCACAATCCGGTGGTGGTGGCCAAGCGGGCGGCCAGTCTCGATCGGCTGAGCGAGGGTCGGCTCCTCCTGGGGGTTGGCGTGGGCTGGTCTGAGGAGGAGTTCGCGGCGCTGGGCGTGCCGTTCGCCCGCCGCGGCGCGCGCACCGAGGAGTACCTGGAGGCGATGCGTGTCCTCTGGCGCGAGGACACGGCGTCCTTCACCGGTGAGTTCGCGTCGTTCTCCGACGTCCGCGTGTACCCGAAGCCGGTGCGAGACCGGACGATTCCGGTGATGATCGGCGGCAACAGCGATGCCGCCCTCCGGCGGGTGGCTCGAGCCGGCGACGGCTGGTACGGCTTCAACCTGGCCGGCGTCGACGCCGTGCGGGAACGGCTGGGTTTTTTGGCCGATGTGTGCGCCGCGGTCGATCGCGACCTGGCTCAGTTCCGGATCGCGGTGGCGCTCGAGGACGGCGGCGATCCGGACGACGTGCCGGCCCTGGCCGCGCTCGGGGTGGACGAACTGGTCGTGGTCGACGTGCCGCCCGACGAGCCTGGACGGGTCGGCGACTGGATCAGCGGGCTGGCGGAGCGATGGGGCGTCGTCCCGGTCTGAGCCGGCGTGCTGGCATGATGAGGGGCACGCCGCCGTAGCTCAGCTGGTAGAGCAGCGGACTTTTAATCCGACGGTCGCAGGTTCGAGCCCTGCCGGCGGCACTGGGAAGTTGCTGCAAAACAGCAGTTTTGCGATTGTGTGGATTGACCGCCCCCTCGGGCAGCAGCGGTGGGGTGTGCGGCTTGGGCTTCTTGCCGATCCGTCTGCCCAACGTGTCGCGGCCGCTGATATGAAACTGCTCATGGGCCCGGTTGGCCGCGGTGTCGACCGCCAGTTCCTGCTCGAGTCGGTGTTTAACGTCCTCTAAGCGTTGGCGTCGTCCACGAGGGATCGGGTCGGCTTGGCGTTCGCGGTGCGCGTCGAGCTGGTGAGCAGCGTCGCGCTGCCAGCTGCGACGACCTTGACGCTGACGCGTCAGCTGCTGGAGATCCAGTTCGATCCCGGCGTCGAACTCGGCCGCCACACCACCGGCCAGTTGCTCTGAGCGTTGCGTCTCCAAGCGCGCCTTGACCTCAGCCAACGCTTGGCGGCGCTCGTCTCGAGAGCGCAGCCCGGCCGGCGGTTCATCCCCGCGGTCATCGCCATGGCGCTGGTCTTCATCACGGTCGGCCTGCTCGGCCTCGGCCAGCAACTCTTCGACGATCGAGACATAGGAGCGGCTGCACTCGCGCGAGGCGTTGGCAGCGATCTTGGTGCCATCGATCGCGATCACCCCGACCTTCACCAGCCCGGCCTCGGCGCAGAGCGCGAGGATCTGCACGAACACGTCACCGATCGCGTCCTGGTGACGGCGGCGAAACTCCGCGATCGTGGAGTGATCGGGCACCCGCATCGCGGTGATCACCTTAAACGCAACATCGACCTCGCAGCAGCGCTCGATCTGCCGCGAGGACGACACCCCGGGCGAGGTCAGAAGGTCAGCACCCTGTCTGCTTCGGCACAGAGCGTC
>JBPYFQ010000197.1:0-4201 GCA_051985625.1 Solirubrobacteraceae bacterium
GTCATCGGCCGGCCCACGTACCGGGCCACGCGGGAGAACGCCCGCGCGGCGATCGGCGGACTGTCGATCCTCCACGACGTGTCCGGCCGGCGCGCCCAGCTGGAGACTCCGCTGCGCCAGTTCACGCTGGGCAAGAGCTTTGACACGTTCACGCCGATGGGGCCGGCCATCGCCTCCTTGGACGGCATCGACCTGGCGGACATCGACCTCTCGACGACGGTGAGCGGCGAGCTCATGCAGGACGCCAACACGCGGGACCTCATCTTCGACGCCGAGGAGCTGATCGTGTACCTCTCGGCGGGCTTGACGTTGCAGCCCGGGGACGTCATTGCCACCGGCACCCCGGGCGGGGTCGGCGACTCGCGCCAGCCGCCGCGCTACCTGCGGGAGGGGGATGTCGTGGAGATCTCGGTCGGGGGCGTGGGGACGCTGTCAAACCCGGTGGTGGCGGAGCGGTAACCCGGCTCGATCGCTCGCGGCGGCGTGCCGGCGGGTGAAGGTCAACGGTCGGCGGAACAACTTCTGGCAACGAAGTCGGGATCGCAGGGACTGGTCGTCTGGGGGCGGCGCGGTTATCAAAAAGTGATAACGCTGAGCCGCTTCCGCGGTGGCAAATCAGCTGCCGGAGCGCGCGGACCCGCGCACCGGCGGCCGTCACAACTCCGGCGGCACCGAGTGTCAAGTTAACCCCTTCCATAGCACCCACAACTTGACACTCGCCCCGAAACCAGCCGATTCGGCGGTTATCACATTCGTACAACGAGCACCCGTGAACGCCACATCCCCACGTCGTGGCCCGAAGTTGTTCCGACCCAGAGCGAGCATCCCACCCGCCAGCCACCCGCCGCCAGGGATGGGGCTCAGCTCAGGATGTCCCGTGACCGCTGCATCGCGTCGGCCAGGTGCCGGCGCGTCAGCGACTCGGCCTGACGGGCGTTGCCGGATTCGATGGCGCCCAGGATCTGCTCGTGCTCGTCGGCGTCGCGGCCCATCCGCTCCGGGGTCTCGGACTGCCGCTCGTAGATCGCCTCGCCGATCCGGGTGACCCATAGGCGCTCGGCGAGCTGCAGCAGGAACGGGTTGCCGGAGGCCTCGACGAGGGCGAGGTGGAAGTCGCGGTTGGCCTCGAAGCTGCGGCGCACGTTGGGGATGGCGCGCCGCTGGGCGGTGACCGCCGAGCGCATGCGGGACAGCGGCCGGGCCGGCGGGCGCTGGGCGGCCAGCCGGGCGGCTCCCGGCTCGATGACCAGCCGGGCCTCGTAGGCGGCGTTCATGTCGTCGCGGCCGACGTCGGCGACGCGGGCCCCGCGGTTGGTGCGCATCTCCACCAGCCCCTCGGCGGCCAGCCGGCGCAGCGCCTCGCGCACCGGGGTGCGGGAGACGCCGAGCTCGTCGGCCAGATCCTCCTGATGGATCCGGGCGCCTCGGGGCAGGGTCCCGTCCATGATCCGGGTCCGCGTGGCCGAGTAGACCTGGTCGACGACGCTGGCGATCGGAAGACGCGCCGTGTCGGTGGTGTCCATGGGGCCGGGCGGCTCAGACGGCGGCGGCGACCTCGGCGAGCGCGGCGTCCATGGCTCCCACCAGCTCGTCGATCTCGGCGTCGGAGATGATGAGTGGCGGCGAGAACGCCACCGAGTTGGCGTAGGGCAGGCTGCGGCCGATGACGCCGCGGGCCAGCAGTGCCTCGGCCAGCGGGCCGGCGCTCAGCGGCGCCGCCAGGCCGACGGCCTGCATCAGGCCTTCGCCGCGGACCTCGGCGACGCCCGGGCGGCCCAGGAGCTGCTCGAGGCCCGTCCGCAAGCGCCGGCCGCCGGCGGCGGCCCGCTCGGGGAGCCGCTCGCGCTGGAGGATCTCCAGGTTGGCCAGCCCGGCGGCGCAGCAGGTCGGATGGCCGGCGTACGTGCCGCCGTGGGTCAGCAGGTAGTCCTCGTCGGCCTCCAGCCAGGACCGGACCCGGGGCCCGACGACGACGCCGCCGAGAGGCTGGTAGCCGCTGGTGACGGCCTTGGCGAACGTCATCAGGTCCGGCTCCACCCCGTAGTGATGGCTGGCGAACCAGGATCCGAGCCGCCCGAAGCCGGTGATCACCTCGTCGAACACGAGCACGGCGCCGCACTCGTCGCACAGCTCCCGCAGGCCCTGCAGATAGCCGGGCGGGGGCGGGAACACCCCGCCGGCGCCGATGACCGGCTCGGCGATGATGGCCGCGATCCGGTCCGGGCCGTGGTAGGCGACTGCGTCTCGCATGGCGTCGAGGCTGTCGCGGTCCACCTGATAGGTGTCGCCGAGCAGCGGCCCATACGGGGTGCGGTTGGCCGGCAGGCCGCCGATGGACGTGCCGCCGAGCATCACCCCGTGGTAGGCGTAGCGCCGGCTGAGGAACACGGTGCGCCCGGCCTGGCCCGCCGCCCGGTGCCCGGCCCGGGCCACCTTCATGGCGCTGTCGACGGCCTCCGAGCCGCCGTTGGTGAAGAAGACCCGTGCGTCGCGGATCGGCTGGAGGTCGAGCAGCGCCTCCGCCAGTTGCTGCGAGGGCGGGTTGGTGAAGCGGCCGAACGTGTGGAAGGCGGCGACCTGGCCCATCTGGCGGCTGACCGCCTCGTTGATCTCGGTGCGCCCGTGCCCGGCGGCGCAGTACCACAGCGAGGCCGTCCCGTCGAGATACGTCGCGCCCTCGGAGTCCCACAGGCGGCAGCCCTCGGCGCGGACGATCTCCAGGTAACCGCCGGCCTCCTTGGCCGGGGCGGCGAACGGATGCAGGACGCGGGGAACGCTCATATCGCCCCCTGCCCGACCTCGCGCTCGGCCTCGTCTTCGGGAATGGTGAGCGCGACGTGCAGCGTCTGCGCGGTCACCGCCGGTTGCTCACCCACGGGCTCCATCTCCTCTTCGGACTGTACGACGTGATTTTCCAGACGGCCGATCCCCGCGATCTCGACGGCCACGACGTCGCCGGGCTCGACCGGCCGCGAGTTGGCCGGCGTGCCGGTCAGCAGCACATCGCCGGGCTCCAGCGTGATCAGGCGGGCCACGTCGGCCACCTGGTAGGCGAAGGAGAACATCAGGTCGGTGCCGGTGTTCCCCTCCTGGACCTGTTCGCCGTTGACGAACGTGCGGAGCGTCAGGTCCTCCGGATCGACGTCGGCGGCATCGACCAGCGCGGGGCCCAGCGGGCAGAAGCCGTCCTGGCCCTTGACGCGGAGCATCGACCCGCGGTCGGCGTGGCGGAAGTCATGGACGCCCCAGTCGTTGGCCACCGTGTAGCCGGCCACATACGAGAGCGCGTCGGCGACCGACACGCCGCGGCAGCGCCGTCCGATGACAACCGCCACCTCGCCCTCGTAGTTGAGAAACCGGCAGCCGGCCGGGCGGACGACGGGGGCCCGGTGGCCCGAAACGGATGAGGGCGGCTTCATGAAATAGGACGGCGTCTGGGGCAGCTTCGCCATCTTGTACTCCACGGCGCGTGAGCGGTACGTCAGATGCGTGGCGATGATCTTGGACGGACTGGCGGGCGCCAGCCACTCCTGAACGTCGGCCACGGCCACCTGGAAGCCGTCGCCGCGGACCGTGTCGTCGGCGCTGAGCGTGCCCTGGCGCACCTCGCCGTCGTGCCGGATGCGTACGTGTTTCATGGCGCTGTCTTCTCCTGATGCTGGGCGACGACGTCGACGCCGTCAACCGTGTAGCCGAAGGTGAACCGGTAACCGCGCAGCATCTCGTGCGGAGCGATCGCCTGCAGGTCCTCCAGCGTGTCGTCATAGAGGTGCAGCTCGGCGCTCCCCTCCCAGACCGGCGTCACCTCCCTGTCGCGCCCGCCGGCGCGCACCATCTCGAACACCGCCGGCGTCGTGCCGGCCGCCGCCGGGAAGTGGCGGGTGTTGTGCATCGGCGGGTCGTTGACCGTGGGACCGGCCTCGGAGACGTGCTCCAGAGTGACGGCCATCCGGGCGATCTGGCGGTCGTTGGCCGTGCACGTGGCGCCGAACCGGGCACCCGGCTCGAGCGTCGGCGTGGCCTGGCCGGCGGCGAACAACCGGGTCATGTGGATCGAGCCGAGCTTCTTGGGGAAGCCCTGGATCCAGCCGCGGTACATGGCGAAGTCCTTGTCGACCCAGATGTAGACGCAGCGGCTGACCGGCAGTCCCTGGTAGCGCGCGCCGACGACGATGAAGAACTCGTGGTACTGGGACTGGAT
>JBPYFQ010000198.1:0-17598 GCA_051985625.1 Solirubrobacteraceae bacterium
CCTCCACCCCCCGACGCTCCAGCGCCCGGGCGACGATCAGCCGCTGGATCTCGCTCGTCCCCTCCCAGATCCGGTCGACCCGGAGCTCGCGGTTGAAGCGCTCGGCGACGTTGGAGCGCAGGTAGCCCCGGCCGCCGAACGCCTGGACGGCCCGGTCGGCACAGCGGCCGGCGGCCTCGGACACGAACAGCTTGGCCATCGACGCCTTGGCATGGACGAGCTTGGGGTCGGCGCCGGCATCGATCAACCCGCAGACCTGAAGCGCCAGCAGCCGGCCGGCCGCGGCCTCTGTGGCCGAGTCGGCCAGCGGGAACGAGATCCCCTGGTAATCCATGATCCGCTGCCCGCCCTGAACCCGGGTGAGCGCCCACTCCGTCGTGTCGTCGAGCAGCCGCCACATGGCGCCGAGACCGTGGGTGGCGATGCCGAGCCGCTCCTCGGTGAACCAGCGGCGCTGGAGGTCGTCGCCATGGCCGACGCCGCCGACGACCGCGTCGGCCGGCACCTCAACGTCGGTGAAGCGGATCGTGGGATGCCCGTGCGGGTAGTTGTGGGTGAACCGGGGGTCGTCGACGAACTCCACGCCGGGCGCCGTGGGCTCGACGAGGAACAGCGTCGGCAGGCGATCCGCTCCGTCGACGACGTTGGCCATCACAATCAAAACCCGGGCCACGTCGCCGGAGGTCACGAACCACTTCTCGCCGTTGATCCGCCAGCCGCCACCGGAGGCGAGCGCCGTCGTGGCGATGCGCGACGGATCGGAGCCGGCCTCGGCCTCGGTGACGGCGTAGGCATCGCCGCCCTCGCCGCGCAGGGCCGGCTCGGCGTAGCGCTCGAACTGCTCCGGGGTGGCGTCCAGCCAGACGTTGTAGACGCTCGGCACGTGCCAGTGCAGGCCGTTGGTCACCCGGCCGAACACCTCGTTGGCCACGAACCACTCCACCATCGTCCACCCCTGGCCGCCGAGCGCCAGCGGGATCCGGCCGCCGTGCAGCCGCGAGCGGATCGCCTGGCGCTTGATCTCGGCGACGGTCGCGTCGGGCAGCCGGCCGCCGGCGGCCTCGGCCTCCAGCTCCAGCGGCATCAGCACGCGCTCCACGAACTCCCGGGCGCGCAGTTGGAGCGCTATCTGATCGTCGCTGAGGGCGATCGCGGGCGGCGGAATCGTCGTGCTCATCAGGCTCCTTTAGTGGTGGTGCGGGTCCAGGCGGGCTCGGTCGATGGCGGTCAGGCGGGCGCCGGGACCCGGCAGCGCCAGCAGCAGGTTGTGGTGGTTGACGACGACGGCGGCCGCCCGGTCGCGCGCGGCGACGACCGCCGGGTCGGCGCAGCCCGCCTCCCGTTCCACCAGGTCGACGATCTCGTGCAGATAGGCCAGCCAGCGCCGCTGGCTGCCGTGCAGCACGAGCCGCTCGATGCGCCGGCGCTCGGCGTCGACCGCGGCCGGGCCGGGCCGCCCGCCGGCGGCGAGCGTCGCCACCGCCTCCGGCAGCTCGCGTTCGGGCTCCGGGGTGATCGACAGCCAGGCGGCCCGCTTGACCATGGGGTTAAATATAAACTGATCACAAAGTCAGGAAAAGGGATATGGACACCACAACCGCCCCGCCCAGCCCCTCCGGCCTCGCCTTGGAGCCGCGCCTGTACACCGACCCGGCCGTGGTGGAGGACGAACAGGAGCGCATCTTCGAGCGCACCTGGCAGCTGGCCGGCCACATCGGCTCCCTCCCCCGCCCCGGGAGCTACATCACATCGCGGGCCGGCGACCAGCCGGTGCTCGTCGTCCGCGACGACCAGGGCGGCCTGCGGGCGTACCGCAACGTCTGCCGGCACCGCGGCTCCCGGCTGCTGAGCGGGAGCGGCCAGTGCAAGGCGGCGATCCGTTGCCGCTACCACGGCTGGACGTACCGGCTCGACGGCAGCCTGATCGGCGTCCCGGAGGGCATGGCGTTCGGCGACAAGCTCGACAAGCGCCGGCTCGGCCTGATGCCGGTCCGCGTCGAGGAGATGTGCGGGCTGATCTTCGTCAACCTCGACTCCGACGCCACCCCGCTCGCCGACCTGGTCGGCGACCTGCCGCAGCGCCTGGCGCCCTACCGGATCGAGAGCCTGACCCAGTTCTCCCCCGGCCAGGGAACCCAGCCCGCCAACTGGAAGGCGGTCGTCGACAACTACATCGAGGGCTACCACATCCCCATCGCCCATCCCGGCCTGATGCGCATGCTCGACTACAAGCACTACGACGTGGAGGTCCACGACCACTGGGTCTGGTTCGATGCCCCGCTGCGATCCAAGGCGTCGAGCAACTGGCTGGAGCGCGCGTACGCGCAGTTGGTAACGCCGATGCCGGGGCTGCCCGAGCAGGACCGGCGGGTATGGCGCTACGCGTTCATCTACCCCAACACGGCCATCGACCTGTACCCGGACCAGATCGACACCTGGCAGCTGATCCCCGACGGCGCGGAGAAGACGACCGACGTGTACATGTGCTTCCGCCCGCCCGGCGCCGGGCCGCGGACCCGGTTCGTCCAGTGGGCCAACCAGAAGCTCAACACGCTGGTGCTCGACGAGGACGTCGACCTCGTCGACAACGTCCAGCAAGGGCTGATGACCCGAGGGTACCGGTGCGGTCCGCTGTCGCGGCGCGAGTCCGGGGTGGCCTGGTTCGCCGACCGGATCCGGGCCGACCTGGCCACCGGAGGCGCGTGAGCCCCCGCCACCGGCAGGGGGCTCGTGAGCGCATCCTGGGCGCGGCCGTCGGGCAGATCGCCCGGGAGGGCATCGACGGCGTGCGCATCGCCCGCATCGCCATGGCGGCGGGCGTCTCCACCGCGCTTGTCCACTACCACTTCGACAGCCGCGAGGCGCTCCTGGCCGAGGCCCTGGAGTACTCCTACGCCCATGCCGGCGACGTCCGGCTCGACGCCGGCGTCCCGGCCGGGGCCCCCCACGCCGAGCGCCTGCAGGCGATGGTCGACCAGTGCCTGCCGACGACGCCGGCCCTGGAGGAGGACTGGGTGCTGTGGGTGGAGCTGTGGCTGCGGGCTATCCGCCACCCGGAGCTGCGACCGGTCGCCGAGGAGCTGTACGCCCGGCTGCGGGCCTGGTTTGCCGAGGAGATCGAGGCCGGAGTGCGCGATCACGAATTTGACCGCTGCGACCCGTTGGAGGTCGCCGACCGCACCCTCGCCCTGCTCGACGGCTACGGCGTCCGCACGCTGATCGGCGACTCGGCCATCCCGCTGGAGCGCGCCCGCCGCGCCGTCGCCTCCTCGCTGGCCCGAGATCTCGGGCTCGGAGAGCAACTGGCCGGCCGCCAGGGTGCCCGGCACCGATCGGATGACACCCGGGCCGGTCAGGCCTGAAGCGGCGCGCCGAGCAGTTCCCGCGCGGCCGCCCGGCCGGTCCGCACCGCCCCCTCCATGTAGCCGGCCACCCAGTGGTCGGAGCCGGCCACGTAGAACGGCGGCTCGTGGCGCCCGTGCAGCGGGCCGACCCGGCCGAGGTCGCCGGGCGCCCAGCTGGTGATGTACCCGAGCGTGAACGGGTCGGTCCCCCAGCGGCGCTCCAGCATCGCCTGTGGCGCCCGCGCGTCCTGGCCGTACAGCGCGGCCAGTCCGGCCAGCACGGTGCCGCGGCGGACCCCCGCGGGCGCGGCCAGGTACGCGGCCAGCCGCTCAGGCGGCACGAGCAGCGACAGCACCCCGGCGCCCTGCGGCCAGGTGGAACCGAACAACCACTCGGCCTCGGCCAGGCCGTTCTGCCCACCGCCCTGCCAGAACGGCTCGTCGTAGGCGACGACGATCTTGGCCGCCAGCGCCTGGCGCTGGGCCCGCAGCGAGGCCAGCCGCGCATCGCTCAGGCCGGTGATCTCGACGCCCCGCAGCGGGCCGGCCGGCACGGTGCACACCACCGCGTCCGCATCGACGACCTCGCCGCCGGCCAGCGTCACCGCCACCCCCCGCGGCCCGTGCACGGCGACGCCCGTCACCGCGGCGCCGAGCCGCAGCCGGTCGCCCAGCTCGGACGCCATCGCCAGCGCCACCGCGGCCGAGCCCTCGGCGCAGCGCAGCCCCTCCCAGGCCGCCAGGTCGTAGAAGCCGTCACCGGACAGCGTCGCGTGCTTGCGCAGATCGGCCAGCAGCGAGCTGCGCTCGGGGCCGTCGCAGGACAGCGACAGCGAGGCCAGCGCGTGGCGACGGCGCACGGCCGGAAGCGCTCCCTGCTCACGCAGCCAGGCGCCCAGGCTGATCTCGTCCAGGCGCCGCGAGTCCGGGTGGCTCCAGGGATCGTCGGGGTCGACCTCGGCGGCCAGGCGCGTGAACGCGCGGTCCACCCGGGCCAGGTCCTCGCGCTCGGGCTCGGTCATCCAGGGCGGATCGTCACCGACGTACACCCCCTCCTCCATGCCCCAGGTCATCTCCCCCGGATCGACGACGTAGCTCGGCTCCATGGTCAGGCCCAGCTCGTCCACCAGACCGATGTACGCCGTGTGCTGCGCGCCGACCACCTCGCCGCCCATCTGCACGACGCGCCCGTCGGACAGGGTCGCCGCCTCCACCCTCCCGCCAGGCCGGTCGCGCGCCTCGAGCACCACCACGTCGGCGCCGGCCCGCGCCAGGTCCCGCGCGGCCGCCAGCCCGGCCAGCCCGGCTCCCAGCACCGCCACATCGGTCACGGCACGACCCCTCCCTCACGAGATTGAAACGTTCGGTGCCTTGACAGCCGCCGATCCGCTCCGTAGTTTCCTGACTCGCGGTTCAGTATACGTCCCGGTCAAACGCCGAGGGAGGATCGGAGAAGTTGAGCCCGCGCCCCAAAGTCGACCATCTGCGCAAGCCGCAGATCATCGCGGCGGCCGCCGAGGTGCTCTACGAACGCGGCCTGTTCGACACCCGGATCGGCGATATCGCCGAGCGGGCGGGCACCAGCTCGCCCACGATCCTCTACTACTTCGAGTCCAAGGACCGGCTGCTCGAGGAGGCCGTCGAGTACGCCGACCGCCAGTTCTATGAGCGCCTGTCGGAGGGCAACGACCGCATCGAGGCGGCGTCGGACAAGCTCGTGCACCTGATCGAGGAGACGAGCCTCGGTCCCGGCGGGCTCAACGACTACACGCTGTGGATGGAGATCTGGGTCCGGGCGCGCCGGGATCCGAGCGTGCGGCGTTCGTACTTCCGGCTGGACCGGCGCCAGCGGGCGCTGATCGCCGACATCGTCCGCGAGGGCCAGGCGGTCGGCGAGTTCAACCCGTCAGTCGACGCCGACGACTTCGCCCTGTCGCTGAGCGGCCTGCTCGACGGGCTGGGGGTCCAGGTCACGCTGGGGCAGCCGGATCTCACCCCCGAGCGGCTGGTCGACCGCTGCCTTGCGCTGGCGTCCAGCGAACTGGGGTTTACGTTCCGGCGCAACGGCGTGGCCGCAACCGTGACGGCAAAAGAGGAGAGGTGATCTGGCATGCATCCACGTGAGGGATGGTCCGAGGGAGGGATCCGCCGGCGGCCCGAACCGGCTGAGACCGGGGTCTCCCGGCGCCAATTGCTGGCCGCGGGCGCCGGGCTCGCCCTGGGCGGACTGCTGGCGGGCTGCGGCTCGGCGAGCAACGCGGGGCCGACCGGCAGCGGCGGCGTCCCGCTGCCGCGCCAGGACCACCCGGTCAAGTGGCCGATCTACTCCGACAACAAGCCGATCGCCGCCGGCCTCAAGCCGGAGACGGGCGCGACCCTACAGCTCTACAACTGGGTCGCGTACATCAATGAGGCCGTCCTCAAGAACTTCTGCAAGAAGTACAACTGCCGCTATCAGCTGACGACGTTCAACAACATGGAGGAGGCGATCGCCAAGCTGGGCAGCGGCCAGCTCAACTTCGATGTGTTCTTCCCCACCGTCGACGTGCTGGGGCAGCTGGTCGAATCGAAGATGATCCGACCGCTCAACCAGAGCTACATCCCCAACATGGCCAATACCTGGGCCGACTATCGCAATCCGTTCTACGACCAGGGCTGGCAGTACACAACGCCCTACTCCATCTACACGACCGGGATGGCCTGGCGCAAGGACAAAGTGAACCTGAGCCCCTCATGGAACATGCCGTGGGAGGGCTCGGCGTACAAGGGCAAGGTCGCCGTGCTCGACGACTACCGGGAGACGATCAGCCTGGCTCTGCTCAAGGCCGGCAACCTGGACCTCAACACCACCAACACGCAGCAGATCCAGGCGGCGGGCAAGGCGCTCCAGCAGCTCTCCAGCCTGACCGGGGTGCGGATCGACAACAACGACTACACCGACGTGCCGAGCGGCAAGACCTGGATCCACCACGCGTGGTCAGGCGACATGGCCTCCTCGTACCAGTACCTGCCCAAGGGTGGGAAGATCGAATGGCTGGGCTACTGGTTCCCGGCCAACCGCAAGGGCCCGGTAGCCAACGACCTGATGGTCAACCTCAAGGGGGGCTCCAATCCCGTCCTGTCCCACCTGCTCATCAACTACCTGCTGGACACCAACAACGCGCTGGAGAACTACAGCTACTACGGCTACATGTCGCCGCTGAACGGAATCACCCCCCAGCGGCTGATCTCCGAGAAGCTCCTGCCCCAGGAGCTGACCTCGACCGTCGTGCTGCCGGACTACTTCCACAACGGGATCTTCCAACTGGAGTTGCCGCCGGCGGCCAACGCGCAGTGGGAGTCGACCTGGAGCACGTTCTCCAAGGGGCTCTAGCGTGAGCGCGGCACGCGCTCACCAGGACAGCATCGGTCGGCGTAACCGCTGGCTGTGGATGGGCCTGGCCGCGCCGGGGGCGATCTGGCTGCTCGTCCTGTTCGTGGCGCCGTTCTACGTGATGCTGGCCGTGGCCGGGGGGACGGTCAACCCGTTCTTTCAGACGGCGCAGCCGGTATGGAACCCGCTGAACTGGTCAAGCGCCAACCTGACAGCCGTTTGGAACAACATCGCCGGGACCGGAGCGTTCCTGGGGCCGCCGGCGTTGCGAACGCTGCTCTACACGGCGATTGCCACGGCGATCTCGCTGGCGATCGCGTATCCGGTCGCCTGGTTTGTGGCGCGTTATGCCGGCCGGCGCAAGACGCTGTTCCTGGTCCTGTTGATCGCGCCGTTCTGGGTCAGCTACATGATGCGCATGCTGGCCTGGATCGACCTGCTCCAGCAGGGCGGCCTGTTCAACAAGGCGCTGTCGGCGGTCGGCCTGCCCGGAAACACCGATTGGCTGGGTGGCAAGTCGGTGACGGTGATCATGGGCCTCGTCTACGGATACATCCCGTACCTGATCCTGGTGCTCTACGCGTTCATGGACCGGATCGACCCGAGCCTGCTGGAGGCCGCGCGCGACCTCGGTCTCAACAAGTGGCGCACGTTCTGGCGGGTGACCGTCCCTCTGAGCAAGCCGGCCATCGTGGCCGGGGTGTTCATCACCGCGCTGCCGATGCTCGGTGACTACTTCACCAACCAGTTGCTGTCGGCCGCGCCGGGGACGACGATGATCGGCAATGCCATCGAGGGCCAGCTCACCTCCCCGGGCCAGACCGGGCAGGGCGCGGTACTGGCGCTCATGCTGCTCATCGTCCTGCTGATCCCGATGGTCTACTACGTGCTCAGCACGGCCCGCGCCTCGAGGGAGTACGCCTGATGGCCAGCGTGGTCGGTCAACCGGTCGGCGCTCCCCCCGGGCAGGAGGCGGTCGCCGCTCCGCCCCGGGTGCGGGGCAACCCCTGGCGGCGACCATGGGCGATGGAGGGCTTCACCTGGCTGTACATCGTGTGGTCGATCGTGCCCATCGGGGTCGCGGTGCTGTTCTCGTTCAACACGGGCGCATCGCAGTCCACCTGGCAGGGCTTTTCCACCAAGTGGTACGTGGGGAACCAGGTCACCTCGGTCCTGCACAACCCCAGCTTGCACCACGCCGTCATCCAGACGATCGTGCTGGCGGTGCTGACCACGCTCATCTGCGTCCCGATCGGGGTCGGGTTCGCCATCGGCATCGACCGCTGGCGGACCAAGACCTCGAACGGTCTGAACCTGGTCATGATCTTCTCGTTCGTGATCCCGGAGTTGCTGCTGGCGGTCGCACTGTTCTTCCTCGTCACCCAGGCGCTGACGTTCATCCGCCTGGGGACTCCGGCCGAGGTGGCCGGACTGGTGGTGTGGAACCTCAGCTGGCCGGCCATCATCGTCCGGGCCCGGCTGGTCTCGATTGGCCGTACCTACGAGGAGGCGGCCACCGACCTCGGAGCGTCGCGGCTGGGAGCGATCCGTCGCGTGCTGCTGCCGCTGCTGATGCCGGCGATCTTCGCCAGCGCCGTGCTGGTGTTCGCCAGCACGGTGGATGACTTCGTCATCGTCGAGCAACTGTCGTCAACCGCCAACACGCAACCAATGTCGGTACTGATCTATTCCAACGTCCATGGCGGGCTCAGCGGGCCGGCGCTCAACGCGCTGGCCACGATCATGCTGGTCCTGTCGCTTCTCGCCGCGCTGATCGGCTTCGTCGCCTACCGGTGGATGACCCGGGGCGAACGCACGAAGGGTGGCACCGAGGCACTGACCGGCATCGCAGGCATCTGAGAGGGCTGAAATGAGTGGAGGCAATGTCAAGCTGGAGTCGCTGACCAAGCGGTTTGACGAGGTCACGGCGGTCGACAACATCTCGGTCGAGATCGCGGCCGGGGAGTTCTTCTCCCTGCTGGGGCCGAGCGGCTGCGGAAAGACGACCACGCTGCGCATGGTCGCGGGCTTCGAGCCGCCGACGAGCGGCACGATCCTGCTCGACGACGTCGACGTCGGCCGCTGGGCGCCCCACCGCCGCAACGTCAACACGGTGTTCCAGAGCTATGCGCTGTTCCCGTTCCTGACCGTCGCCGAGAACGTCGCCTTCGGCCTGAAGTACAAGTCGCTGGCCAAGGCGGACGTCAACACTCGCGTGGGCGAGGCGCTGGAGCTGGTCCAGCTGTCCGGGTATGAGAAGCGGCGGCCCAACCAGCTCTCCGGCGGCCAGCAGCAGCGGGTGGCCCTGGCCCGTGCGCTGGTGCTGCGTCCGTCGGTGCTGCTGCTCGACGAGCCGCTGGGGGCGCTGGACGCCAAGCTCCGCCGCACGCTCCAGGTCGAATTGGGCGCGCTGCAGAAGCAGGTGGGCATCACCTTCATGTACGTCACCCACGACCAGGAGGAGGCGCTCACCATGTCCGACCGCCTGGCCGTGATGAACCACGGGGTCATCGTGCAGATCGGCAGCCCGGAGGAGGTCTACAACGGGCCCACCGACGCCTACGTGGCCGACTTCCTTGGGGTGTCGAACCTGATGGACGCCCGGGTCGAGCCCGGCTCGCCCGGTGGCGGCTGCTGTCTGCGTCTCGGCGACTTCCTGGTGCAGGCCGAGGCGGGGCGCATCGACGCCACGGGCGCGGTCAAGGTGGCGATCCGCCCCGAGCGGATCCACCTGCACCCTCATGAGAGCGACGGCCCCAACCACGTACCTGGAATGGTCGAGCGGCTCGTGTTTCTCGGCTCCACCACGCAGGTGTTCCTGCGCCTGGCCACCGGCGCGGCGCTTCAGACGCTGGTGCGCAACGACGGAGCCGCGCTGCCCTACCGCCAGGGCACGCCGGTCAGCGTCGAGCTTCCCGCCGACGCGCTGCGCGTGCTGCCGGATCCGGGGGTCAGCGTGACCGAGATCCACGACGAGACCCTCGGCGACCGGCTGCTCGACGTCCCCGGCTGATCACCACCCGGGGCCGGCGGCGTCCATGGTCCCCGGCCCCCGTTCGGTGGGCAGCCTTCCGGGATTCAGCGCCACCTCAGAAGATAAACGGCGACCCTAGACTGAGGCCCGATGAGCGTCTCGGATCTTCTGGCGGACAAGCGCGTGTGCGTGTGCGGCGGCTCGGGCGGGGTCGGCAAGACGACCACCTCGGCCGCGATCGCCCTGGGCATGGCCGCGCAGGGCGCCAAGGTCGCCGTGGTGACGATTGACCCGGCCAAGCGCCTGGCCAACGCGCTCGGCCTGGAGGAGCTGGCCAACGAGCCGCGGCGCGTGGAGCCCAGTCGCCTGACCGGCACCGGGATCGAGATGCGCGGCGAGCTGTGGGCGATGATGCTCGACCCCAAGCGCACGTTCGACGAGCTGATCGACCGGGTGGCCGCCGACCCGGAGCGCGCCGGCGAGATCAAGGCCAACCGCGTCTACCGGGAGCTGTCGACCGCCGTGTCCGGCTCCCAGGAGTTCACCGCGGTGGCCAAGCTCTACGAGCTTGACCGCGACGGCGACTTCGACCTGCTCGTGCTCGACACCCCGCCCTCGCGCAACGCGATGGACTTCTTCGACGCGCCCGGGCGGCTGACGTCGTTCCTGGAGGGGCGGGCGCTCAAGGCGTTCATCCGCCCGACCGGGATGGGCATGCGCCTGTTCGGCCGCGGCGCGGCCCCGCTCCTGGGCGCCCTGCGCAAGGTCACCGGCGTCGATCTGGTCGGCGACCTGTCGACGTTCTTCGGGCTGCTCGGCGACATGACCGAGGACTTCAGCGCCCGCGCCCAGCAGGTGGAGCAGATGCTGCGGGCGCCGACGACCGCGTTCCTGCTCGTCACCTCGGCCCAGCAGGCGGCGATCGATGAGGCCATCTGGTTCCGGCGCACGCTGGAGGACAGCGGCCTCCCGTTCGCCGGCGTGATCGTCAACCGGGTGCACCACGACATCCTGGGCGACGCCGAGCCGGAGGATCTGCTGACGGCGCTCGGCGACGACCTGTCCGCCGAGCTGGCGGGCCGCGTGGCGGCCAACTTCGCCGACTACCACCGGCTGGCCCGGCGCGACACGCGCAATCTCGCCCGCCTGGAGGAGGAGCTGGGCGGGGAGCCGCTGCTGCTCATCCCGCGCCTCGACGACGACGTCCACGACGTCGCCGGGCTGCTGCGGGTCCACCGCTACCTGTTCGCCACCGCGGCCGAGCGTGAGCGGCTGATCGCCGAGGTCACCGCGTAGTTTTCGCTACGGCCCGGTCCCGCCCCGGCCGCCGGTCGCTCTTCGCATCACGACCCGGTCCCGGCCCGGCCGCCGATAGCTCTCATCACGACCCGGTCCCGGCCCGGCCGCCGATAGCTCTCATCACGACCCGGTCCCGGCCCGGCCGCCAGTCGCCCGCAGCTCGATCCGGGGACCGGCTCCGGTCCACGTCTCCCAGCTCAGCAGGATCGGCTGCCACTGCCCGCGGTCGACCGGCTCGCCGCCGGCGGTCAGCGCCAGCCGCTGCTGATGGAGCATCTCCCACACCGTCTGCTCAGCGAGCGCCAGCTGCTCGCTGGGCCGCCAGCCGGGATGGGCCGCGGCGGCCAGCGCCATCACGTCCTGGACGCTGATGGTGGTGGCGGCCACCTCCAGGACGGCGGCCTTGAGCGAATCCACCTCCGGCCGCGCCTCGGCCCCGCGGCGCGCCTCGGCAAGCAGGGCATCGGTCACGTCCCGGCCCTGCTTGGTGGCACTGGCCCAACCCCGCCCCATCCCCAGCTCCTCAGGGCGGAGCTCCGGCCCCTCCAGGATCTTCAGGCGGGTGCGCTCGGGCGCCCAGCGGCGGTCGTCGTGCTCGATGATCGAGCCGGCCACCCACGGCCGGACGAATCGCAGGTCCAGCTCCTCTCGCGTGAGGTTGAAGGCCCGGGCCACGTGGGGGAACTGGCGAAGCTCGAGGTGAAACATCTCGGTCGCCCGGGGCCGGCGCTCAGGACGCCTGGCTTCGGAAGCGCTCCTGCGCGTCGGCGATCTCGGCCAGCGCCGCGTCGCGGTTGCGCCAGCCCTTCGGCTCGGAGTGCCGGTCGAGGTCCAGGTCCTTGTAGACGCTGAAGAAGTGCGAGATCTCGTCGCGCACGGCCTTCGGCAGCTCCTCGGCCTCGAAGTACGTATTCCACAGGGGATCGTTGACCGGCACGCACACGACCTTGTTGTCGTCGCCGTGCTCGTCGCTCATGCAGAACAGGCCGATCGGCCGCACCGGCACCATACAGCCGGGGAACGTCGGCGCCGAGACGCACACCAGCACGTCGAGCTCGTCGCCGTCGGGCGCCAGCGTCTCCGGGAGGAAGCCGTAGTCGGTCGGATAGACGACGGCCGCCGAGACGAACCGGTCCAGCTTGATCGCTCCGAGCTCCGAGTCGTACTCGTACTTGTTGCGGCTCCCCATGGGGATCTCGATCATGCACATCAGGGGGTCGTCGCTCATCTCGGTTTCGAGAGCCTAATAGGTGGGCGCCCCAGAGAGACAGAACGGCGGCCCAGACACAGAACGAGCGGGCCTGAGCCCGCTCGCCGCTGTGATCGCGCTCCCCCTGACTACTTACGAGCCCCAGGACTTACGGTGTCGTGCCTGGCGGGCAAAACACTCCCGGCCTCCAAGAAGGCGACCGAGTAGGGAGCGGTCCTCTCGAAGGTTAACGAACCTTCCCGCCGGTTGCGGACTCGTGGGCTACGCCGCCGGCGTGGCCGCCGACTCGGCCAGCAGCTCGTCGGCCACCGCGCATAGGTCCGGGTTCAGGTGGCCGCACAGGGCATCGCGCAGGATCGCCCGTAGATGCTCGCCGAGCTCGTCCACCAGCGCCTCCGGACCGCCGGACCCGTCGCCGCCGCCCGCCAGGCCGGCCATCACCGCCCGTTCCAGCGCTATCGCCTGCGCGGTGCGCTCGGACAGGGCGACCCGCTCCTCCGGGCGGGCACAGATGACGGCCAGCCGCTGGGCCAGCCGCCCGCTCGGCGGCCCCTCGGGCTCCAGGAGCGCGCGCAGGGCGAGCAGGTAGTCGGTCAGCGCCTCGAACGGCGCCAGGCGCCCACAACCCATCTCAAACCGCGCCAGCGCCCAGGCCAGCTCGGCGCTCGGCGCCTCCCGGGCCACGAGTCGGTAGAAGGCGCGCAGCTCCTCCTCCTGCGCCGCCGGCACGATCGTCAGGTAGCCGATTCCACCCGCCCGGCCGCTGAAGCCGACGGGCACCGACCGCCACCGTCCGGCCTCGGTGCGCGCCCATCCGACCGGGCCGACCGCGTATCCGCCGCGCTCGAACAGCCGCAGCGCGCTGAGGATCCGCCGAAACCGGGCGCGGGCGATCGCCACCGGGGGTCGCTGGGCCCGCTGCTGGTCGATGGCCAGGACCGCCATGACGTTGGGCTCCTCGCCGTCGCCCCACACGGCCTCGGCGGGAGCGTCCGGCAGAGCGTCTCCCCGGATCAGGGACAGGCCCTCGTCGAGGCGGATCTCCATCGTGCCGGAGTCGAGCGCCAGGCCCAGCACCGGAGCGATCACGGTCGCTGTGCAGTGGCCCTCGTAGAGCGCGCGCTCCAGCTCGGCGTAGGCGGCCTCGAAGTGGGCGGGCTCGAAGCCGAACCCGTTGCGATCGGTGAACACGCACTCCAGGAACACGCGCAGCGTCGCCTGGCAGCGGCCGTAGGCGTCGGCCGGCGCCTTGACCCCGTGCTCGGACAGGTACACGTCGAGCGCGTCGCTCTCGGCCAGGGCGTCGGCGGCATCGGCGTAGCTCGGCATCGTGGCCAGCACCGCCATCCGCGACTCGATGAACTCGCCGGTCAGCGGCGTGTAGCAGTACAGCGGGACCCGGCCGCTGCCGCGCTCCTCATGGAGATCGAACGGCATCTCGGCACCGCCCGCCGCCTCGGCCGAGAGCCGGCCGGAGGCGTCGACGGTGAAGGCCTCGAGCCAGCGATGCAGGGATATGTTGCGCACGCCGAGCCGTTTCTTCGCCGCTGACGGCGATCCTGCTCGCGCCAGCGGGCTTGCAACCGCCGCGGCCGCGCGGGGGGCTCAGCGCGGGCGGTCCTGCCAGCGCCGGGCCGTCGGGCTCAGCGTGCGCCGTCGATCTCGCCCAGGTGCGCGACGTTGCGCGCGTCGCTGTCGTCCTGGCTGGGCGCCTCGCTCATCCAGGCGTCGAGGATCTCCTCCAACTCGGCCTCGGAGGTGGTGCGCAGGCTGAGCGCCAGCACGTTGGCGTCGTTCCAGCGTCGTGCCCCGGCCGCCGTCTGGGCGTCGCCGCACAGGGCGGCGCGGATGCCGGCCACCTTGTTGGCGGCGATCGACGCGCCGGTGCCCGTCCAGCAGGCGACGATGGCCTGGTCGGCGGCGCCCTCGGCGACATCGCGGGCGGCGCGCTCGCTGGCCCAGGCCCAGTCGGCCGGCTCGCCGGCGGCGAACGCCCCGTGCAGAACCGGCTCGTGGCCCCGGGCGCGCACCCGCTCGGGCAGCACGCGGGCGATCCCCGTCAGCTCATCAGCCGAAAGCGCGATCCGCAACGGCGCTCAGGCGGGAGGGACCACTAGGCCGCGGCGACGACGACGGGCTCACGCTCGCCGTCGGTGACCGGCACCGGGTCAGACTCGTTGGCCGCGTCGCCGCAGAGCCACTCGCGTCCGTACGCGCGCATGCTCTCGATCAGCGGCACCAGCGCCCGGCCCTTGGTGGTGAGGATGTATTCGACGCGCGGCGGCACCTCGGGGAAGGTCTGGCGCTCGACGATGCCCTCCTCCTCCAGCGCGCGCAGCCGCAGCGAGAGCGTACGGGGACTGATCCCGGCGAGCGAACGCTCCAGCTCGCAGAAGCGCGAGCGTCCCTCGGCGAGGTCGCGAATGACGAGCAGCGTCCACTTGCCGCAGACGATCTCTGCCGTCCGACAGACGGGACACGTATCTCTATCAGCCATCAGGTTTTGACATTTTAGCGCAATGCTTCACGAACTGAAGCATGGAGACGGTGGGCAGACGCGGGACGTGTGGTGGCCCGACGCGAGGCGTGTGGTGGCCGAACGCGGGACGTGTGGTGGCCGAACGTGGGACGTGTGGTGGCCCGACGCGAGGCGTGTGCGGTCCCCGAACAGCAAGACGGCCCGGCGGGAGGCCGCCGGGCCGTCTGGTCAAACTGCTCACAACTCTGGTGGATCAGGCCACGTCGCGGAGCTTCTGCGCCTCGGCCAGGGACTGGAGCTTCTTCAGCGACTGGTTCTCGATCTGGCGGATACGCTCACGCGTCACGTTGAACGTGCGGCCGACCTCGTCGAGCGTGCGCGGATGCTCGCCGCCGAGCCCGTAGCGGAGCTCCAGCACCCGCCGCTCGCGGTAGCTGAGGTTCTCCAGGGCTTCGCGCAGCGCCTCCTTGGTGAGGATCTCGGCGGCGCGCTCGTAGGGGGACTCGGCCCGCTCGTCGGCGATGAACTGGCCGAACTCGGACTCCTCCTCGTCACCGACCGGCTTCTCCAGGGAGACCGGCGCCTGGGCGGAGCGCTTGATCGACTCCACCTCGTCGGGCTCGATCCCGGTCACCTCGGCGATCTCCTCGGCGGTGGGCTCGCGGCCCAGCTCGGTCACCAGCTTGCGCTCGGCGCGGCCGATCTTGTTGAGCTTCTCGACGACGTGAACGGGGATGCGGATGGTGCGGGCCTTGTCGGCGAGCGCGCGGGCGATCGCCTGGCGGATCCACCACGTCGCGTACGTGGAGAACTTGAAGCCCTTGCGGTAGTCGAACTTCTCGGCGGCGCGCACCAGACCCAGCGTCCCTTCCTGGATCAGATCGAGGAACGGGAGGCCCTGGTTGCGGTAGTTCTTGGCGATCGAGACGACGAGCCGGAGGTTGGACTCCACCATCTTCTGCTTGGCGTCGAGGTCGCCGCGCTCGATGCGCTTGGCCAGGTCGACCTCCTCCTGAGCGGTGAGGAGCCGGACCTTGCCGATGTCCTTCAGGAACAGCTGCAGCGAGTCGGTCGTCATGTCCGGCTTGAGATCCAGCGCGGTCTTGGCCTTGCGGCGACCGCGCTTATCCGGGGCACGCTCCACCTCGGCAGCGGCGAGCGCGGGGTCGACCTCTTCCACCAGTTCGATCTCGGCGCGTTCCAGGAAGCCGTGAAGTTCCTCGACGTCGGCCTCGTCAAGATCGAGCTCAGAGACGGCGCCGGCGATCTCCGAATAGGTCAGGACGCCAAGCTGCTGGCCGCGGTTGACGAGGCCCTTGATCTCTTCGAGTTCCTGCAGTTCCGCTACTGACATCTGTTTCCGTTTCCGTCGTTGGCGGCGGCACGTCCGGCAGTGCCGTCCCTCAGTACAAATGACAGCGTCCGGCGCTCAATGAAAGCGCACGACCGCTACTCAAACATACGCAGCGACTATAGTCACTATATTTTATGAAGTCAATTGGGGCTGAGGCCCGCGCGGGCCTATGTCAAGGTAGCCGCTCTCAGCGGCAGCGCCTTGATCTCTGAGGTCAATACGTAGAACCGCTCTCGGTGTTTCAAGTTACGCCGAGAAATCTGCTCTCAGCCTAGTCTGCTCGGCGCGCGTTTTGGCATTCCCGAGCGGAAACCGCATTGAGTGGCCAAGCGATCGGTCCACGGGCGCGACGCGCCGTCGCCACGGGTACGCGATTATTGGACCCAATGAGCCCGCAACCCAAACGTGAAGTCATGGGATCGCTCCCGCGGACGCGTCCCCACCGGCGCAGCGATAAGCGCCCGGCGACGCGGCCTATCGCCGCCCCGGATGGCAACGGGTCGCCGGCCCGTGACGAGTCGCCGGTCCGCGACGGGTCGGCGGCTGGCGCGCCGGCCAAGACGGCTGGGACGGGCAGCGCGGTGAAGTCGCAGGCCGGCGCGACCAAGGCGACGAGCGGGACGACCAAGCCGAAGAGCGGGACAACGAAGGCCAGTAGCCGGACGGCCAAGCCCAGGAGCGCGACGGCCAAGCCCAGGAGCGCGACGGCCAAGGGCGGGGCGACGGCAAGGGCCAAGCGCGGAGCGACCCACGCCAGGGCCAATGCAGTCAAGCCGAAGGCCGCGGCCGCCGGCGACTCCCGGCCGGCCTCCCCCAACCAGGCCCCGGCTGCCGACAAAGCGCCGGGCACCCTGGAGACCGCCGTCCAGGCGGTCGCCGAGCTCACCGAGATCGGCCTGCACGCGGGCGCGCGGGCGCTGCGCGGCGCGCTTTCCCGTCTGTCGCGGTAGCCGGCCCGGTCGCTTGCGGCGGCTCCGGCGCTCGGCGCGGCCCGCGACGCTCGGCGCGGCCCGCGATCTTCCGCCGCGCCAGCCTGGCTCGATCTCCCGCGGCGGGTGGGTGGTTGGCGGCAGGGAGCACCGGGGTGGGACGGCTTTGGCAATGAAGAAAGCGGCGGGCGGGGCGTTTGTCACGATGTGATAACGGCCCAGGGCCATGATCGGAGGGGGCTTGGGGATGTTTTACGCCCTCATGGGGGTGAAAGTCCCCAAGGCCCCCTCGCTCATCGCCCACTTGCGGCTCGCCGGCGTGCCAAATGACGCTGATCCCGGCTAACTGGGCTCCAGGATGGCCCGCTGGTTATCACATTTTGATAAACGGCGGTGGTTCGCAGGGGCGGGCGCGCTCCGGCCGGGCCGGTGAGGCTCGCACACGATTGCAGGCTGGAACGCGGTGCAAGACCCAGTCGCGTTGGGCCGGGTCGCGTCGCGTGCCGCGTGCCGGAGCGAGTTCAGGTATATTGCCGCGCCACCAGCCGAACGGCCTCTCCTCCGGGAGCGGCCGGCGGGGGACCCACTCGCGGGTCCTTCCGGATCCGCTGGGGCGAATCGGTCCCGTAAAGGACC
>JBPYFQ010000199.1:0-12597 GCA_051985625.1 Solirubrobacteraceae bacterium
CCGTGGACACGCTCAACCCGATCGTCCGCTACCTCGGCCCGTATCAGACGGTGTGCAACGACTGGAACTACATGTGGACGTTCCTGGCCGAACACATCTCCGAGGCCACCAGCTTCGGGTTCGCCCAACGGGTGCTGCTCAACCAGGCCAATTCGCTCCAGCCTGACAACCTCGGCTCGCAGGGCGCGGTGGCCCCGGTCAACGGCGGCGGCAGCACCTCCACCATCTCCGGCGGCAACGAGTTCCTGCACGCCCAGCCGTACGGCGCGGCGGTCAACAACTCGGGCGCCGCCGATTGTGAGACCGGCCAGCGCGGCTACGTGCTCAAGCTCAACCATCTCGACCCCCAGAGCCGCGACCTGGGCACCGACGCCCACACCCCCGGCAACCAAGGCTCGACGTATGAGGGCCGCGCCCACGTTCCCGCCGGCGAGACCTTCTCGCGCAACCCCACCACCGGACCGCAGCTTCCCTCGGTCCCGAGCAACCCATGAGACGCAAGCGCAGACGACGCAAGGGAATGAGCACCTTCACGGCGGGCCTGATCGGCATCGTCCTGATCGCCGTGTTCTCGTACCTGGCCTACACCAAGTTCGCCAACCCGTTCGCCAGCCAGTACACCGTCAGCGCCACGTTCGCCAACGCCGAGGGGGTCGTGCCCGGTGCGCTCGTCCGGATCGCCGGAGTCAACGTCGGCACCGTCACCTCGGTGAACGCCGATCCGGGCTGCAATCCGAAGTCCAAGGACCAGAGCGCCTGCAAGGCCGCCCAGGTGCAGATGGCGATCACCAACCAGGGACTGCCAATCCACGACGACGCCACGTTCGCCATCCGGCCGCGCACGTTCCTGGAGGGCAACTTCTTCATCGACATCTCGCCGGGCACGCCGGAGACGCCGGTGGCTTCCAGCGGCCACACGTTCCCGATCCAGCAGGGAGTCGAGCCGGTCCAGTTCGACCAGGTCCTGACCGGCCTGCAGAGCAACACCCGCCAGAACCTCCAGACGCTGATCAAGCAGTTCGGCATCGCGGTCAAGCAGGGCGGGCCCGCCTACAACCAGTCGATCAAGTACTGGCTGCCCGCTTATCAGTACTCGTCGATCGTGGCCCATGACGCGCTCGGCATCGAGCCCCACGACCTCTCCAACTACATGACGGCGCAGGCCAACACGGCCGGGGCGATCGACGCCCACCCGCAGCACCTGGAGAGCCTGATCACCAACTTCAATACCACGGCCAACGCGTTCGCCCGGGAGAACGTCGCGCTGCAGAACACGCTCGTCCAACTGCCCCGGACGCTGAGCGCGGCCATCCCGGCGTTCAACTCGCTCAACGCCGCCTTCCCGCCGCTGCGCCAGTTGGCGCACGCCCTGATCCCGGGCGTCAAGTCGACCGGCCCGATGGTCGACGCCAGCCTGCCCTTCATCACCCAGCTCAACCTGCTCGTCCAGCCCTCCGAGCTGCGTGGGCTGACCGCGGACCTCAAGCCGACGATCCCCGCGCTCGCTCGGCTCACACTGAACACCATCCCGCTGATGAAGAACGAGGTGCGCCCGGCCTCCAGCTGCGTGGCCAACGTGATCTACCCCTGGTCCCAGCTGACCGTCCCGGACAAGAACTTCAACGCGTCCAACGGGTTCCCGCCGCGCAAGGTGTACGTCGAGGCGGTCGACTACCTGCCCGGTCTGGCCGGCGAGTCCCGCAACTTCGACGCCAACGGCCCGTACGTCCGCATCCTGGGCACCGGCGGGTCGCTGACGTACTCCCTGCAGCCGGGCATGTTCGGCCAAGCGCTGACCAAGCTGGACGCGGTCCAGCCCCAGGTCCCGCCCGGCGGCCACACGCCACCGTTCCAGCCGAACGTCCCGTGTGAGACCCAGAAGCCGATCTCCAACCTGGCCACGCCGTCCAGCGGTCCGATCAAGCAGACGTCCACCAGCCTGAGCGCACCCGGGGCGCTCGCCCGCTGGCACGGGGCGAACACGAACGCGATCTCGGCGCTCACGAAGCAGGCCGGCGCGGCCGGGCTCAAGCTGAACTCGGCGAAGGTGGTCAAGTAGCCGTGAAGCGCGCGATCCGCACCCACCTGCGCGATTTCATCGCCATCATCGTGCTGCTCGTGCTGTCGGTCGGCGTGGCCGGCTACATCCTCAACCACGAGCGGCTGCGGTTCCCGTTCATCCAGTCGAGCCCGTACACGCTCAACGCCGAGTTCTCCACCGGCCAGGCGCTGACGCCCGGTCAGGGGCAGCAGGTGACGATCTCCGGCGTCAAGGTGGGCGAGGTCGGCAACGTCTCGCTCAAGAACGGGGTCGCCGACGTGGGCCTGCAGATCGACCCCAAGTACGAGCACGTCATCCACACCGACGCCACCGCCCTGACGCGGCCGCGCACCGGCCTGCAGGACATGTTCATCGAGCTCAACCCAGGCAGCAAGAGCGCGCCGATCGCCAAGCCCGGTTACACGATCCCGGTCTCCAACACCAATCCCGAGGTCAACGTCGACGAGATCCTGTCTTCGCTGGACGGCGACACCCGGAGCTACCTGGACCTGCTCATCAACGGCGCCGGCCAGGGTCTGGCGGGCAAGGGCGGCGACGAGCTGGCCCAGGTGTTCCAGCGCTTCGAGCCCACCCACCGGGACCTGGCCCGGGTCAACGGCGCGGTCGCGGTGCGCGGCCGCGACCTGCGCCAGCTGGTCAACTCGCTGCAGCGGCTCAACACCGCGCTGAGCACCAAGCAGCGGCAGATCGTCTCGCTCGTCGACGCCAGCAACACCGTGTTCGGCGCGTTCGCCTCCGAGAACCAGAACATCAGCCGGGCGCTCGTCGATCTGCCCGGCACGCTCCAGCAGACGACCCAGACGCTGGGCAAGGTCCAGTCGTTCGCGAACCTGCTCGGCCCGACCTCCCGCAACCTGCTGCCGGCCGCCCGGGCGCTGCCGGCCGCCAACGCCGCGCTGTCCGCGCTGGCCCGGCCGAGCGCCCCGATCGTCCAGCACCAGATCCGGCCGTTCGTCGTCGCCGCCCGGCCGCTCGTGCGCAACCTGCGCCCGGCGGCAATTAATTTGTCAAAGGCGACGCCGAACTTGTCAAGGACCTTCGGGGTCGTCAACCACCTGGTCAACATGCTCGGCTACAACCCGGGCAACGTCGAGCACGGGTATCTGTGGTGGCTGGCCTGGCTGGACCACAACGTGCGGACGCTGTTCTCCGTCCAGGACGCCAACGGCGACTTCCGTCCGCTGTTCCTGCAGGCCAGCTGCGCCACCTACACCCAGGTGATCAACAGCCTCAACCTCCAGTCGACCGGACTCGGCTCGGAGCTGGAGAGCCTGATGAACGTCACGCCGATCCTGACCAGCGCCGGTCTCTGCCCAACCCAGGCGGCGGCCGACGCCAAGGACTACAGCGCCTACCAGTCCCAGCAGCAGGGCCTGAAGGCCAACGTCGCCGGCCCCACCGGCCTCGCGGCGAAGGCTCTCGCCCCGTTCGACCCCGCACTCCCGGTCAAGTAGATGGAAACCAGTAGCCCATCCATAGGCAAGATCGTCACGATGGTTCTGTTCACGCTGTCGTGTATCGGCCTGCTGCTGTTCCTGTGGCTGTCGTTCGGCGGCACCGTTCCGTTCAACCCCCAGGGCTACGAGTTCCGCGTGGCCTTCCCCAACGCCGACCAGCTCGCCACCCAGGCCGACGTGCGGATCGCCGGGGTCTCGGTCGGCAAGGTCATCTCCAAGTCACTGGACCCGCAGGGCAACCGGACGATCGCGACGATCGAGATGAACAACCAGTTCGCGCCGGTCCGCCGGGATACGACCGCCATCCTGCGGACCAAAACCATTCTCGGCGAGACCTACGTCCAGCTGACCCCAGGCAACCCGCACAGCCCGGCGCTGCCCGACGGGGCGCTACTCGCCCGCAGCCAGGTCGTCAAGGCCGTGCAGCTCGACCAGATCTTCAACGCGCTCGACCCGCGGACCCGCCAGGCGTTCCGAACCTGGCAACAGCAGCTGGCCACCGCGGTCAAGGGCAACGGCCAGAACCTTAACGACGTGTTCGGCAACCTGCCGACGTTCGCCGCCGACGCCACCGACCTGCTCCAGGTGATGGACATCCAGCACACCGCGGTCGTCAACCTCGTGCGCAACGGCGGGACGGTGTTCGACGCCCTGTCGGCCAACCAGGCAGCGCTGCGCCGGCTGATCACCACCGGTGAGCAGACGTTCCAGACGACCGCTCAGAACAACAAGTCGATCGTGGCGATGTTCCACGTCTTCCCGACGTTCCTCAACGAGACGAAGAAGACGATGGCGCGCCTGCAGGGCTTCTCGCAGGACACCGACCCGCTGGTCAAGGAGCTCATCCCGGTGGCCGAGAACCTCAAGCCGACGCTGACCGACGTCCGCCGGCTGTCGCCGTCGCTGCGCTCGTTCTTCACCCACCTGGGGCCGCTCATCACCGTGTCCAAGACCGGGATGCCGGCGATCCGCGACGTGATCAACGGGACCACCCCGCTGCTCGCCGCCACCGGACCGTTCCTGGAACAGCTCAACCCCATCCTCACCTGGCTGTCGTCGCACCAGCAGCTGATGTCGGACTTCGTCTCCAACCTCCCGTCCGGACTGGCGGCGACGACGAAGAGCTTCTCCGGCAACGGGATCGGGCACTACCTGCGCCAGTTCCAGCCCACGGGTCCGGAGACGCTGTCGTTCGCGGCCAACCGGGACTCGAACAACCGCGGCAACACCTACCCGCCGCCGCTGTGGCTGGCCGACCCGCGTGCGTTCAGCGCCGGCGGCAACCATCCCGGCAGCTTCGCTCTCCCCTCGTGGGACTGCAACAACACGGGCGCGGGCGGCAACGGGTCGCAGGGGGCCAGCCCGCCGCCGAAGTTCCCCCTCCAGAGCGGTCAGCAGGCCTGCTGGGTGGCGCCGCCGCTCGGGTCGCTGGTGGGCCAGAGCGGGAAGTTCCCGCACATCAACGCCGCTCACTACTCCAACAAGTAGAGAGCGCTTGCCCAGGCGCTGCGTGCGCGCTCAGGCCGGGGACGCGGGCGCGGGCATGCGGCTGCGGCGGGACGGGCGGGACCGTCTCCGGGCGCGGGCATGCGGCTGCCGCGGGACGGGCGGGACCGTCTCCGTGCGCTATTCGTCGTGCGAGCGCGTTCGACTCAGGCCGTGGCGGATTCGACGTCGGCCACCAACGCGTGAGCGTTGCGGCCGAGGGCGATCCGGTCCAGCACCTGCTCAGCGAGCTGACCATCCCCCGAGATGGTCAGGCTCCCCCGGTCGCCGAGTGGCGACAGGGCCTGCACCCAGGCGGCGATGGTTCCCCGCACCTGTGCATTGGACGGCCCCTCGCCGGTCTCGGTGATCTCCGCTCCGGCGCGGCCGACGGTGACGCGGTACGTCGCGCCGTCGCCGTCGTCGGTGACGAAGAACTCGAGCGTTCCCGACATGGCTCCGTCGGTGTCGACCAGCCCCGGAATCAGCCTGAAGATGGCTCCGAGATCGACGCGCTCGGAGGACCGCGGCGAACTCCAGGCCCACTCGTAGCCCCAACGAGCCAGCTGCCCGAGAACGGGCGCCAGCTCACGTGAGCGCTCAGTGAGCTCGTAGTCCACCCGCGGCGGCACCTCGCGGTAGCGCTTGCGGGTCAACATGCCGTCGGCGACCATGCGGTTCAGCCGAGACCGCAGCTGCTCGGTGGAAATCCCCGGCAGCACACGTTGCAACTCCACGAATCGACGTGGTCCTGAGAGTAGGTCCCGGACGATCAGCAGTGTCCACTTGTCGCCCACGAGGTCGAGGGCGCGAGCATCTGGAGACCACTGGTCATACGGGTGGCGCTTTGCTGGTGGTACGTGCGAAATGACAATTCCCCGGTGTGATTGGACGTTTAGCTCCTACCGAGAATCAGCATAACGGATGATTTTCGGTTGACCAGAGGATTCGGGGTCGGTTTTCCGTTGAGAGTTGGCCACAGACGGGTTTTTGCGCCAGTTTTTCCGGACATCCTCGTTCCAGGCAGCGATGGGACAAGTCATTTACCTGGACGAGCGGCGCGCCGGACGCTCCACAAAAAAGCTCGACGTACGACCGGCGTTTTACTTCGATGTCAGCAGCCCGCTCTCCTACCTCATGGCCGAGCGGGTCGAGCGCAAGCTCGGTTCGGTCGAATGGGTGGCCGCCGACGGCGCGCTGCTGCGTCGCATCGAATCCGATGCGGCGGGCGGACGCGATGTGCCCGCCCCGGCGACGGCCGAGAGCCGGCCGCTGCGGGCGCGCGCCGAGGCATGCGCACGGTCGTTGCGCCTGCCGCTCGTCTGGCCGGATCGGTTCCCCGGTAGCTCACCGTGCGCGCACCGCGCCTGCGCGTTCGCATGCGAGATCGGCGCGGGCGGCGCGTTCGCCCTGGCGGCGAGCCGGCTGGCCTTCTGCGGCGGCTTTGACCTGGAGGATCCCGAGACGCTGGCCGAGGCGGCGGCCGCGTCCGGAGTGCCGCTGGAAGACTGCCTGGCCGCGGCCGGCGAGACGTGGCGCGACGAGGAACTGGACGCCACGGCCCGCTACCTGCACGCCAACGGCGTCACCGAGCTGCCAGCGATCCAGGTCGGCGGACGCTGGATCCAGGGTGACTCCGGGTTGCTGGTGGCCGGGACGCTGCTCCACCGGTCCGAGTCGCCCGACCGGTCGCTGCTGCCGATCGCCTGATCGGCTCCGGGCGGGCGGCTGGCCGGCCGGCCAGCGGTCAAAAGCCCCGCAAACGCTGAGAGACTGTGCGCATGATCGACCAGGTGCGCGCATTCCCCAGCGAGCGGTTCACGGAGGATCCGGGCCACCTGGCGCCGAATGGACCCCTTGACCTCCGTGCGTATTCGGCGGTTGAACCGAGGGACAAACAGGTACAGGTACAGCTGTGGGCTCCGCGCATGCGCCCAGCAGACGAGTTCGGCCGCGACCCCGCACGGGCGACCGGCCGCGACCCCGCACGGGCGACGGTCCCGCCTTGACGGTGAGGTCGATTCCGAACGGCATCCGCCGCTTCTGGCGCATCGCCTACGACGCGAATATCACCGGGATGGCCGCGATGATCGCCTACAACATGCTGCTGGGGATCATCCCCATCGCGTTGTTGGGGCTGTTCGTGGCCGGGCACGTCCTGTCCAGCGCGGCCGTCGATCACAGTGTCGTCACCGACCTCCAGGAGGTCTTTCCCCACACCGCCGAGGCCACCCTGGACTCGCTCCTGGAGGAGGTCCGCAGCTCCACCACCGGGACCGGCGTGCTCGCCATCGTGGCCAGCCTGTGGCTCGGCTCGTCGTTCTGGGGCGCCCTGGACACGGCGTTCAGCCGCATCTACGGCGGCCCGTCGCGCAGTTGGCTGCGCCAGAAGCGCTTCGCGCTGTCGATGCTGATCGTGGTCCTGCTGTTCATGGTGGCGACGGTCGCCGTGCCGACCAGCCAGAGCATCCTGCGCGCCGGCGCCGCCGTGCTGCCCTTCGACCTGGCGCACCTGACTGACGCGGTCTACATCGGATCGCTGGCACTCAGCCTCGCCATCCTGTTCGTCTGCCTGGTGATCATCTACGCCCGAGTTCCCCACCGGCGGATGACCTGGAGCACCGTGTGGCCCGGCGCGTTCGGCGCCACGGTGGCGATCGGCGTCGTCGGCTACGCCTTCCCGGCCTACCTGTCGAACATCTCCACGATCGCCCGGTTCGGCACGACGATCGTGTTCATCCTGATCGTGCTCGGCTGGTTCTACGTGCTGGCCCTGATCATCCTGGGCGGCGCCATCGTCAACGCGATGCGCATGCGCCCCGGGTCGGGCTGATCGCGCCCACCGGCGGCGCCCCGGCCCGGCACCCGCTGTTAGCGTGCCGGGGGATGGCGACCGAGTCCGGCACCACGCTGCATGGCGGACGGCTCGTGGCCCGCGCGCTGCGGGCCTACGGCGTGACCAAGCTGTTCACCCTGTCCGGCGGGCACCTGTTCTCCATCTACGACGGGTGCCGTGCCGAGGGGATCGACCTGGTCGACGTCCGCCACGAGCAGGCCGCGGCGTTCGCCGCCGAGGGGTGGGCGAAGGTCACCCGGACGCCCGGGGTGTGCGCGCTGACCGCCGGCCCGGGCGTGACGAACGGGATGAGCGCGATCGCGTCGGCCGGCCAGAACCACTCGCCGATGCTGGTGCTCGGCGGCCGGGCGCCCGCGTTCCGCTGGGGCCAGGGGTCGCTGCAGGAGATCGACCACGTGCCGTTCGTGGCGCCGCTGGCCAAGTACGCCGCGACGGCCGAGGCGACCGCGGACATCCCGAAACTCATCGACGAGGCGATGCGGGCCGCCGTCGCTCCCCACTCCGGCCCGTCGTTCATCGACTTCCCGCTGGACCAGGTGTTCAGCGAGGCCGAGCCCGCGCCGCCCGCCCGGCTGCCCGAGCCGTGGGCCGGGTCGCCGGCCGACGCGGCCGAGATCGAGCGGGCGGCCGATCTGCTCCGCGCGGCCGAACGTCCGGTGATCATGGCCGGGACGGACCTGTACTGGGGACGGGGCGAGGACCAGTTGCTGGCGCTGGCCGAGGAGCTGCACATCCCGGTGTTCCTCAACGGGCTCGGGCGCGGCTGCGTGCCGGCCGACCACGGCCTCGCCTTCTCCCGGGCGCGCGGGGCGGCGCTCGGCCAGGCCGACGTGGCGCTCGTCATCGGCGTCCCGCTGGACTTCCGGCTGGGGTTCGGCGCCGCGTTCGCCGACGACGCCGACGTCATCACCATCGACGTGGCCCCGCCGGAGCGGGGCCATACCCGGCCGGTCAGCGCCGAGCTGTACGGCGCCCTGCCGGCCACCCTGGACGCGCTGCGCGCCGGGGCGGCGCCGAACGGCGCCAGCGGCCCCCGCAACGATTGGGTGCAGTCGCTGCGCGCCATCGAGACCGAGCGCCGCCAGGCCGAGGCGCCCGAGCTCTCGGATCCCCGCGCGCCGCTGCATCCGATGCGCATCTACGGCGAGCTGGCCCAGATGCTCGACCGCGACGCGATGGTGGTCGGCGACGGCGGCGATTTCGTCTCCTACGCCGGCCGCGTGGTGGACTCCTACCGCCCCGGCTGCTGGCTGGACCCCGGCCCGTACGGCTGCCTCGGCTCCGGCCCGGGCTACGCGCTGGCCGCCAAGCTCGCCCACCCAGAGCGCCAGGTTGTCCTGCTCCTCGGCGACGGCGCGTTCGGCTTCTCCGGCCTGGAGTTCGACACGCTGGCCCGCCACGGAGTGGCGGTGGTGGGGGTCATGGGCAACAACGGCATCTGGGCCCTGGAGAAGCATCCGATGGAAGCCGTCTACGGCTACTCGGTCGCCGCCGACCTGCGCCCCGGCACCCGGTATGACGAGGTGGTAGCCGCGCTGGGCGGCCATGGCGAGCTGGTCAGCCGGCCGGACGAGCTACGACCGGCGCTGGAGCGGGCCTTCGCGGCCGGCCGCCCGGCGCTCGTCAACGTCCTGACGGATCCGAGCGTCGCCTACCCGCGGCGCTCGAATCTGGCCTGAAACCCGGCGTCGGCCGCTCCGAGCCGGGCCCGCGCCAGCCCTCGGATCCGGGTCTCACGTCAGCACCAACGAAAACCGCCCGCGGTTAAGCGGGCGGCTTCCGATCCAGGTTTGGCCCAATCGGGACGGGCAGGGGTACGTGCCTGAAAGGGCCAATTTGAGTGGCTCGGACGGCGGGAGGCGCCGATGTCTGCGGCTTCGCCCGAGCCTATGTAGGGGCAACGGGTCGAAACGATCCGCACCCCGCAGGAAGCATCCATCTCCGGCCGGAGGAAAACAATCGAACATTCGTCCAGTTCTCGCCCAAAACCTCACTATGACTAGGTCAGGATTCTGACCGATGCCCTTTACAAACGTGAGGGAATGGGGTTCGAGGCGCTATCCGGAGGTGAGTTCTAGAGCCGCCCCGCGGAGGATGTCGTGCTCGGAAATCTCGATCTGATCGAGGCCGAACAGCGACAGCACCTCGCGGAAGATGATGACGCCGGCGACGATCGTCGGGGCCCGGCCGGGATGCAGGCCCGGGACGTGGCGTCGCTCCTCGGTGGTCATCTTCGACAGCCGGCCGAGGATCTCCTCGCACTCGGCGGCGCCCAGCAGGTACCCGTGGACCTTGTCCGGGTCGTAGGGGTCGAGCTCCTGGGCGATGGCCGCCAGCGAGGTGGCCGTACCGGCGACGCCGATGGCGTGGCCGACGCTCTCCCGGCGGTCGGCGGGCACGGCGTCGGCCAGGATGGCGCGCACGTCCTCGGCCAGCTCGTCCATCTCGGCCCCGGTCGGGGGGTCGTGATGGATGTGGCGCTCGGTCTGGCGCACCACGCCGGCCTGGGTGGAGACGTGGAAGACAACCTCGCGGCCCTGGCCGATCACCAGTTCGGTCGAGCCGCCGCCGATGTCGAGCTCCAGCGTGGGGGTGCGGTCGGACTCGTCGCGCTCGCTCGTCGCTCCGAGATACGTCAGCCGCGCCTCGTCGTCGCCGGCCAGGATGTGGGGCTCCAGCCCGTAGCGGCGCCCCACCTCCTCGGCGAACTCGCGGCCGTTGGCCGAGTCGCGCACGGCGCTGGTCAGGACGGCCACGGCCTGTGCCCCGCCGTGCTCGTCGATCTCGGCCCGGTAGCCGTCCAGGGTGTCAAAGACGCGCTGCATCGCGTCCTCACGCAGGCGGCCGTCGGCGTCGACGCCCGCCCCCAGCCGCGTCACCTCGCTGTGGCGCACGAGCTCCGTGATGCGGTCGCCCTCACGGTCGGCGATGAGCAGCCGGGTCGAGTTTGACCCGATGTCGACGACGGCGACGTTCACCGGCGGGGCCCCTACTGAACTTGGTGGGGCATCGGCTGCCCGTCGAGGGCGGCGATGAGGTTGTCCACCGCCAGCTGCGCCATCTGCTCCCGCGCGGTGTGGGTGGCGGAGGCGATGTGGGGGGCCACGATGAGGTTCGGGGCCTGGAGCAGCGGATCGTCGGCCGGCAGCGGCTCCGGATCGGTCACGTCCAGTGCCGCGGCGCCGATCTCGCCCTCGCGCAGCGCGGTGGCGAGCGCCACCGGGTCGACGATCGGCCCTCGGGCGGTGTTGATCAGAACCGCGGTCGGCTTCATCCGGCCCAGCGCGGCCGCATTGATCAGGTGGTGGGTCTCCTCGGTCAGGTTGGTGTGGATGGAGACGAAGTCCGACCGCTCCAGCAGTTCGTCCAGGGGCGTGTGGCCCTCGCCGATGTCGCTGTGCAGCACGGTCATCTCAAAGCCCTCGGCCCGCCGAGCCACCGCCCGCCCGATCCGGCCGAACCCGATGACGCCCAGCGTGGCCCCGTGCACGTCAAAACCGAGGAAGCCGCTCGGCTCCCAGGTCAGCCAGTCGCCGGCGCGGACCGAGGCGATGGCGTCCGGCAGCCGCCGGGCCGCCGCCAGAAGCAGCGTGAACGCGAGGTCGGCCGTGGCGTCGGTCAGCACGTCCGGCGTGTTGCCGATCGGGATCTTCCGGGCGCTCGCCGCCGCGAGGTCGATGTTGTCGTAGCCGACGGCGTAGTTGGCGATGGCCCGGAGCTTGGGCGAGGCGTCGATCAGCTCGGCATCGACGCGGTCGGTGAGCAGCGACAGCAGCCCGTCGGCGTCGGCGGTCCGCCGGCGCAACTCGTCGTAGGGCGGTGGCAGCCGCTCCGGCCACACGTCAACGCTGTGGCGCTCTCTGAGCTGGTCGAGCGCCGGGCCGGGAAGCTGACGTGTCACGAACACGTGGGCCACGAGACGGGCATTCTTACCAAATCACGGCCGCGCCCGGTGCCCCGGCGGCGATGAATGGCGATTCACCGGCAAGGGGTGCCGGTGAATCGCCAATGTTCGGCGACCGGGCCGCAGCCACCGGGCCGGGCCGCGGGCGACTACGCCGACTCGGCCGAGCCGCGGGCGACTACGCCGACTCGGCCGGCGCCACCGCGGCCGCCCGGGCGGCGGTGCGCCGGAGCCGCGGCAGCCCGAACGCCGCCACCAAGCCGCCGACCAGGGTGAACCCGGCCGAGACCAGGAACGCCAGCTGGAAGCCGCTGGTCAGCGCGGCATGGGCGCTGGCCCCGACGTGTAGCTGATGGTCGGTGCGCGACGTGGCCAGCGCGGCCAGGATGGCGAGCCCCAGCGCGCCGCCGAACAGCCGGGCGGTGTTGACCAGCCCGGAGGCCAGGCCCGCCTCGGACGGCGCGACCCCGGAGACGGCGCAGATGGTGGCCGGCACGAACGACAGCCCGATGCCGACCGCGACCAGCAGGGACGGCGCGATGACGTCGCTGAGATAGGTGCCGGTGGGGGAGATGCCGCCGAACAGGGCCAACCCGACGGTGAGCGCGGCCATCCCGGCCACCAGCATCGGCTTGGCGCCGAGCCGGATCACGAAGCGCGAGGCCACGGTGGAGAACACCGCAATCGTCAGGCTCATCGGCAGGAACGCCAGCCCGGCGCGGATCGGCGAGTAGCCGAGCACCTGCTGGAGGTACAGCGAGACGAAGAACCACATCCCGAACGAGGCGGCGCCAACGAGCAGCACCACGATGTTGGCCGCGCTCAGCGTCCG
>JBPYFQ010000200.1:0-12475 GCA_051985625.1 Solirubrobacteraceae bacterium
ACTGGTTGAGCGCGGCAAACGCCTGGCCTGCCCGTCCCGCAACATAGGCTGGTCACCTGATTGGTGCAGTCGGTCAGCCACGCCGCGCGTTCAGCGAGCTCGGCAAACGACTCCTGCTGGTACACCGTGCGCGCCAGATTCCAGAGAAAGACGTAGCCGGCATTCCCGTGACACCACCCGGCCAGTACTGGTCCGCCAGGCGGTGTTAGTGGCAGTTCACACCTCGTTCGCATGGCTCCGCGAGTGACACGAGCCTGTCGAGGACCTTGGCCGTGGCGAACGGCGGAGACACCCCCGCGTACCTTGGCCCACATCAGCGTGGCGTACGCGATCCCCGCCTAGCCATGAGCTACGCCGTAGTACGCGAGGGTGCCGTTGGGCAGGTCTCGCCAGATGCCGGTACACAGTGAATCTCCACAGGCGGCCAACCTGCGAGCCGCCGGCCCGCCCCGGTCGGCGTCGGAGTAGAGAAGCGCCGCGAACAGCAAGACCCGCGGAACGGCCCAGCGTCAGATCGAGATTCCCGCACGGCGCCTGAACAGCGGCGTAGAAGTCATCGAGCGCGGCTTTTGGCGCGGGCGGTCCCCGGTTGCCTCGCTGAGCATCGCGCGCGCGGCGGCGACTCCACTCACATTGTGATACGGAGACACAGGTCCCACCGCCAGCCAGCCGCCCAGTCAAACTGGGGCGGCGTAGGCAGACGGCCGTTGTTGTCTACCTGCTAGCTCCTGCCGTCGGGTGCTTGATCCGCGGAGATGTCGGCCAGATCCTTTGTGACGTGGGCGAGTGTCTGCGCTAGATGGCAGCGCATCGCTCGGGCCGCGCGTTCGGGGTCGCCGGCCTCGCAGGCGGCGAGGATCTCAGTGTGCTCGCGGTCTAACCGCTCCGATGGGACGCCTTCGCCGCGTAAACTGCAGATACGCGCCTGGGGGGTTGCGCCGTCCGCCGATCAGATCGATCAGGTGCTCCATCGCCGACAGCTTGTAGAGCTTCATGTGGAACTGGTGATGCTCATCTGCGCGACCGTCGCCGCCGTCGCGGCCGGCGCCGTCAACTTGCTGCTGGTCGCCCGTGGCAGCGAGCACCGGGCCGGCATCGTCACAGCCCGCCGAGCACCCCAGCCAGCGTCCCGGGCGGCCGCGCTCGGGCTGGTGAACCCGCGCTTCTGGCGCTGGCGCCCATTGCTGTCGGTGTACAGGGTCCGATACAGGGTGCGGCCCCCCGGCCGCCGGATACGGGTACACGCCGGGATATTCGCGTCGAGCCATGCGGTGCTCCTTGCTCTGGCGGCGCAGCCGGCTTGCCGACTCTTGCCACACCTGCTTGGCGTTTGTCTCGAGGTGCCCCCTGGAACAGCCCCGGAAACGCTCGATTTCCGGGGCTTTCCTCATGCGCCCGAGAGGACTCGAACCTCCACGGACCATATAGTCCACAAGGCCCTCAACCTTGCGCGTCTACCAATTCCGCCACAGGCGCGTGGGCGGCCAGTATAGCCCTGGATCCCGGTCCTCGCCGGACGTGGTCGCCGCGGTCTGGGCGGCCGTGGACGCTGCGGTCTGGCCGGGTTTGGATGCCGCGGTCCGGGCGGGTATGGATGCTGCGGTCCCGGCGGGCGTAAGGTGGCGATTTCCGGTGGTTGCGGGGGTATTCGGTTGAGTCCGTCCGTGGCCCGCGCTAGATTCCCGAACACATGTTCGACGGCGGCCGGCGGGCTGATCCGGAAAAGGAGTTGACCGCATGGACTTGACCAAGCGACAGCAGGAAATCTTCGACTTCATCAAGCGCTACTCGGCGAAGTACGGCTATCCGCCGACGGTGCGCGACATCGGCAAGGCGGTCGGCTTGGCGTCCTCGTCCACCGTGCATGCGCACCTGGCGAACCTGGAGCGGATCGGGCTGCTGCGGCGTGATCCGACCAAGCCCCGGGCGATCGAACTGCTGGATCGGGCGGCCGCCGGCGTCCAGGCCGGGGTCCAGGCACTGGTGCGCCCGGGTCTGCCGCTGGTCGGCCAGGTTGCCGCCGGCCAGCCGGTTGTCGCCGAGGAGAACATCGAGGAGTACATCCAGACGCCGTCGTTCGCCGGGGGAGAGGAGGGGGAGTTTCTGCTCCGGGTCCGCGGTGAGTCGATGAAGGACGCGGGCATCCTGGAGGGAGACCTCGTCGTCGTGCGGCCGCAGGACACGGCCAGCGACGGGGAGATCGTCGTGGCGTTGGTGGGGGAGGAGGCCACGGTCAAGCGCTTCTTCCAGGAGGAGGACCACGTGAGGCTGCAGCCGGAGAACGCGGCGATGGAGCCGATTCGCACTCGCGACGTCCGGGTGCTGGGCCGGGTGGTCGGATTGATGAGGAATATCTCGTGAGCGCGGTGGCGCTCGAGTTGCCACTCGTCTGGGAGGCGGACGAGAGGCCGGCGTCCCGTCCTGAGCGAGGCGGCGCGGCAGCGCCCGCCAGCGCACGGGGCGCCGGCTCGGCATCCACGGATCCGGGCGGCGAGCCCACCCTGGACAGCCTGCTGTCCGGGATGTGGGAGGGGCTCGCCGCCCACCGATCCGTGCCGTGTCCGCTGTGCGGGAGCGAGATGACGCCGGACTACGGAGCCCATGCGCTCCCGGTCGGCGGGCGCTGCCGGAGTTGCGACACGCGGCTCAGCTGACGTTTCAGTCGGGCCAGCTGACGCCTCAGTCGGGGCGACTGACGCTTCAATCGGCGGCTCGCGACCGCTATCCTCGCCCGGGCAGGCTGAGCAGTCGCGGAGGTGCATGCCTTCGAGGAAAGTCCGGACATCGCAGGGTAGGGTGGTCGGTAACGCCGACCCGGGGAAACCCGCGGGAAAGTGCCACAGAAAACACACCGCCTAAGCCTGGGGCCGCTGCAGAGCCTCAGGCCGGCAAGGTTGAAATGGTGCGGTAAGAGCGCACCGGCGCCGCGGTGACGCGGCGGCCAGGTAAACCCCACCCGATGCTAGGCCAAGCAGGACCGTCCGTAGGTGACCCGCCAAGGTCCGGGTAGGCCGCTCAGATGGATGACTGCTCTCGACAAGATCCGGCTTACAGGCCTGCTACGGAGAAGCCCCGCTCGCGGGGCTTCTCTACGTGAGGCGCCCGGTTTCGGGGGCTTCTCTGGTGGGTGGGTCAGTCCCCAAGTGACCAGCGGCCACGCGCTGCGCAACGGCGCCTGTGCACTTGGTGGCGGCGGCGCCCGCACGGGCTGACGGCCCGTGCGGTGTGACGGCTGCCCGCGCGGTCTGACGGCGGCGCCCGCGCGGTCTCACGGCCGCGCCTGAGGTGTGACGGCCGCCCCTGCGGCGTGACCGACGCACCGATCCGCCTCGGTGCATATGATCCCGCCGCCCCGCAGGGACCGCTTGAGTCAGAGGAGGAGTTGAGGATGAGACGAAGCCTGGGCCGCCGAGCGGCCCTGCGCCTAATGGCGTGCGCCACGACCATGGTGGCAGCGGCGATCCCGGCCGGCGCCGCGCTCGCGGCGGGACATGGGAAGAAGGCCCACCTGCGCACGAATAGCGGCGGCGCCGCGGTCACCGTCACGCGTGACGCCGCCGGCATCGCCCACGTCGTCGCCCGGAACTTCACGGCTCTCGGCTACGGCGAGGGCTACGCGTTCGCCCAGGACAACCTGTGCACGTTCGCCAATGACGTCGTCACGCTGGAGGGGAACCGCTCCAAGTACTTCGGTCCCAACGGCACCGCGGTCAACTACTCGGCGGGCGTCTCCAGCACCAACCTCCAATCTGACCTGTTCTGGCGCTACGTCCGCGCCTCGGGCATCGTCCAGCGCGAGTTGCACGGGAAGGTGCCGAACGGTTTGCTGCCCCAGGTCCGCCAGGTCTACACCGGCTGGATCGACGCCTACAACCACTACCTCCGCTCCGGCAAGCTGCGCGACCCCACGTGCAAGGGCAAGCCGTGGGTTCATCCCCTCACGCTCACCGACATGCTGCTCCGCGGGGCGCAGATCACCACCGAGGCGTCGTCGCAGCAGTTCATCCCCGGGATCGTGGGGGCGGCGCCGCCCAGCCCGGCGGGTTTGGCGCGCGCCGCGCGCACGGCGGCCCATCTCCGGACCGCCACCCACGCCCGGGCCGCCGCGCCCGCCCGGCCTGACGCAGCCGCGCTGCGCGCCCAATTCGACACGGCTGTCCGGGCCGAGGGCTCCAACGGCATCGGTCTCGGAGCGCGGGACACCCGCTCCCATCACGGCATCGTGCTCGCCAACCCCCACTTCCCGTGGCGGGGCACCGAGCGGTTCTGGATGACCCAGCTCGACGTGCCGGGCAAGTACGACGTCGAGGGCGGGACCCTGATGGGCTTCCCGCTGGTCGGGATCGGCTTCAACCGCAACATCGCCTGGACCCACACGGTCTCGACCGACGACCGGTTCGTCGCCTACCAGCTCAACCTCGTCCCCGGCGAACCCACCAGCTACCTCGTCGACGGCAAGCCGGTGAAGATGGGGCACATCAACGTGACCTTCCGCTACGGCGGGACCACGGTGCACCACACCTTCTACACGACGCGCTGGGGCGTCGTGACCACGGTGGCCGCGGCCGGCTACGCGTGGACGCCGACCACCGCCTACGCACTGGATGACGCGACGATCCAGGCCGGTCCCCGGGCCGCCGATCAGTACTTCCGGATGGGCCAGGCGACGTCGGTCAAGAATCTGTACAAGGTCGAGGCCAAGTGGCTGGCGATCCCCACGTTCAACACCATCGCCGCCGACGACAGGGGCAATGCCTATTACGGCGACGTCGGAGCCACCCCGGCGGTCAGCGCGGCCGAGATCAGGTCGTGCATGCCGCCCGGGCTGCCCTCGCTGGTGTTCGCCATCGCGCGCGTGGTGACCCTGGACGGCTCACGGTCCTCCTGCGCGCCGGCGAATTACGCGGGCACCCCGGAGAAGGGAATCTTCTCCGCGCGGTATCTGCCCCACCTGTTCCGCCGCGACTACGTGGAGAACTCCAACGACTCGTTCTGGCTGGCCAACCCTTCGCACCCGCTGACCGGCTTCTCGCCAATCATCGGCCTCGCCGATCAGCAGCAGAACGGGCGCACGCGCCTGGGCAACGAGATGATCGCCGCGCGGGTGAAGGGCACCGACGGGCTCGGCAAGCCGAAGTTCACCGTCTCGACCCTCCAGCGCATGTGGGAGGGCGACCGCTCGTACCTGGCGCAGCTCGTGCTCCAGGGGCTCGTTGCCGACTGTCGGGCTCATCCCGCGCAGCCGTCCAGCAGCGGGCAGCTCGTCAACCTGACCCCAGCCTGCACAGCGCTGTCGGCGTACAACGGCACCGGCCGGCTCAACGCCAAGGCCGGGTGGCTATTCAAGGTGTGGTCGGATCTGGACACGGACCGGGCCTTCTATGCGACGGGGTTCAACCCGGCCCAGCCGCTGACGACGCCCTCTGGGCTCAACACCACGACGGCGACCCCGCTGAAGTTTCTCGCCGACGCCGTGCTCAGCCTGCAGTCCAACCACGTGGCGCTCGACGCCACGGTCGGCCAGGTCCAGCGTGCGCCGCAGCCCCGGCGGATCGCCATCCCGGGCTGCCCGGGTGAGGGGCCCAGCCAGGACATGGGTTGCTTCAACGCGATCTACTCACCGGACGGCACGGCGGCGACGGCCGGGCCGGTCAGCGGCGGCCCCTACGGCCAGGTCAACGACGGGTCCTCGCTCGTGCTGACCACGCAGCTGAATCCGGGCGGGCCGGCGTCCCAGGGGGTCCTGACCTACTCGCAGGCCACGAACCCCACCTCGCGGTGGTATTCGAATATGACCAAGCTGTACGCGCGCGGGAAGTGGGTCAAGCTGCCGTATACGGCGAGCGCGCTCCGGCACGACCATCCGCTCAAGCCGCTCACGCTGAAGGCGCCGTAGGGAGAGAGGGGTGGAGGGCGGCCGCGCCCCGCCGGGGAGCGGCCACCCTCCGCCGCCGAACATTGGCGATTCATCGGCACCCCTCGCCCATGAATCGCCATTCATCGCCATAACCGGTCGGGCCGGGCCCGGACGCGACGCCGGGATGAGGTGCGCCCGCCGGGATGAGGCGCGCCCGCGGCGGTCAGGCGCTGCCCGCAGCGACCCGGCGCAGCGCCTCGCCGTCCAGCCGGTGCAGCTCCCAGGCCGACAGCCGCGTGGCGCCGAGGCGGTCGTAGAAGCCCAGGGCCGGTTCGTTCCAGTCGAGCGCGTGCCACTCGAGGCGGGCGCAGCCGCGCTCCACGGTCAGCGCGGCCAGGCGCTCCAGGAGCGCGCGGCCGACGCCGGCCCCCCGGAACCGCTCGGGCACGTACAGGTCCTCCAGCCAGATCCCGGGTCGGCACTCCCAGGTGGAGAACGTGCCGTGGAACAGCGCAAAGCCGGCGGCGACCCCGTCGAGCTCGGCGATCACGGCCTCAGCCGACGGAGCCGACACAGCCGACCCAGCCGAGCCCGGCGCGCCAAACAGCGCGGCGCGCAGGAGCTCCGGCGTCCCCGTCACCTGCTCGGGCGCGCGCTCGTACTCGGCCAGCTCGACGATGAACGCGTAGATCGGCTCCACGTCGTCCAGGTTCGCCGGGCGGACCCGGACATGCCCGCGGACACCTGCGGAATCTGCGGACTCGCTCACGACGGATCCGGCGGCGCGATCTCCCGCTTGAGGATCTTGCCAGTCGGCCCCTTGGGCAGCTCGTCGACGATCCACACCTGGCGGGGGTACTTGTAGGCGGCGACCTGCGCCTTGACGTAGTCGCGCAGCTCATCCGGGGTGGCGCTGGCCCCGTCGGTGAGCGCCACCGCCGCGCCGATCTCCTCGCCGTACTCGTCGTGGGGCACGCCCAGGACCGCCGCCTCGCGCACGGCCGGATGCTCGTACAGGACCTCCTCGATCTCCCGCGGGTACACGTTGTAGCCGCCGCGGATGATCATGTCCTTCTTGCGGTCGACGATGAAGAAGTAGCCGTCCTCGTCGGCGTAGCCCATGTCGCCGGTGTGCAGCCAGCCGTCGCGAATCGTCTCCGCGGTGGCGTCCGGGCGGTGCCAGTAGCCCTTCATCACGTTGTAGCCGCGGATCACGATCTCGCCCACGTCGCCCTGCGCCACCTCGGCGCCGTCGTCGTCGACCACCCGCATCTCGACGCCGGCGATCGGCGTGCCGATGGAGCCTGGCTTGCGCTCGCGGTCGGCGTGGTTGAACGAGGCCACCGGCGAGCTCTCCGACAGGCCGTAGCCCTCGAGGATCTTGCAGCCAAACGCCTGCTCGAACCCCCGCAGCAGCTCGACCGGCATGGCCGACCCTCCCGAGGCGCACAGGGCCAGGGTGCTCGTATCGAACCGCTCGCGTCCCGTCAGATGCAGCATCGCGCCGTACATCGTGGGCACGCCCTGGAAGATGTTGACCCGGTCACGCTGGATGATCTCCAGCGCCTTGCCCGGATCAAACCGAGGGATGAGCGTCAGCGTCCCGCCCCCGCCGAGGGTCGCGTTCATCCCGCACGTCTGGCCGAAGGAGTGAAACAGCGGGAGCGCTCCCAGGGTGATCGCCTCGCTGCCCAGGCCGAACAGGTTTCGCGACCCCTCGGAGTTGCGCAGGAGGTTGGCGTGGGTTAGCTCGGCGCCCTTAGGAGTGCCGGTGGTGCCCGACGTGTACAGGATGACCGCGGTGTCGTCGTCGGCGGTGTCGGCCAGAACACTGTCCGGGTCGGCCGCTCCCACCTGCTGCTCGAACTCCCCCGGCGCCACCAGCACGCACTTGGCGCCCGCCTCGTCGGCACCACTCTGGGCATCCTCGGCGAACCCGTGCCAGGCGAACACGAGCTTGGCCCCCGAGTCCTTGAGGTAGAAGGCGACCTCGCGCCGCTTGAGCAGCACGTTCATCGGCACCACGATCCCGCCGGCGCGCAGCACGCCGTAGTAGCACACGGGGAAGTAGGGGACGTTCGGGAGCATGATCCCCACCCGGTCGCCGGGGCCGACGCCATGGGCGCGGAGCAGGCCGGCGATGTGCATCGTCGCGCCGTTGAGCAGGGCGTACGTGAGCTCGGCGTCGTCGAGCTTGATGGCGACGTGGTCCGGGTCGCGCTGGGCCGACGCGGTCAGGAGCGAGGCGAGGTTCATGGTCAGAGGAAGGGTGGGGGGTGGACAGGGGGCCCGGCCGCCGGCCGAGGTTTACTCGCCGGTGAACTGCGGCGGCCGCTTCTGGAGAAAGGCGACGACCCCCTCCACGAAGTCCTTGGATTCGGCGCGCTCCTGCTGGACGTCGGCCTCCAGCTCCAGCAGCTCGGCGAACCCGGCGTAGGCTCGATCGTTGATGGTGCGCTTGATCGCCGCGTAGGAGCCGGGCGGGCCCGCCGCGAGCCGCTCGGCCAGTTCGGTCACCCGCTCCTGGAGGCCGTCGTCGGCCACCACCTGGTTGACCAGCCCCCAGGCGAGGGCCCGTTCGGCGGGGATCCGCTCGCCCAGGTAGGCGATCTCGAAGGCCCGGGCATGGCCGACGCGGGCGGCCAGCGTGTGCGACGCGCCCCCGTCCAACCCGAGGCCGATGTTGACGAACGCCATCAGGAAGTAGGCCGACTCGGCGGCGATGATCAGGTCCGAGGCGAGCGCCAGCGAGGCGCCGATGCCCACCGCCGGACCATTGACCGCGGCGATGACCGGCTTGGGGAGGGTCCGGACCCGCAAGATCAGCGGGTGGTAGACCTCGCGCAGCTCGGAGCGAACGTCGGGAGCGCCCCCGGCGCCCACCGTGCCGATCCCGGAGCGCAGGTCGGCGCCTGACGAGAACGCGCGCCCCGCGCCGGTGAGCACGATGGCCCGGACCGCGCGGTCGGCGGCCACCTCCTCCAGCGCCTGGGTCAGCTCCTCGCCGAGCTGCCGCGTCCAGGCATTGAGGGCGTCCGGGCGGTTGAGGATCAGCCAGGCCACGCCCCCAGACTGCCGGCACTCGACTGTTTCGAGGTTGAGCACGCTCATCGTCGGCACGGCCACAATAGCGCCCGGCGGGCCCCCGGCGGCGCACGGCGCGCGGCGGCCCCAATCAGGGAAGATGTCGGTCACAGGATGGAGTTGTTCCCCACCGCCATCACCGCACCGATCGGCCGGATCGGCGCCGCCGCCCAGAACGCCCTCGAGGTGGCGCGGTTCGGGGGCCTGGCCACCGCCGAGGAGCCGTCGCCCTACGAGGTGGCGGCCGAGCACCGGGTCTACCGGCTGCGCCACTACTACCCGCCGATCGTGGAGGAGGACGACGACGACCTGGCCGGCGGGCGGCCGGTCATCCTGCTGGTGCCGCCCATGATGCTCGCGGCCGAGATCTACGATGTCTCGCCGGCCACGAGCGCGGTTACCATCCTCCACCAGAACGGCGCTGACCCATGGGTGGTCGACTTCGGCGCTCCGGAGCGGGAGGGGGGAGGCTTCGAGCGCACGCTGGCCGACCATGTCCTGGCCGTGTCGGACGCCGTCGACCGGGTCCGTGAGCTCACCGGGCGCGACGTCCACCTCGCCGGCTACTCGCAGGGCGGGATGTTCTGCTACCAGGTCGCCGCCTACCGCCGCAACGCCGGCCTCGCCTCGATCATCACCTTCGGGAGCCCGGTCGACACCCGGCTGGGAATGCCGTTCGGACTGCCCGAGCAGCTCGCCTCCAGCGCCGCCAGCCTGATCGCCGACGTGTTCCGGGCCTCGGCGCTCCCGGCCTGGTTCAGCCGCAACGGCTTCCAGTTGCTCGACCCGGTCAAGTCGGCCCGCAACCGGGTCGAGTTCCTCCTGCAGCTGCACGACCGCGAGGCGCTCCTGCGGCGAGAAGGCCAGCGGCGGTTCCTGGAGGGTGACGGCTGGGTGGCCTGGCCGGGGCCGGCGCTGGCCGACTTCGTCGGCCAGTTCGTCGCCCACAACCGCCTGCTGGAGGGCGGGTTCGCCGTCGAGGACCGGCTGGTGACGCTGGCCGACATCGCGCTGCCCATCCTGGCGGTCGTGGGCACGGTCGACGAGATCGCCCCGATGGCCGGGGTGCGCGCCATCCGGCAGGCGGCGCCCCGGGCCGACGTCTACGAGCTGTGCCTGGACGCCGGGCACTTCGGGCTCGTGGTGGGGCGCATCGCCAACACGCGCAGCTGGCCCACCGTCGCCGCCTGGACCGAGTGGCGTGACGGCGAGGGCGATTCGCCGGAGGGGGTGACCGAGATCCCCGACGAGCCGAACGCCGACCTCGTCCCGCGGGTGCGCAACCGGGTCGGTTACGGCGCGGAGCTGGCCGGCGCGGTCAGTTCGGGCATGGCCCGCTCGGTGGTCGGCGCCGCGCGCCGCACCACGCGGAGCATGCGGGAGCTGAGCCGCGAGGCGGCGGGGGCGTTGCCCCGGCTGGCTCGGCTGGAGCAGATCCAGCCGAGCACCCGGATCTCGCTCGGCCTGCTGTTGGAGGAGCGCAAGCAGCGCGCTCCCCAGGACACCCTGTTCCTGTACGAGGACCGCGCGCACTCCGCCCAGGAGGTCAACGAGCGCATCGACAACGTCGTGCGCGGGCTGATCTCGGTCGGCGTGCGCCAGGGCGAGCATGTCGGCGTGCTCATGGGGTCCCGGCCCAGCGCGCTGGCGATCGTGGCCGCGCTCAGCCGGCTGGGGGCGGTGACCGTGCTCCTGCGCCCGGACGGCAACACGGCGCGCGAGGCGTCGTTGGGCCAGGTGCATCGGATCATCGCCGACCCCGAGCGGGCCCATCAGGCCGCCGGCCTCGGAACCGTCCACACGTTCGTGCTGGGTGGCGGCGGGGGCCCGCGGGATCTCGGCGTGCCGCTCACCACCGACATGGAGCAGATCGACCCCCGCGCCGTGGCGCTGCCGCGCTGGTATCGCCCCAACCCGGGACGGGCCAGCGATCTGGCCTACGTCGTGTTCACCGGGGAGGGCGACGACGTCCGCATGAGCCGGATCACCAACCGCCGCTGGGCGTCATCGGCGTTCGGCACCGCATCCTCGGCCGCGCTGTCGCGCGCGGACACCGTCTACAGCGTCACGCCGCTGTACCACCCGTCGGGGTTGATGATGGGCATCGGCGGCGCCATCGCCGGCGGGGCGCGGCTGGCCATGGCCTCCCGCTTCGAGCCCGAGACGTTCTGGGACGAGGTGCGCCGCTACGGGGTGACCGTGGCCTCGTACACGTGGACGCTGCTCCACGACATGGTCGAGGCGCCGCCGCACCCCGGGGAGCGCCACCATCCGGTGCGCCTGTTCATCGGCTCCGGAATGCCGCGGGGCCTGTGGCGGCGGGTGCAGGAGCGGTTCTCGCCGGCCCGGGTGGTGGAGTTCTACGGGTCGACCGAGACGGGTGCCATCCTGGTCAACCTCCGCGACGCCAAGCCGGGAGCGATGGGACGCCCCCTGCCGGGGACCCCGGAAGTGCGCCTGGCCGCCTACGACCCCGAGTCCGAGCAGCTGATCCTCGGCCGGGGCGGGTTCGTGCGCCGCTGCGAGACCGACGAGGTGGGGGTTCTGGTCGTCCGGGCGCGACCGAGCGAGCTGGCGGTCACACCGATGCGGGGCGTGTTCTCCCGGGACGATGCCTGGCTGTCGACCCGGGACCTGTTCCGGCGCGACGCCGACGGCGACTACTGGCGGCTGGACGCCGTGTACGACGTCATCCACACCCGTGGAGGAGCCGTCTATCCGGCGGCGATCCGCGACGTGCTCGGCGACCTGCCGGCTGTCGATCTCGTCGTGGCCTACGGCCTCCGGCCGGGCGACGAGGGCGACGAGATCGCCGTGGGAGCGGTGACCCTGCGGCCCGACCGCACGCTGGATGCCGAGACCCTCACCGAGGCGTTCGCCGAGTTGCCTGAGCAGAGCCGCCCGGCCGTGGTCCAGGTCGTCGACGAGATCCCCGTGACGACGTGGTTTCGCCCGCTCACCCGCCCGGTGCGCGACGCCGGCCTGCCCGGCCCGCGGAAGGGGCGCGTCTGGTATCTGGACCGCGGGGGCAAGCGCTACCGGCCGATGACCGACGCGGCGTACCGGCGGCTGGGCGGGGGGTAGGCTCGCCGGCCCGACGCGGTTCCCGCGGCGGGTGGGTAACTGGTGGGATGTTGGCCCCGGGTTGAACGGCATTGGCAATGAACCGGCAATGTGCCGGACCGTTCAGGCCAGCCCGTGCTCGTTTATCAAAATGTGATAACGATCCGGGCCCGTTTGGGCCTGTGAACCGTCGGTCAGCGCCGTTTGGCAGCCTCCATCGCCCCTTCATTGCCCGCCGTTTTCCGACCCGGGACCAACCCTCACCAACCACCCACCCGCCGCGGGAGATCGAGGGTCAGGCCGGCAGCGACTCGCCGGAGTACAGCTTGACGATCCGGATCGCGCCGGGTGGGGCGGCGCGGATGCATAGCTCGCACAGGACGCATTCGTCGAGGTGGGCCTCGACCAGCTCCACGCCGTCCTGGCCGGCTTGGAAGATGTCGACGGGGCAGACGTCGGCGAGCTTGCGGG
>JBPYFQ010000201.1:0-20568 GCA_051985625.1 Solirubrobacteraceae bacterium
CGCAGTGGAACGTCGGCGGCTACGCCAACAACGCCGTGCACCGCGTGCCGGTGGTCGTGGGCGAATAGGGCGCGCGGACCGGCTACGCCGCGGCTTCGCGCGGCAGGCGGCGCGAGACGACCTTCGCGACGCCGTTGCCGGCCATCGAGACGCCGTACAGGCAGTCGGCCGCGTCCATCGTCCGCTTCTGGTGGGTGACGATGATGAACAGCTCTCGCCAGTCGCGCGCCATGACGGCGGCGACGTTATCAGCGGCGGGCCGGCCGCCCGGGGGCGCGGCCTCGACCCGGATGAGCGGCGGGCCGGCCGCCCGGGGGCGCGGCCTCGACCCGGATGAGCGGCGAGCCGGGGGCCTTAGGCCGCGGCCTCGACCTCGGCCAGGCGCCGCGAGATGACCTTCGAGATGCCGTCGGCGCTCATCGACACGCCGTAGAGCGAGTCGGCGGCGTCCATCGTGCGCTTCTGGTGGGTGACGACGATGAACTGGGCCCGCTCCGAGTACTGGCGCAGCAGGGTGAGGAACCGGCTGATGTTGAGGTCGTCGAGCGCGGCCTCCACCTCGTCGAGGATGTAGAACGGGCACGGCCGGGCCAGGAACACGGCGAACAGGAAGGCGAGCGCGGTCATCGACTTCTCCCCGCCGGACAGCAGCGACAGTCGCTTGGGGTCCTTGCCGGCCGGGGCGATCTCGATCTCCACCCCCAGGAGATCCTCTTCGCTCCGCTCCTCGTCGCCGCCGTCGTCCTCGGCCTCGCCATCGGAGCCCTCGGCCGAGTCCCCGTCCGGCGAGGCCTTCTGGCCGCCGATGACGCGGGCCGGGGTGCCCTCGCGTTCTGAGACGAGCCGCAGGCGCCCCTTCCCGCCGGGGAACAGCTGGCCGGCGAGCTCCTCGAACGCGTGCGCGGTGGCCGCGAACGTCTGCTCGAACGTCGTCTTGATCTGCCGGTCGGTGTCGGCGATCAGCTTCTCCAGCTCACGCAGCGCGGTCTCCAGGTCCGAGCGCTGAGCCTCCAGCTCCTCGACGTGGGCGACGGCGTCGGCGTACTCCTCCTGGGCGAGCGGGTTGACCGGTCCCAGCTGCTCGCGCCGGCGCCCGACCCGATCCAGCCGGGCATTGAGGTTCTGCCTGTCCTCGTCGCTGAGCGCCTCCTCGGCGGCTTCGGCGGCCAGCTCCAGCCGGCCGGCGATCCCACGCAGCTCGGTCTCGGCGTCCCCGAGCTGATCGACGGCGCGCTGCAGGCGCACCTCCGCCTGGGTCAGCGCCTCGTTCTCACGGCCCAGCCGGGCGTGCAGCTCGGCCTCCTGCTGGGCGCAGGCCCGCAGCTCGCCGGCGACGTGCTCGCCGGCCTGGCGGTCGGCGGTCAGGGCCTCGTCGAACGCGGCGATCCGCTCGGTGATCGCCGCCGCGGCCTCCTCCAGCCCGGCGATGACCGCGTCGACCGCCGGGACGAGCTCCCGGTCACGGGCCAGGCCGCCCCGCAGGCGCTCCAGCCGTCGGGTGCGCTCGGCCCGCTCGCGCTCGGCGCGCTCCAGCATTCGCCGCTCGGCGGCCAGCTCGGCGGCGAGCTGCGAGCGCCGGCCCGCCTCCGGACCGTCATCCGGCGCCGACCGCCGGCGCTCGATGAGCGCCTCGATTCGCCGCTGCTCCTCCCGCGCCTCGTCCAGCGCCCGGACCGCTGCCCGGTGGGCGTCGGTCAGCCGGTTGCGCGCCACGTCGGCATCGGAGACCGCGGCGGCGGCCGTGCTCACCGCCGCCCGGGCGTCGACCTCGGCCTGGGCCGCGCGCTCGCTCTCACGCATCAACTGCTCGCGCCGGTTGCGCTCGGCCAGCACCCGGTCCTCACCGACCGCCGGAGCCTGGCGCAGCTCGCGGGTGGCGGCCGACCAGACGCGCCCGCCGGTCGTCACCGCGACGCCGGCGAAGCCACCGTCAAGGCCACCCAGATCGTCCACGACCCAGGTGTCGTTCAGCAGCGTCCGAGCTAGGGCGAGGGCGTGCCCGGTGCCGCGGACATGGTCGAGCAGCCGCTCGGCGCCCGGGACCGGCGGTGTGGCAGCAGCGTCGGTGGCGGGGGAGTCGGGATCCGCGACCAGAGCCCGGCCGCCGTCGGCCCCGGCCCGGTCGAGCAGCGCGGTGCCCTTCCCGTGGTCGTCGACGACCGCGGCGCGCAGCCGCCCGTCGAGTGCCGCCGCCACCGCCAGCTCGAAGCCGGCGTCCACCTCCAACTCGTCGGCCAGCGCGCCGGCGCCGTGCGGGGCGCCGGTGTGGTTGCGCAGGAACTGGTTGACCGCGGCGACGTCGGCGCCCACCCGGGCCGCCTCGCGCCGGGCCGCCTCGACGGACCGCTCGGCCTCGCGCAGCTCGCCCCGGACGCGCTCCACCTCGGTCTCGCCGGTGGCGCGCTCACGCTGGCGCTCGGCCACGACGTCGGACTGCTCGGCGACCTGCCCGGCCGCCGCCGCCTGCTGCTCCTCCAGCTCACGCAGCTGACGGGCCAGCTCGGCCTCGCGATCGCGATCCAGGGCGGCCAGGGACTCCTCCAGCCCCGCGATGCGCTCCGCCGCCTCCGGGTCGTCCTGGTCGGCCGCGGCCTCGGATTCCAGCGCCCGGATCGACTGCTCGTAGCGCTCGACGCGGCCCTGGATGGATTCACGGGAGTTGCGGATGGACTCGGCGCGATACCCGATCCGCTCGGCCGCGCTCTTGGCCGCGTACGCGCGCCGGGAGAGTTCCTCGCGCTGGGCGCTGCGGGCGGCCAGGGCCTCCTCGGCCGCCTCGCGGCGCTGGGCCACCGTCTCCAGCTCGGCCTGCATCCCCTGGCGGCGCTCGCGGACCTCGGCGGCGGTCGCCTGGGCCGCCTCACGGGCCACCCGATGGCCGCGGACGGCATCGCGCGAGAGCTCCCAGCGGATCTCCAACGCCTGGCGCTCCAACCGGGCGTGGAGCTCGGCCGCCTCGGCCTGGCGCTTGAGCGGGCGCAGGCGCGAGCGGGCCTCGCGTTCCACGTCGAGGGCGCGGTCCAGGTTGTCCTGGGTACGGGCCAGCTTGAGCTGGGCGCGGCGCCGCCGCTTGCGGTGCTTGCCCAGCCCGGCGGCCTCCTCGATGAGCAGCCGGCGCTCCCTCGGCTTGGAGGTGACGAGCGATTCGACGCGGCCCTGGGAGATGACCGAGTGCATCTCCTTGCCCAGACCGGTATCGGACAGCAGCTCGACGATGTCGACGAGCCGGCATCGCGCTCCGGCGAGCCGGTACTCCCCGTCGCCGGCCCGGTCGAGCTTGCGGTAGATCGAGATCTCCGGAACCCCGAGGCCGAGCGTGCCCTCGCTGTCGTCGAGCACCAGTTCCACCTCGGCGTGGCCGGCGGCCTGGCGGCCGGGGGCGCCGCCGAAGATGACGTCCTGCATCGCCTGGCCGCGCACGGCCGCGGGCGACTGCTCGCCCAGCGCCCACAGGACGGCGTCGGTCACGTTCGACTTGCCGGAGCCGTTGGGGCCGACGATGACGCTGACGCCGGGGCCGAACTCCATCCGGGTCCGGTCCGGGAACGACTTGAAGCCCTTGACGGTGATCGATTTCAGGTACATCTAGTGGTCGCTCACGAGGGTACGGTCGCACCGAGAGGCGCGACTGGTGGATGCCAGGCAAGGACGCAGGAGCCGACGTGTAGCAGAGCTACACGAGGCTCCGAGGACACAGCCTGGCGCCGCCAGGCGTGCCTCGAATGCGGACGTACCCCCGTGAGGGGCCACGTAGCTCGTGCTCATTTCGACAGGGCCTCCAATGCGCACTGGGCGGCCTCCTGCTCGGCGTCCTTCTTGCTGCGCCCCACCCCGGAGCCGACCTCCTTGCCCCGGATGGTGGCGCTGACCGTGAAGGTGCGGTCGTGCGGCGGGCCCTGCTCCTCCACCACGGCATAGCTGACCAGCTCCCCGCGGCGGGCCAGCCGCTCCTGGAGCGCGGACTTGTAGTCGACCGAGTGCTCGAGCGCATCCTCGATCTCCGGCTCGAACGCCGCCACCACCGCCTCGGCCGTCGCGTCGTAGCCGTACGCCAGGTAGCAGGCGCCGATGACCGCCTCGATGACCGACGCCAGCACGCGCTCGGTGGAGATCAGGGCCTCGATTCCCGGCGCCGCGGTCGGGGGCGCGGCGTCCCGCAGGCGCTCCGGGATCCCGAGGCGCTCGGCGACGGCCCGGCACGAGCGCCCGGACACCGCCTGGGCGCGAATCTTCGTAAGCCGCCCCGGGCCGAAGCGGTCGGCGTCCAGGCGCGGGTACAGGTGCGTAGTCACGGCCAGCCCGAGGACGCTGTCGCCGAGGAAGGCCAGGCGCTCGTATGACGCGGAGCGCCGCGTCGTCCACGACGAGTGGGTGAACACCGGACGAAGCAGCTCCGGCTCCAGCCCGTCGAGCATCTCCGCCAGCGACGCGCCGGGCTGCGGCATGGCGCCGGAGGCGCTCGGCGACGGCCTCGGCCGCTGGTGTTCCGGGGTCACTCAGAGTCAGGGCCTTGGGTGGCGCCCGCCGGCTGCACGCCGCTGGAGATCACGAAATCGACCGCCTGGCCAACGGTCAGGATGCGGCTGGCCTCCTCGTCGGAGATCCGTACTCCGTAGGAATCCTCCAGCTCCTGGACGAGCGTGTACAGATCCAGGGAATCGGCCTCCAGGTCCTCACGGAACCGCGTCGACTCCTGGATCGACTCCGGTTCGACCTCCAGCTCATCGACCAGGTGCGCCCGGATCAACGAGAAGACTTGCTCTCGGTTCATCGCCGGCACACCGTAGACGCCGGGTCGGACGCTGAGCTAGAGCTGGGCATCGTCATCCTCCTCTCCCCGCGAGGCGGGGGGTCGCAGTGCACCCGCGGCCTTGAGCGCGGCCCGCGTGGTGGTGATCACATCTTCCTCCACTCCGCGGGCGGCGACCTCGATAGCGCGGGCAAACCCGCGACGCGTGAACCGCCCGTGGGCGACGACGCCGACCTGGCGCAGGCCGAGCATGTAGGCCCCGCCCGGCCTTTCCGGGTCGATTTCGTCGCGCACTGTCCGGATCGCCGGGCCGAGCATCCAGCCCCCCAGCTTGGTCCGCGTCGAGGTCATCGCGGCGTCGCGCAGCGCGCGCAGCGTCCGGCCGGACACTCCCTCGATCAGCTTGAGCGCGATGTTCCCGGTGAACCCGTCCATCACCACCACGTCGGCGGCGTCGTCGAAGACCTGCGTGCCCTCGATGTTGCCCACGAAGTTCAGTCCCGTACCGGCCTCGCCGGCCAGTTGCTCGTGGACCTCGATCAGATCGGGCGTCCCCTTGACCGCCTCCTCGCCGTTGGACAGGAGCGCCACCCGCGGCGAGCCGAGGCCGAGCACGGCGTGGGAGAACGCCGACCCCATGTGGGCGAACTGGACGAGATGTTCCGGACGGCAGGTGACGTTGGCGCCGACGTCGAGCAGGAGCACGGGCGTGCCCCCGGGGACCGGGACGGGAAGCGCCAGCGCCGGGCGGTAGATCCCCCGGTCACGGCGCATGTTGAACAGGCCGGCGGCCAGCGCCGAACCGGTCGAGCCGCCGGAGACAAGGGCCTGCGCCCGGCCGCCCGCCACCGCCTTGGCGGCCTGCACGATCGACGCGTCCGGGGTCGCCCGAACGGCGTAGGCCGGGTCGGCGCTCTTGGCGATCGAGATGGGCGCGTCGACGATCTCCACCCCGTCGGTGGCCTCGACGGCGCCGTTCATCTCGGCCGCCGGCCCGAACAGGATGACCTTGGTCCCGGCCGCGGCGGCCAGCGCGGCTCCGGCGGCGACCTCGGCTGGACCCAGATCCGCCCCGCCCGCGTCAACGGCGACGGTCACCATCGCGGTGGCAGGACTACGCCGACTGCTGGCCGGTCTCGGCGATGACCTCGCGGCCCCGGTAGCTGCCGCACACCGGGCACACCCGGTGCGGGCGACGCGGGCTGTGACACTGCGGGCATGCGTTGTACGTGGGCGCGCTGACCTTGTGCTGTGACCGGCGCTGGGTCGTGCGCGCGTGGGATTGCTTCTGCTTGGGGACCGCCATTGCGACGCAGGAGGCTAGCAGGCGGGGGGTCAGCGGTGGCGGCGGGGCGGGGTGGGTGGGCCCGTCATCAGCCCTCGGCGCAGCGTTCCGGTCAGCTCGTCGCCGGGGGTCGGAGCGGCCAGACCGAAGCCCTGTCCGTACCGGACCCCGTGCAGGGTGAGGAACTGCACCTGCTCGTCGTTCTCGACCCCCTCGGCGACGACGTCTGACCCGCAGGCGGCGATCAGGCCGAGGACGGCCTCCAGGAGCCGGACCGCGGTGGCGTCGCCCGGGATGCCGACCAGCAGCCGCCCGTCGATCTTGATCGCGTCGAAGGCCAGTTCGCGCAGGCGGGACAGGGAGGAGTAGCCGGCGCCGAAATCGTCGACCATCAGGGTCGTCCCGGCCGACCGGAGGTCGGCGATGACGCCGAGCGCTTCGTTCGAATCGAGCGTCCAGGCCGACTCGGTCAGCTCGACGGCGAAGTTCTCGGCCGACAGCCCGGCGCCGCGCACGTGCTGGTTCAGACGCGTCACGAACCCGGGCGAGAGCAGCTGGCGCGGCGAGACGTTGAGGCCGATCAGCGGGAGCAGATCGTCACGCTGCCACTCCTGCGCCTGGCGGCAGGCCTCGCCGATGATCCAGTCGGCGAGATCGTCGCCGGCGCTCGTCTGATCGGCGAGGCTCATGAACTCGTCGGGGCCCAGCATCCCGTGCTCCGGGTGGCGCCAGCGCACCAGCGCCTCCACCCCGGCGATGCTCTGCACCGCGTCCAGACGCACAACGGGCTGATAGTGCAGCTCCAGCTCGCCGTTGGCGATGGCCGCGCGCAGCTGCACCGAGACGCCCGCCCGGCGCGAGCGCACCGGCGCCGAGCGCTCGTGAAATGACAGCCGCCCGCCGCCCGCCGCCTTGGCGTCGTACATCGCGGCGTCGGCATGGCGCATGAGGGCCTCGGTGTCGGCCCCGTCGAACGGGAACAGGCTGACGCCGATGCTCGCCCCGGTCCTGACCTCGGTGCCGGCCACCACGAACGGGTTGCGCAGCGCCTCCAGCAGCTTGGCCCCGACGCTCTCGGCGGCCAGGGCGGCGTCGTCAGACAGGTCGGCCAGCAGCACCAGGAACTCGTCGCCGCCCTGCCGGGCCAGCACGTCGGTGGAGCGCAGCACGCCGCGCAGTCGCCCGGCCACCGCGGTCAGCAGGCGGTCCCCGGCGGCGTGCCCGAGGCGGTCGTTGACCTCCTTGAAGTCGTCCAGGTCGACGAACATGAGTGCGGCCGCGCCGCCGGCGCGCCGGGCCCGGGCCAGCGCCAGATCGAGTTCCTGCTCGACCAGCAGGCGGTTGGGCAAGCCGGTCAGAGCGTCGTGGTAGGCCAGGTAGGCGAGCTGATCCTCGCTCCGCCGCCGCTCGGAGATGTCGCGCACGAACGCATAGAAGATGGGCTCCTCGCCCTCGGCCCCCTCCACGCGGGTGACCGTGAGCTCGACCGGGAAGGTGGTCCCGTCGCCGCGCATCGCGGTCGTGTCAATGCGCCGGTCGAGCAGCGGCGAGCGCGGGTTCTGGAGCACCCGGGCGCTGTCGCGCCGGTAGGCGTCGCGGTTCTCCGGCGGCACCAGCAGATCGCCCGCCGAGCGCCCCATGACCTCCTGGCTGAGCCGGCCGAACGTCCGCTCCGCCGCCGGGTTGAATTCGATGATCCGATCCTCGACGTCGACCGCGACGACGCTGTCCAGGGCGGAGGCGATCACCGCCCGGTTGCGGTCCAGGGCCGCCTCCAGGGCCGTGAGCTGCAGCGAGCTCTCGATCGCCAGCGCGGCGTGCGCCGCCAGCGCACCCAGCACCTCAAGGGCGTGGTCGTCCGGACGGCGGCCGGACAGTGGCTCGTCGACGGAGATGATCCCGTACCGGCGGCCGGCGGCGCCGTCGAGGGTGGCGAACAGCGCGTCGTCGGGCCGCCAGGCATCGCCGGCGGCCGGGGCCGGCCCGTCGGGCTCGGGGACGTGCCAGCGGACCGAATCGTCGTGCTCGATCGAGCCCTCCGGGATGAAGTAGACGCCGTGGCGGAGAAAGCGGGCGTCGAGCAGCGGCCGCCAGGTCTCCCCGGCGGTCACCTGCCCGAGCAGGTGAGCCCGGGCGCGGTCGGTGCCGTGGACCGCCACGACCTCGTACTCGTCCTGCTCCGGCCGGTACACGTTGACGACCGTCGTGGCGAAGCCGAGCGCCTCGGCGACCGTCTCGGCCAGGGCGCAGAGGAGCCCGTCCAGCGTCGGCTGACGCCGGGTCAGGCGGGACAGTTCCAGAAGCCCACGGAGAGGCGCGACCACCTCACCCGCCTGGGTGGGCTCCGACGACTCGCCGGTGGGGGGCATGCTCTGAGACCTAGTCGACCGAAACCGATCAGAACTTAAGCAAGCGCCGCGGCGACGCGCGCCGCCCGGCGGAGCGGCGCGGGGTCAGTCGAAGCGCAGCTCGGAGAGCTTTGCCCAGCGCGGGTCAGGCGTGGATTCATGGGCGTGATCCGGTCCGGCCTCGTTGAGATTGGCGCCACACGCGGCGCACAGCCCGGCGCAGTCCGGGCGGCACAGCAGAGTGGCCGGGAGCGTCAGCGCGAGCGCGTCGCGGGCCCACGCCCGCAGGTCGAGCACCCCGTCCTGGACATAGGGCGACTCCAGCTCGTCGCCCTCCCCGGGCTGGGAGACCTCGCGGGCCTCCACCTCGAACACCGGCGCGGCGTCGGACAGGCAGCGCATGCACGGGCCGGTGAGCGACGCCTGGAAGGCCAGCCGCAGCGCGTAGCCGGAGCCGGTGGTGCGGGAGATGTCGAGCCGGACGGGGATCACCGGGGGTGCGACTGCGTAGCGCTCGCCGCCGAGCTCGAACGGATCGATCGCGACTCCGAGCTCAAGGCGCCGCCCCTCCCCGGAGGTGAGCCGCAGCCCGGCGAGGTCGAATGTGTCGGTGCGCAGGGCCATGTCACGAGCTTAGTCCTCGTGACCCGCGGCGCCTGCGGTCCACCGGCGCGCCCCCATCGCCGCCTGCGAACTACCGGAGCTCGCGCTTGAGGACCTTGCCGGTGGCGTTGCGCGGGAGCTCGTCGACGAACACGATCTCCCGCGGCACCTTGTAGCGCGCCAGGTGCGTGCGGACGTGGGCCTGCAGCTCGGACTCGGTGAGCTGCGCGCCCGGGACGAGGCTGACGATCGCCCGCAGCCGCTGGCCGAACTGCTCGTCGGCCACGCCCACCACGGCGGCCTCGCGCACCCCGGGCACGGCGGCGAGCAGATCCTCCACCTCCCCCGGGAACACGTTCTCACCGCCGGAGACGATCATGTCGTCGTCGCGGCCGTCGATGAACAGCCGCCCGTCGGCGTCGAAGTGCCCGACGTCACCGGTGGACATCAGCCCGGCCAGGCGATCCTTGTCGCCGCCGCCGGTGTAGCCCTCAAACAGCAACTCGGAGCCGACGAAGATCCGCCCGGTGGCGCCGGGAGCGACCGGATGGCCGTGGTCGTCGACGAGGCGCACGACCGTCCCACGCGGCGGCCGGCCGGCCGTCCCGGGGGCCGCGCGCAGGTCCTGCGGGGAGGCGATCGTGGCCCAGGCGACCTCGGTCGAGCCGTACAGGTTGTAGAGCGTGTCGCCGAACGTGTCCATGATCCGGTGGGCGAGCGGCCCGGGCAGCGCCGAGCCGCTGACCGCGATGACCCGCAACGACGAGGTGTCATGGGCGCGCAGGCGCTCCGGCCCGCACTCCAGGATGCGCTGGAGCATGACCGGGACCACGATGAGCGCGTCGGCCCGGTGGGCGGCGACCGCGCGGACCGTGTCCTCCGGGTCGAAGCGGCGGCGCAGGACGAGCGTCGCCGACAGCGACGTGCTCAGCAGCATGTGGGCGTAGCCCCAGGCGTGAAACAGCGGCGCCGCGATCACGGTCGTCTGCCGGGCCCGCAGCGGGATCGCCGACAGGATCGCCGCCACCGGGCTGAGCGAGGCGGGGTTGGGCCGGTTGGCCCCCTTGGGGGTTCCGGTCGTCCCGGACGTGAGGATGACGGCGCGTCCGGCCTGCCGCGGGGGCGGCAGCGGCGTGTCGACGCAGGTTCCGATCAGTTGGTCGAGCGACGGATCGCCGCCGCCGGCCGGGTCGTCCCGCCAGGCGACGAAGCAGGCCCGCTCGCCCCGGGCCTCGGCGATGACGCCGGCGAACTCCTGGTCGTAGACGATTCCGGCGACGCCCTCGCGCTCGGCCACCTCGGCCACCTGGGGACCGGCGAACCCGGTGTTGAGGAACACCGCGTGCAGGCCGAGCTTGGAGCAGGCGACGCTTGCCTCCACGAAGCCGCGGTGGTTGCGGCACATGAGAGCCACCGCGTCGCCCTCGGACAGGCCCTGGCCGGCCAGGCCGCGCGCCAGCGCGTTCGTGCGCCGGTCGACCTCGGCGAAGCTCAGCGTCCCCCGCTCATCGATGAGCGCCGGAGCGTCCGGGTACCGCGCGGCGGCGCCGAGATAACCGGCGGCCAGCGTCGGTCCGAAGCGGTGCAGGCCGACGATCGCGCGCATCGCCCGGTCCGGACGCGAAGGTCGCAAAATGCCGGCACGCACGAACGTGCCGGCCACGTGAATCCCGTCTCCGAGGGCCACCGCCATCTGCGCCGACATCCAATCATGGTCGACCGCGACGCGGCGCCCGGCGGCCGACCGGCCACCGGGCGCGCTGGCCGACCGGCCACCGGGCGCGGTGGCCGACCGGCCATCATTACGCCATCTCCGACTGGTTCCTGACATACGGCTTCAGCGAGGTCCACGATGGCCTGCTGATCGGCGCCTATCCGCTGGACGAACGGGATGTCGCGATGCTGGCGTCCATGCGGATGGAACGGGTGCTGAACCTGGTGGAGGACCAGGAGTACCCGCCCGGCCGCCGTGAGGTCGTTGAGGCGGCCCTGGCGGCGGCCGGGATCGAGGAGGAGCGGATGAGCCTGACCGACTTCGGGCGGCTGCCCGGCGATCGGCTGGAGGCGGCGGTCCAGCAGGTGGTCGGCTGGCTACGGGAGGGCCGGCTCTGCTACGTGCACTGCCGGGCCGGCCAGCAGCGTTCGGCCGCCGTCGCCGCCGGGGCGATCGCCGTCTACGACGGGCTCGGCATCGACCAGGCGCTCACGGCCGTCAAGCAGCGCAAGCCGTCGGCCGAGCCGCTGCCCCACCAGCAGGACGATCTCCGCAGCTGGTGGGCCGAGCGCAGCGGGCTGCACCGGCGCTGACGGGCGCCCGGGGGCTGAGGGCCGCCCGGGGGCTGAGGGCCGCCCGGGGGCTGAGGGGCGACGGGGCGCTGCGGGCCGCCGGGGGGCTGGGGGGCGCCGGGGCGCTGAGGGCGACGGGGCGCCTACTCGGCGGCGCGCAGCCGCCGGCGGGGCGGCTCGGCCGCCGAATCCCCGCCCAGCTCCAGCTGAAGCTCGGCCGCGTGGACGCTGCGGGCGCTGACGGTCACCGGCTCCAGCTCCGGCAGCTCGGTGCCCTCGGCCACCGCGCCGTGATCGGCGAACCGGCGCGCCCCGGGGAGCACCCGGGACTCGTAGGAGCCGATGGTCTCGTTGTAGGCGGTCACGGCGCTGTTGAGCCGGGTGCCGAGCTTGCTGAGCAACGTCGAGAGCTTGACCAGGCGGGTGTGCAGCTCCCGCCCCAGCTCGGAGATCTCCTGCGCCGATTCGGCCACTCGCTCCTGCTGCCAGCCGTAGGCCACCGAATGGAGCAGGGCCAGCAGGATCGTCGGCGTCGCAATCAGAACCCGCCGCCCCATCGCGTCCTCGATCAGGCCCGGGTCGCTCTCCAGCGCCGAGCTGTACAGGTGCTCGCCGGGCAGGAACATGACGACCATGTCCGGCGCGGTGTCCATCCCGGCCCAGTAGGCCTTGTCGGCCAGCGCCTTGACGTGCTTGCGCAGCAGGCGCGCGTGGTCTTTCAGATGCCGCTCGCGCTCGGCCTCGTCCCGGGCCTGATACGCGTCGAGCACGCCCTGCAGCGGGGCCTTGGCGTCGACGACGACGTGCTTGCCGCCGGGCAGGTTGACGACGAGGTCGGGGCGCAGCGTCCGCTCGTCGCCGGCCATCGAGGACTGCTCGTTGAAGTCGCAGTGGCGGACCATCCCGGCCAGCTCAACCACGTTGCGCAGCTGCATCTGGCCCCACTGGCCCCGCGCGTTGGGCTTGCGCAGCGCCGTGACCAGCGCGCCGGTCTCGGTCCGCAGCCGCTCGCCGGTCTCCGACAGCGTCCGCAGCTGGGCCTCGAGCCGGCCGCGCGACTCGCGCCGCTCCTGATCGAGGCGCAGCAGCTGGCTGTCCACCCGCCCGAGCTGCTCCTTGAGCGGGGCGACGAGCTGCTCAACCGCCTGCTGGCGCTTGTCCAGCTCACCCTTGGCCTCGGTCTGCGCGGACTGGAGCTGGGCGCGGGCCAGCTCGGTGAGCTGGGCCATGCTCGACTGCAGCGCCTCGCTGCTCAGCGCCTTGAACGATGCCGACAGCCGCTCCTGGGCGTCGCTGATCGTGGCCAGCCGCTCGGCGGCCCGGCTGCGCTCGTGCTCCAAGTCGCTCTGGGCCTTGACCAGGTGGCGCTCCAGCTCACCGGCTCGCGCCGCCTCGGAGGTCAGGAAGCGCAGCCGCGGGCGCAGCGCCACCGCCAGGAGAGCGGCGCCGATCAGGACGCCCAGAGCCAGCCACAGAGCATTCATGGACGGCTGAGGATCGCGCGCGGCGCGGACGGAAGTGAGAAAACGGGAAGAATGCGGACGATGAGCTCGGACACGATCCGCCGCCGGCTGGTCATTCGCGGCCAGGTGCAGGGAGTTTTCTTCCGCGACTCCACGCGGCGCCAGGCTGAGCGCCTCGGCGTCGCCGGCTGGGCGTCCAACCGCGGCGACGGCGCGGTGGAGGTGGTGTTGGAGGGGCCGCCGGATGCCGTCGAGCAGGTGGCCGGTTTCGCCCGGCGGGGGCCGTCCCGGGCCCGGGTGGATTCGGTGGATGAGTCCGCGGAGGAGCCCGAAGGGCTCGCCGGGTTCGCGATTCGGTAGCGGGCTGAGCCGATCCTTCCGCCTGCGAGACGGTCGGGTAGCGACTCTGAGCAGGAAAGGGTCGAAAAACGACGCTTTCGTGCTCCGAGTGACGCCGACCGCTGGGCAGCCACCCGGGGACCACCCGTGGACCCGCCGAATGCCGCGCCGACCGATCGCCCCACTCATCGTGATTCGCGACCGAAAAACGGCCGCTGATTAAGACGAGTGGCGGCCGGGCCCGGGCGCGGGCGCGGGCCGCGCCGGACTAACCCGCTACCGCCGACGTGAAGGCGGCCACGGCCTCGGCGCCCCGGACGGCGAACACCACTCGCTCCACCCCGCTGCCGGCCGCCAGATGGGCCCGCACGGCGTCGACCTCCAACGAAGCGGCCTCGGACACCGGAAAGCCACCGACGCCCGTGCCGAAGGCCACCAGGGCCAGCGAGCGGGCGCCGAGCTCGTCGGCGACCCGCAGCGTGCTCTCGGTGGCCCGGCGGATGATGTCGGCCGAGGTCGGACCGCCCAGCTCCATCGTGGCGGCGTGGATGACCCAGCGGCACGGCATCTCCCCGCCGCCAGTCCATACCGCCTCGCCGAGCCCGATCGGGGCCCGCTCGGAGCTCTCACGCTGGATAAGGGGGCCGCCGGCCCGCGAGATGGCGCCCGCCACCCCGCCGCCGTGGCGCAGCTCGGTGTTGGCCGCGTTGGCGATTGCATCGACCTCCAGCCGGGTGATGTCGGTCTCGAGGACCTCGATCGAGGCCATGGCGAGCCGCCGCGAGCCGAGCCGAGCCGAGCCGAGCCGGACCGGCGGTCTAGGAGACTTCGGCCGGCTCGTCCTTGCCGGCGAGCCGGTCGCGGCCGCGCTGCACGGCGGCGATGAACTTCGACAAGTTGACCTCAAGCGTGTTGAGGATCTCATCGGCGTAGTCCTCGGCGCCGAGGCGGATCTCCCGCTCCCGGGCCCGGGCGTCCTCGATGATGTCCTCGGCGGCGCGCTCGGCCTGCTTGGTGACCTCCTCGTCGGAGATCAGGCGGTCCTGGCGCTCGCGCGCCTCCTTGACGATCCGCTCGGCCTCGCGCTTGGCCTCGGCGAGCATCTCCTGACGCTCCTTGACGATCCAGCGCGCCTGCTTGATCTCCTCGGGGATCGTGGCGCGCATCTGGTCGAGGATGTCGTAGATCTCCTCCTTGTCCACGCGCACCTGATCGGTGAGCGGGACCGGTTTGGCGTTGTGGACGAGGTCGTCCAACTTGTCGATCAGTACCAGAACGTCCATCGCTAATTCCTCTGTTTCGTCAGCGGCTGAGCCGATCCTTTAGTTGCGTCGCCACCTCGTCTGGGACCAGATCGTCGATGTCACCGCCAAATGTCGCAAGCTCTTTGACGCCACTTGAGCTGAGAAAACTGTACTTGGGGGACGCCATCAGGTAAACGGACTCTATTTCAGGCGCCTGCGTGCGGTTGAGTTGGTTCAGCTCCAGCTCGTACTCGAAGTCCGAGATGGCGCGCAATCCCTTGACGATCGCCATCGCCCCGCGCTGCCGCGCAAACTCCACCAGAAGGTTGCTGAATGGCTCCACCTCGATGTTGGGCAGCGGCCGGGTGGCGTTGCGGATGAAGCCGATCCGCTCGTCCGCCGAGAACACCGTCTTTCCCTTACGCCACGGGAGGTTGACAACGCCGACGATCAGCTTGTCGTACATGCCCGAGGCACGGGTGATCACGTCGAGGTGACCGTAGGTGATGGGATCGAACGTACCGGGGCAGATCGCGATGCGGTTGTCAGGTGCCATGGATGTGGATCAGGGTGTCGCCGTACCGGCGCTCGTCGAGCAGTTCCAGTTCGAGCCTGAGCGGGCTCCGACGGTCGCTTTCGGCTACTACCCGCGCATCACCTGCAAGTAGCGGCTCCAGCGCCGCCGTCAGCTCCCGCCCGAGGGCCGGTGCGTGGCGGTATGGGGGATCAAGGAAGACGAGATCGTATTGACGCGCACGATTGCGTGCGCCCTCAAGGAAACGCAGCGCCGGCGCCCGGACCACCTCGGCCTCGATTCCGAGCGCCTCCAGGTTGCGCCGGACGGCCGCGATCGCGCTCGCCGACGAGTCGACGAGCGTCGCCTCCGCCGCCCCCCGGGACAGCGCCTCGATCGCCAGCGCCCCGGACCCGGCGAACAGGTCGAGCACCCGTGCGCCCGGCACGTTCTCGCCCAGGATCGAGAACAGGGCCTCGCGGACGCGGTCCGACGTCGGCCGGGTCGCGCGGCCTCGGGGCGCGATCAGCTCCCGGCCTCCATAGCTGCCCGCGATGACGCGCACGGGCGCATTGTGGGCGAAGGACCGTCAGGCGGCGTCGTGGAAGATGATCCCGAGCGCGGTCCGGCGGCCGGCGGTGACGGTCGAGACGCCGTGGCGCATCCCCACGCGGTGATAGCCGTTGCGGCCCCGGTGGGGGCGCTCGCTGGTGGGAAAGATGACGAAGGAGCCCGGCGGCGGGGTCAGCACGTGGGCGCGGCTCTGGGCGCGCGGGCGCTGCTCCAGCAGGACGAACTGCCCGCCCTCGAAGTCGACGCCGGGCCGGGACAGCACGGTCAGGATCTGGAAGGGGAAGAACACCTCGCCGTACAGGTCCCGGTGAAGGGCGTTCCAGTCGCCCGGTCCGTAGCGCAGGATCAGGGGCGTCGGGCGGGTCTGACCGGCGTCGTGGCAGCGCGCCAGCAGTTCCTCGTGCTCCAGTGGGAAGGTCGGGTTGCTACCGGCCAACCGCTCCGACCACGCGTTGGCGACCGGCGCCAGGTGCCGGTAGAAGGACGTGCGCAGCGAGGCGATCGTCCCCGGGAGCGGATGATCGAAGTAGCGGTAGCGACCGTCGCCGAACCGGTGGCGGGCCATGTCGATCGTCGAGCGGAACCGGCCCTCGTCGAACAGCGCGGCGAGCGTGTCGCACTCCTCCGTCGACAGCAGCACCGGGGTTACCGCGTGCCCCGTCTCATGCAGCGAGGCGATCAGGTCAGGCCACGGCAGGGCGTCGACGAGCGCGTCGAGGGTGAGGTTGGGTGCGTCGAGGGTGGGGTTGGGTGCGTCGAGGGCAGGGTTGGGTGCGTCGAGGGCGGGGATAGTCGTTGTGCGGGCCATGGCGATGAAACGCCGGGCGGGCCGATTTTGTGAGGTCATGGGGCCGGAGCTACAGCTGGGGTCACGAGCGCCCACGCCCCCGACGCTCACGCCCGGATCGGGGCGCGCCACTCGGCGCCGAACGCGCCGGCCAGCGCGTCGGCGAGGAGCGCGTGCTCGGGCCGCTCCAGGTCCGGGTCCTCGGCGTCGATGACCTCGGCGCGCATCCGGGCCCGCTCCTGGAGCTCGCGGTCACGCGGGAGCTCGGCCACCCGGAACTGAGCCAGGCCGCTCTGCCGTACGCCGACCAACTCCCCCTCCCCGCGCAGCTCGAGGTCGATCTCGGCCAGGCGGAAACCGTCGGTATGGGCGGCCAGCGCGCTCAGCCGCGGCGAGCCCTTGGGGCCGAACAGCAGGCACAGCGAGGCGTGCTCGCCCCGGCCGATCCGCCCGCGCAGCTGGTGCAGCTGGGAGATCCCGTAGCGCTCGGCGTCCTCCACCAGCATGACCGTGGCGTTGGGCACGTCGATCCCCACCTCGATCACCGTCGTGGCCACCAGCACGTCGGCCTCGCCGGCCGCGAAGGCGCGCATGACCTCCGCCTTGTCGCCCGACCGCAGCTGCCCGTGCATCAGCACGACGCGGAAATCCCGCAGCTCCCCGGCCGACAGGCGCTCGTACTCGGCGGTGGCCGCCCGGGCGGCCAGGGCCTCGGACTCCGACACGAGCGGGCAGACGACAAACGCCTGGCGGCCGGCGCGCAGCTCCTCCCGGATCCGCTCGTAGGCGCGCGCTCGCTCGGCCTCGGTGGAGCAGACGAACGTCTCGATCGGCTGGCGCCCCCGCGGCAGCTCGCGGAGCACGGTGAAGTCGAGGTCGCCGTATTGGGACAACGCCAGCGTCCGCGGGATCGGCGTGGCGGTCATGTGCAGGACGTGGGGACTCATCCCCTCCGGCGCCTTGGCGTCCAGGGCGGCCCGCTGGCGCACGCCGAACCGGTGCTGCTCGTCGACGACCGCCACCCCCAGCGCGGCGAAGCGCACCGGATCCTCGATCAATGCGTGGGTGCCCACCACCAGGGACAGCTCGCCGCTCTCCAGCTTGCCCAGCAGGTCGGCCCGGCGGCGCCCCGGCGTCGAGCCGGTCAGCAGCCCCAGCGGGATCGCCTCTCCCGGCATCAGGGATTGGATGGTGGCGAAGTGCTGCTCGGCCAGCGGCTCGGTCGGGGCCATCAGCGCGCCCTGGTAGCCCTGCTCCACCGCCCGCAGCAGCGTGTGGAGGGCGACGACGGTCTTGCCCGACCCCACCTCCCCCATCAACAGCCGCTGCATCGGCCGCACCCGGGTCAGGTCGCGGTCGATCTCCTCCATGGCCCGCTCCTGGTCCCCGGTCGGCGCGAACGGGAGCATGTCGGTCAGCCAGCGGGCGCTCAGCTCCGGCTCTGAGTCCAGCGCGGGCGCGACGCTGCCGGCGCTGCGCAGCCGCCGCCGGCGCAGGAGTGCCAGCTGAACCAGCAGCAGCTCCTCGAACGCCAGCCGGCGGCGCCCCTCGGCCTGCTCCTCCTCCGAGCCCAGGTGCACGGCGGCCAGAGCGGACCGCCGTGCGGGCAGCCGCTCGGCCACCTGCAGCTCGGCCGGAAGCGGCTCCACAACTTCTACAAGCGCGCCGAGGTGGGCCCGGACCATGGCCAGGATCTGGGTCGAGGACAGGCCCTCGGTGGCCGGGTAATGGGCGACGCCCTGGACCCCATCCCCACCCGCCCCCGCCTCGGCCGTCCGGGCATGGCCCTGGACGCGGAACCGGTTACGGGCTTCGTACTTGCCGTGCAGCACCAGCCGCGTCCCCGGCGGGTACTTCTGCACCAGCCACGGCTGGTTGAAGAAGGTGGCCTTCATCGCCCCTGTGCCGTCGGCGACGGTCGCTTCCACCAGCGGCCGCATCCCCCGGCGCCGCACCGGACGGGACGAGATCGACCGGACCTCCACGACGACGGTGGCGGTCTCGCCGGAGACCAGCTCGGCCACCGACCGAGCCTCGCGGCGGTCGCGGGGCAGATGCTCCAGCAGGTCGCCGACGGTCGCCAGCCCCAGCTGGGCGCCCCCCTGTCCCGCCTTGGCGTTGTCGAACTTCAGCGGCTGGGCCAACCGCGACGGGCGCGGGTAGCGCACCGAGGCGACGGCGAGCTCGTCATCGCCCAGCGGGCGAGTCTCTCCAAACGCAGTGACGGTCATGGCGGCGGCGCCACCCATGATGACCGCCCCGGCGGCGTACGGGCGCGGGCGGGCCGCCGCACAGGCGCGAGCGAGCGGCCGTGCGGCCCGGGCGGGCGGCCGCGCGGCCCTACTCAGCCGACAGCAGCCACCAGTAGCTTGGCTGCCCGCCCTCGGACAGCTCCAGCTCCGCTCCGCCGCCGACGAGCGCGTGCACCGAGGCGTCGTCGAGCGGGACGTCGGCGCCGCGCAGGCAGGTGATCAGCTCGGCGTCGCGGCCCAGCCGGTCGAGCACCTCGGCCAGCGTCTCCCGCGGGGCTCCCCAGGCCACGATCTCGTCCTCGACGAACCCGACCGCCTCGCCGACGCGGAACCGCCCCTGGGTGTCGTCGCGGGCGGCGGGCGCGACGGCGCCGGTCCGGACGTGGTCCAGGCCCTCCTGCATGGCCTCGCCGTTCTCGACCGCCCGGCGGGCCGGATCGAGCGCCACCGCCACCGCCAGGCCGGCCTGTGGCGAGCGCGTCGGCACCACCACCACGGTCTTCTCGGACAGCTCCGCGGCCCGCTCGGCGGCCATCACCACGTTGGGGCTGTTGGGCAGGACCACCACCTCCTCGGCCGGGACCGCGTGGATCGCCGCGAGCAGGTCGTAGGTGGACGGATTCAAGGTGGGCCCGCCGTCGAGCACCCGCGCGCCGAATCCCTCGAACAGCCGGGCCAGGCCGTCGCCGTTGACGACCGCCAGCGCGCCGCAGACCGCCTCGGCGACCGGCTTCTCCAGCCGCTCGTCGCGACGCTGAACCTGCTCGCGCATGTCGGCGACGTCGAGGTGGGAGACGACCCCGATGTCGGCGAACAGAGCGGTGGCGGCGTCCGGATCGTCGGTGTGGACGTGGATCTTCAGCGTGGTGGGATCGCCCACCACCAGCACGGAGTCGCCGATCTGCTCCAGCTCCTGCACGTAGCGCCGCTGCTCGAGCCCCGAGCCGGTGACCGCGAAATTGGTGCAGTAGCGGAAGGTGCTCGACGAGTGCTGCGGATGGGTGACCCGGGCGGCCCGATGGTGCTCCAGCTCGGGCGGCTCGGAGCCGCGCAGGGCGCCGACGATGCCGGCCAGGAGCACCACGAGCCCGTAGCCGCCGGCGTCCACGACGCCGGCCTCGCGCAGGATCGGCAGCAGGTCGGGGCCGCGGTTGACCGAGTCCTGCCCAGCTTCCAGCGCCCGCTCGATGACGTCGGCGATGACGAGATCCTGCTCGCCCGCCGTGGCGTCCTCGCCGAGACGGGCCTCGGTCATGTGGGCGATCTCGGAGGCGACGCGGACGGCCATCTCCCGCACCACGGTGAGGATCGTCCCCTCGGCCGGGTCGCGGACCGATCCGTAGGCCTGGTCGGCCGCCCGGGCCAGCGCGGCGCCGATCAGCACGGGGTCCACCAGCTCCCCGGGCCGGCTGGCCAGCTCCTCGGCGGCGCCCCGGATGAGCTGGGACAGGATCACCCCGGAGTTGCCCCGGGCCCCGAGCAGCGCCGCCCGGGCCACCGAGGCCACGATCTCGTCGCGGCCGATCTCGTCGATGGTGCGGCCCTCGGTGGCGCCGGCCAGCCGGTCGAGCTCCTGGAGCACGGCGCGCAGCGTCAGAACCATGTTGTCGCCGGTGTCGCCGTCGGCGACCGGGAACACGTTGAGGTCGTTGACCTCCTCCCGGCGGGACTCGAGCGCGGCCAGCCCCGCCTCCACGAGTGCGCGGAAGCGCACAATGCTGGGGTCCGACACCCCCATTTGGCCGGTCGCTCGCCCGGGTGCGGCCACCTCAGACCTCCTAGGGGTCAGCGGGCTTTGGTGATCTTGCCCGCCTTGAGGCAGCGGGTGCAGACGTAGACGCGTCGCGGCGTGCCGCCGTCGTCGATGCGAACCCGCTGCAGGTTCGGATCGAACCGGCGCCTGGTGGCAACCATGGAGTGGCTGCGGTTATTGCCGAAGGACGGACCCTTGCGGCACACGTGACAGATCTTCGACATCGCGGCGGAGAGTATAGGAGACCCGGCGGCCACCGCCGGGCGACCCGCCCCGCAGTCCGGGCGCCGAGCTTTAGATGTGTGTTCAACGTGTCAACGTGCCGTCAATCCTGCTCCACAGACTCCGCAGGTTCCGTACCATTCGAGGTC
>JBPYFQ010000202.1:0-4123 GCA_051985625.1 Solirubrobacteraceae bacterium
GCCGCCCCGTTGTGCAGGACGAACGCGCCGTCCGGAAGCTCGGCGTAGGCCGCATCGTGGAGACGGCGGCTGTTCTTGTCGGAGGTGAGCCGCTCCGCGTGAAGCTGGGCGTCGATCGCGTCGGCTCCCGCCTGACCGGGGTGAAGGGCCGACCACAGTTCGCCGAAGCGGCGGTAGTCGGCTCGCCGGCACTCCGCGCAGGGTCGGTGGCCGGCGGCGAGGGCGGTCGCCTCGTCCAGGAAGAACAGCTCGGTGTAGCGGCCGGGGGTCGTCAGCGGCCAGCGTCGCCGGCCACGGAACCGGAGCCGGCACGCGATCCACCGCTCGGTGGCGTAGCGCCGGCGAATCTCGCCGCGCCGGTTGTGCAGGCAGCCGCGGTTGCCATAGACGAGCCCGCGCTCCGGGGTGGCGATCAGATCACCCAGCGGCGTGACCCGGTTCTGCAGCGGCACGCTGCGGGCAGGGGGCTGCCTCAGGCGGGCGCCTTGACCGAGTCCACGTAGCCGCGCACGTCGGACGCGGGCTCGGAGTAGGCCGGACCGAGCGCCGTCTCCACCGCGGTCATGTAGTCCTCGGCCCAGGCCGGGAGCGCGTAGTCGATGGCGCGGAGGAACTCGAGCGTCGCCGCCAGACGGATGTCGGCGATCGACGGTCCATTACGGCCGATGAACTGCTTGCCGTCGATGAAGAAGGTGTGGAAGGCCTCGAGCGGCTGGGCGATCGCCGCCTCGGCGTCTTGACGGGCCTGAGCCTTCATGGCGTCGTCGGCGGCCGGACAGGTCGCCACCTCGCCGGGGTACTGGGGAAAGCTGAGCACCGGATACGTGGCGCGCGCGACGTACGGGTACAGCGTCCCGATCAGGTAGAACATCGCACTGTTGATCATTGCCCGCTCGGCGAGGTCGGTGGGGTAGAGCTGATCGAGTCCGTGCTTGTCGCACAGGTAGGCCATGATCGCGCAGCTCTCCCACAGTGAGCCGTTGGGCAGGCCCTCCTCCTCCAGCAGCGGGGTCAGCTGGGCCGGGTCCTTGGCGATGAACTCCGCCTCGTCTTTCTTTCCCCAGACGTCACGCTCCTCGAAGTCGAGCCCGGCGGCCCGGACCATGATCCGCACCGTCAGGTTGTTGACGCTGGGCGTCAGGATGCTGAGCGTGTTGTCGGCCATCTAATCCTCACTCTCTCCGCTGATACGGGTCCTTCGGCGCTCTGTCATCCGAGAGGGTCGCCCGCGAGCGCTCTACCAGCGCTTGGATCGCATCGGCGAGATGGACCTGGTCGATGTTGTACTCGCCGCGCTGCACCCGGAGCTTGTGCGCCTCCAGTAGCACGTCGGCATGGGTGTAGCCGGCCGGCGGCTCAAACCGGTAGGACGCCAGTTCGATCAGGAGGCCGAGCGGGTCCTCGAAGTAGATCGAGTCCATGAACCCCCGGTCCTTGACGCCGCTGTGGCGGATTCCGCGCTCGTCCAGCCGCTCGACCGTCTGCTTGAACGTCGACTGGGAGATGGCAAACGCCAGGTGATGGACGCACCCGACGTCGGTCGGAGTGCGGGTGGGGTCCGGAGCGCGATCCTCGTTGGTGAAGACCGTGATCAGCCGCCCGTCGCCGGGGTCGAAGTACAGGTGGCTGTCCGCTGCGTTGTCGAGGTTGGGCTGCTCGAAGATGAACGGCATCGCCAGCACGCCTTCCCAGAAGTCGATCGAGGTCTGACGGTCGGCCCCGACGAGCGTGATGTGATGAACGCCCTGGCTCTGGAGCTTGCGCATCCGCGTCAGCGCTCCACCAGTTTCGACTTGTACTCGCTCCGCTGCAGACTGCCCCATGGCACCAGGTCCACCCGTGTCTGGACGATGAGCAACTCGCGCAGTCTCTCACGAATCGAGTCGGCGAGCCAGGAATCCGCCGCGCGCCCGCGGGCCAGCTCCACCGCAACCGGGAGCGGCGGATCCTGCTGGACGCCGGGCTGGTTCGGCCTGACCAGGATGTGCCCGCTGACCTGGGGCGCAAAGACACTGACCGCCTCCCGGATCGCCGACGGGAACACGTTGACGCCGCGGACGATCAGCATGTCGTCGGTCCGTCCGATGCAGCGCAGCCGCGGGCCGGTCCGGCCGCAGGCGCACGGGCTCGTCCACACCCGGACGTGGTCACGGGTGCGGAACCGGAGCAGCGGCGCCGCCTGGTGGCGCAGGTGGGTCAGGACAAGCTCGCCGGTGGCGCCGTCACGCAGCTCGACGGCCGCGCCGGTGCGATGGTCGATCAGCTCGACGTGCACGATCCCGCGCGCGCCCACATGCATCCCCTGCTGCTGCTCGCATTCGCCGAACAGGGACGGGCCGATGTCCCCGACGCCCATCGCCTCGGTGACCCGCGCCCCCCAGGACGCCTCGAGGTGGGCGCGGAATGAGGTCTCCCCGCCGCCGGGCTCGCCGGCCACAAGGACGCGTTCGACGCTGGAGCCGCGCAGGTCGAAGCCACGCTCCTCGGCCCACTCGGCCGCGTACGCGGCATACGAGGGCGTCAAGGTCACGGCCTGGGGCCGGAGCAGCTCGATGGCCCGCATCAGGCGTTCGGTATGTCCGGTGCCGACGGGAATGTGCGACAGGCCGAGGCGCTCGAACGCGGCCAGCGCAGCGCCGGCCACGAACGGACCGGCGTTGTAGGTGGTGACCACCCGCTGCCCGGCAGCGATGCCGGAGGCCCCATAGCTGCGGGCCGAGCCCGTGATCCAGTTCTCCAGGTCACGCGCGGTCAACGGGATGTATGTGGGGGCTCCGGTGGTGCCGCTGGTGGAGTAGATCCGAACGATCTCGGCCGGCGACGCGCACAGATGAGCCCCGACTGGGTTCTCGCTGGTCCGCGTCTCCTGGAGCTCGCGCTTCTCGGTGAGTGGCAACCGCCCGATCTCCGCCAGGCCGCCCACCGCCGGCGCCGCGTCGCCCAACTTCCGGCGGTAGAACGGCGACCGGTCGACTAGGTAGGCCAGCTGGGCGCGGTACGCCGTGTCATCGGCGGCCAGCTGATCGGCCCAAGGCAGCGTCTCGGCGGCGTCGGGCGTCACTCGCCGGGTCGGGGCTCGTAGTCGACCGCCTCCTCGGCGGCCGTGGCCATCAGGAACCCGGCCGGCTCGTCTCGCTCCTCGGCCAGGTGAGCAAGCAGGCTGCCGGTGCGCGCCAGGATGGGGACGGCCTTGACGGCGGATGCCGGGAAGCCGAGGTCGAGCATGACGGCAGCGATCGGCAGGGAGACGTTCATGGTGAGCGGCCTGCCCCAGACCGTCGCCACGACGTCAGGGAACATGTTTGTGAGCCGCACATGGGGCCCGCTCACCCCGCGGGCATCGGCCAGCTCCAGGATCCGCTGCGCGCGAGGATCGACCGGATGGTGAACCGGATGGCCGAACCCGGGCATCCGGGCACCGGAGGCGTGGACCGCGTTAGCCACTTCGCCGGCGACCCGCTCGGCGGGCTCGCCGGCCGCCACCTTCGCCTGGGCGGCCTCGAGCAGCCGCGCGCACTCCTCGGCGGTGCCGAGGATGACCGGGCCGCAGCCGAGTATCCCGGCCGCCACCGCGCCCTGCAGCGATCCGGGATCAGCGGCGAGCGTCATCCGCGCCGCCACGTTGGTGGGCATCATCCCGTGCTCGGCGATGGCGACCAGCAACACGTCGAGGAAGAACCGCTGGTCGTCGGTGGGCTCGCGGCCCGTGAGCAGCAGGTGGAAGTACTCGGTGAAGCTCAGCCGGCCCATGAGGTCGGCGCACAGATCCCGCCCGCGCACCTCGACCGAGTCCGCGTCGGCCCGGCTGATGTGAGTGACCGGCCGGTTCACGGCCATCATGGTCGCATGCGACCCAACCCGATCGGCGGCCCGGGCCTCCGCGTGCTGTTCGTGGGGATCAACCCGTCGTTGCGCTCGGCGGAGGTGGGCCACCATTTCGCCCGGCCGGGGAACCGGTTCTGGCCGACGCTGTACGCGGCCGGCTTCACGCCGCGGCGGCTGGCCCCGGAGGAGGACGGGCTGCTCCCGTCGTTCGGGATCGGCGTGGTGAACTTCGTGTCGCGGCCGACGCGGTCGGCGGCCGAGCTGACGACCGCCGAGCTACGGGAGGGCGCCGCGGCCC
>JBPYFQ010000203.1:0-19659 GCA_051985625.1 Solirubrobacteraceae bacterium
GCCACCGCGCTGACCGAGGCCGGCTACGTGGGCGAGGACGTCGAGAACATCCTGCTCAAGCTGATCCAGGCCGCCGACTACGACGTCAAGAAGGCGGAGACCGGGATCATCTACATCGACGAGGTCGACAAGATCGCCCGTAAGGCCGACAACCCGTCGATCACTCGCGACGTGTCCGGCGAGGGCGTCCAACAGGCGCTGCTGAAGATCCTGGAGGGCACCACGGCGAGCGTCCCGCCCCAGGGCGGCCGCAAGCACCCCCACCAGGAGTTCCTGTCGATCGACACCACCAACGTGCTGTTCATCTGCGGCGGCGCGTTCGCCAACCTGGACCGGGTCATCGAGCGGCGGATCGGCCACCAGGGCGTCGGTTTCGGCGCGGCCATCCAGTCCAAGGAGCAGCGCGACACCGGCGAGATCTTCGAGCACTGCCTGCCCGAGGACCTGATCCAGTACGGGCTGATCCCGGAGTTCATCGGCCGCCTGCCGGTCATGTCGGCGATCCACCAGCTCGACCGCGGCGAGCTCATGCAGATCCTGACCGAGCCGCGCAACGCGCTCGTCAAGCAGTTTCAGCGCTTCTTCCAGTTCGACGGCATCGAGCTGGTGTTCGCCGACGAGGCGCTCGCCTCGGTCGCCGACAAGGCCCTGGAGCGCGAGACCGGCGCCCGCGGCCTGCGCTCGATCATCGAGGAGGTCCTGCTGGAGGTGCAGTTCGAGCTGCCCTCCCGCCGTGACGTACGCAAGTGCGTCGTCACCCGCGAGACGATCGAGAAGAACGTCTCGCCCACCCTCGTCACCGTCGCGGCGCCCGACGAAGCGGCCGCGTAGCGGCCTCTCGCAGGCGGTCCGGCCGCTTCATCGATCTGACGGCCGACAGCTGTCGGGATGTCGTCCGCTCGCGGCGGTCAAGCTCGGGCCGCCCGGCCTAGACTGACCCTGCACGACATGCCTGATCTGGAGAACACCAAGCGCTACGACCCCACCGAGGTGGAGCCTCGGATCGCCGAGAAATGGCTGCAATCCGGCCTGTTTCACCCCGAGCCGGAGGGCAGCCCCGAGGAGAACTACTCGCTCGCCATCCCGCCCCCCAACGTGACCGGCGTGCTCCACATGGGGCACGCGCTCAACAACACCATCCAGGACTGCCTGGCCCGCACCCACCGGATGCGCGGCCAGCGAACCAAGTGGATCGTGGGGACCGACCACGCCGGCATCGCCACGCAGGCTCAGGTGGAGCGCGCGCTGGCCGCCGAAGGGACCAACCGGCGCGACATCGGGCGCGAGGCGTTCGTGCAGCGCGTGTGGGAGTGGCGCGACCAGTACGGCGGGACGATCATCGAGCAGCTCAAGCGGCTGGGGGCCTCGGCGGACTACGAGACCGAGCGCTTCACGCTGGACGACGAGTACGCCCGGGCGGTCCTGAAGGTGTTCGTGGCCCTGTATGAGAAGGGCTACATCTACCGCGACCGCTACATGGTCAACTGGGACCCCGGCACCGGCTCGGCGATCTCCGACCTCGAGGTCGAGCAGCGCGAGGTCCGCGACACCCTCTACTACATCGACTACCCACTGGCCACGGGATCCGGCGCTATCACGGTGGCCACGGTGCGGCCGGAGACGATGCTGGCCGACACGGCCATCGCCGTCCACCCGGACGACGAGCGCTACCGGCGGCTGATCGGCGAGAAGGCGATCCTGCCGCTCGTGGGCCGCAAGCTGAAGATCATCGCCGACGACTACGTCCGGCCGGAGTTCGGCACCGGGGCGCTGAAGATCACGCCGGCGCATGACCCCAACGACTTCGAGATCGGCCGCCGCCACGGCCTGGCTCAGCCGTCGGTCATCGGCGAGGACGGGCGGATCACGGCCGAGGCGCCCGAGCGCTTCCAGGGGCTGACGGCCGAGGAGGCCCAGCGGGCGGTCATCGCCGAGCTCAACGAGCAGGGCCTGATCGCCCGCACCGAGCCGTACGTGCACACCGTTCCCTTCTCCCACCGCTCCGGGCAGCGGATCGAGCCGCTCATCTCGCTCCAGTGGTTCATGGCCATGGACGAGCTGGCCAGGCCGGCCATCGAGGCGGTGACGAGCGGGCGGGTCCGCTTCTTCCCGGAGAACCAGAGCAAGGTCTATCTGGACTGGATGGAGAACATCCGCCCCTGGTGCATCTCCCGCCAGCTGTGGTGGGGCCATCAGATCCCCGTGTGGTACCGGGACCTGGAGACCTACGTCGGGATCGAACCGCCGCACGGGGCGGGCTGGCAGCGCGACCCGGACGTGCTCGACACGTGGTTCTCCAGCGCCCTGTGGCCGTTCGCCACGCTCGGCTGGCCGCGTGACACGCCGGATCTGGCCGCGTTCTATCCCACCGACGCGCTGGTCACCGCCCGGGACATCATCTTCCTGTGGGTGGCGCGGATGATCATGATGGGGCTCGAGTTCACCGGATCTGAGCCGTTCTCCGAGGTCTACATCACCCCGATCATCCAGGCGCCCGACGGCCGGCGCATGTCCAAGTCACTCGGCACCGGGATCGACCCGCTCGACCTCATCAACGGCGGACCCCGCCCGCCGGTGTTCGCTCAGGGAGGCCAGCCCGCGGGGGAGTTCCCGGCCTACGGCGCCGACGCGGTGCGCTGGGGTCTGCTGGCCATGTCCTCCGGCCAGGACGTCAGCTTCAGCGAGGACAAGGTCGCCCAGGGCCAGCAGCTGACCAACAAGCTGTGGAACGCGGCCCGGCTGATCCTCCTGGGGGTGGGGCAAGACGCTCGGGCCGCCGCCACGCCGAACGCGGTGGAGGACCGGTGGATCCTGTCCCGTCTGGAGCGGGCCCGTGCCGAGCTGGCCGCCCGGATCGACGCCTATGACTTCTCCCACGCCGCCCTGGGGCTGTACGACTTCGTGTACGGCGAGCTGTGCGACTGGTACCTGGAGCTGGTCAAGCCCCGCCTACGGGCCGGCGAGCCGGAGCTGGCGGCGACGCTGCTCCACGTGCTGACCGAGACCGTCGCTCTGGCCCATCCCCTGATCCCGTTCGAGACCGAGGAGATCTACTCGCACATCCCGGGAGCCGAGGGGCTGCTGGCCGAGCGCGTCAGTCCGGCCGCCGGCCACGCCGAGACCGCCGAGGACGCGTCGGCAGAGGCGGCCGTCCAGCGGGCCATCGCCGCCGTCCAGGAGCTGCGCCGCTGGCGCGACATGACCCGGGTGCCGGCCCGGGCCACCATCTCCGCCCGCCTGGACGCGACCGGCTACGACGAGACCCTGGATCACATCGGCCGCCTGGCCCGGCTGAACCTGCAGAACGGCGCGTCGGCCGACCCGGTCGCCACCATCCCGGTGCCCGGGGGATCGGTCCAGATCCTCCCCAGCGACGAACTCGACCTCGACGGCGCCTCACAGCGACTCCAGGAACAGCGCTCCAAGCTGGAGGCGGAGATCGACCGGGCCGAGCGCAAGCTGGCCAACGAGGGATTCGTCGCCAAGGCCCCGCCCCCGGTGGTCCAGGCCGAGCGGGACAAGCTGGAGCGCCTGCGCGGCGAACTGGACGCCCTGTAGCCATGACTGACGAAGCCGCCCTCTAGCCATGAACCCCGACGAGGCCGAACGCTACCTGCTGTCCCTGGAGCTGTTCGGCATGCGCTTCGGCCTGGACCGGATGCGCCGGCTGATGACGGCGCTCGGCCATCCCGAGCGCAGCTTCAAGTCCATCCACGTCGTCGGCACCAACGGCAAGTCGTCGACGACCCGGATGATCGCGGCCATCCTGGCCCACCACGGGCTGGGCACCGGCGCCTACCTGTCGCCCCACCTGGTCTCGTTCGGCGAGCGCATCCGGATCGACGACGATGATCTGACGCCGTCGGAATTTGGCGCCGCCGTCGGTCGCGCCGCCCATGCCGCCGAGTTGGTCGACCGCTCGCTGGAGGACGGCGACCGGGTCACGCAGTTCGAGGCGCTGACGGCGGCCGCCTACTCGGAGCTGGCCCGGCGCCACGTCGAGGTGGCGGTCATCGAAGCGGGCCTGGGCGGCCGCTATGACGCGACCAACGTCATCCCGTCCTCGGTGCAGGTGCTGACCAGCGTCGGGCTGGAGCACACCCGGTGGCTCGGTCCGACGCTGACCGACATCGCGGGGGAGAAGCTCGACGTGGTGCAGCCGTCCGGGACGCTGGTGCTCGGCGCCGGCCTCGATCCCGCCGTGGTGGCGGTCGCCGAGCGGGTCTGCCGGGAGCGGGGGGCCAAGCTGGTGCGCGCGGGCGTCGATCCGGGCGTGCCGGTGGCCGCCGCGGGGGTGTTCCAGCGCCACAACTTCGCCCTGGCGCGGGTCGCCGCCGAGGCCTTCCTGGGTGAGCTGCGCCCGGATGCGGTGGCCGCGGCGGCCGCCCAGGTGCGCATCCCGGGTCGCCTGCAGCAGATCGGCTCGGACCCGCTGACGCTGATCGACGGTGCCCACAACCCGGATGGGATGCGCGCCCTGGCTGACTCGCTGCCCGAGCTGGTCGCCGGCCACCATCCGGTGGTGGCGGTCGTCTCGATTCTGGACGACAAGGACGCGGCCGGCATGCTGGCCAGTCTGATGGCGGTCTGCGATGCGCTGATCTTCACGAGCAGTCAAAATCCACGGGCGTTGCCTCCGCCCACTCTCCAATCGCTTGCCCGCCAGCTTCACGGCCCAGCCTCGGAAGTGGTGCCGGATCCCCGCCGTGCTCTCGCCCGGGGGCGGGAGCTGGCCGGCTCGGCCGGCGTCGTGATCGCCGCCGGCTCGTTGTATCTGCTCGCCGATCTGCTCGCCCGCGGCCCCCGGGAGCGTGCCTCGAGCCTGTGAGTGCCACCGGGACGCCCGCCCATGCCCAGATCGCCTCGTCCGTCGTGAACGATCCCGACGATCAGCCCGGTTTCCTGACCATGGTCGGCCTGGTTGCGCTGGTCGTCGCCGTCGTGATCCTGGTCTTTTTCGCCATCGGCTACCTGTTCGGGCGGGCGTTTCTCTAGCCGATTCGCGCTAACGGCGCAGGAACGGGGTACTTGACGGCGTATTGATATTCGCCGCAGAAACCCGGTGCCCACTACACTCGCCCCCTCACACATGCTGCCCTACGCGATCTTCGGTATTAGCAACAGCGCGCTGAATCTGGCCGTGGAGCTGGTGATCCTGTTCCTGGTCGTGATCTGGTTTGCGCTGATCTACTGGACGTATGCGGATGCCCGGCGGCGGATCGCCGATCCGCTGCTCATCGGCTGCGCCACGCTGGCGTCGGCGTTCCCGTACGTGGGCACGATCGTCTACATGATCGTCCGCCCGCCGGAGTACCTCGACGACGTTCGCGAGCGCGAGCTGGAGATGCAGGCAGCCGAGGCACGGTTGGCGGAGCTGGGTTATCAGCTCTGCCCGCACTGCGACTACGAGGTCGAGAAGGACTTCCTGCGCTGCCCCAACTGCATGCGCAAGCTCAAGGACCCGTGCCACGCCTGCGGGCGCCCCCTCGATCCCACGTGGAAGGTCTGCCCCTTCTGCGAGGCCGAGATCGGCGCGCCCGCGCCCACACCGCGTCGTGCCCGGCGCCGCCCGGAGAAATCCGAGCTCTCCGCGCCGGAGCAGCCGACACGGTCCTAGACATAATTTCCCCGGACTCGTTAGGAGATTGCCGCCGTGGAGCGCACGCTCATCCTTGTCAAGCCTGACGCCTTCGCCCGGAACCTGACCGGCGAGATCATCGCCCGCTTCGAGCGCAAGGGGCTGCGCGTCGTGGCGCTGCAGCTGATGACCATGAGCCGCGACCTGGCCGCCCGGCACTACGCCGAGCACGAGGGCAAGCCGTTCTACGACGAGCTGGTCACGTTCATCACGTCCGGGCCGTTGGTCGCCATGGTGCTGGAGGGCGAGTCGGCGGTGACCGCCGCGCGCCAGGTGATCGGAGCCACCAACCCGCTGGAGGCGACGACCGGGTCGATCCGCGGCGACTACGCGATCGCCGTCGGCCAGAACATGGTCCACGGATCCGATGCGACGGAGTCGGCGGCGCGCGAGGTCGGCCTGTTCTTCCCTGACCTCGCCGCCTGAGGGGCGCCTCCTGCCTGAACCGCCGCGCCTGATCCTGGCGTCGGCGTCACCGCAGCGCCGCGCCATCCTGGAGCAGATCGGGATCCCGTTCGAGGTTCGCGTCTCCGGCGCCGACGAACTGGAGGAGGGCCCGGCGGCGGAGATCGCGCTGGAGAACGCCTACCGCAAGGCGGCGGCGGTCGCCCGGGCCGCCGCGACCGCCCGGTCCGATGCGCTCGCCGGGCCCGAGGCGCGCGCATTGCCCGTGCTCGGGGTCGACACCGTGGTCAGCCTCGGCGCGCGCAACTTCGGCAAGGCCGGGGACGCCGCGCAGGCGCGGGAGATGCTGTCGGACCTGGCCGGCCGGTCGCATCTGGTCATCAGCGGCATCTGCCTGATCGACGGGGAGCGGGTGCGGACGGCCGCGGCCCGGACGCTGGTCGAGTTCCGCGCGCTGGACGCCGCCGCGATCGACGCGTACGTGGCCACGGGGGAGTGGCGCGACCGCGCCGGGGCCTACGCCATCCAGGGACGCGGGGCCGTGCTGATCGCCCGGATCGAGGGCGACTACCTCAACGTGGTCGGTCTGCCGGTGGCGGCGCTGATCGATCTCGCCCCGGGGTTGATCGCGGCGTGAGCTAGAGGTACGCTCGCGCGGCTTTCGCTGTCGTCGTCGAGTGCACTGCAGGAGGAGATGTGTCTGACGCGAGCGCTGCGCCCACCCCGCCGTCGGCCGCTTCGGCGAGCACGACGCCCAAGCTGTTCATCCGCCAGTCCTCGGGGCTGGTCCGGAACGTCAGCGTCACCAACGCGCTGTTCTTCAACGTCGCCGCGTTCGTCGGCGTCGGCCTCACGCTGTACACGATCTTCTACGCGCTGCCGCTGGTGCCGATGTGGAAGGCGGGCCCATTCTCGGCCTACGGCTGGGCGGCGATCATCGCCGGGCTGTTCTGCGTTCTGCTGGCGGTCATCTTCGCTTCGCTGACCTCGGTCATGCCGCGGTCGGGCGGCGACTACGTGTTCTCCAGCCGCATCCTGCACCCGTTCCTGGGGTGGCTCGAGTCCTGGACGCTCGTGATCGCCTCGGTGCTGATCATCGCCTTCGAGGTCCCGCTCGTCCTGCGCAACCTCCAGATCACCGCCCGGATCGTCGGGATCGGCGCCGGCGGGTCGTTCTTCACCGGGGCCAACTCCTGGTTCACCGACGCCACCGGGTCGATCACCGGCACGCCGGGTTTCATCGCGTCGCTCGTCGTCCTCCTGGGGATCGGGATCATCTGCGTCCTGCCGACCCGGACGTTCCACAAGGTCGTGACCGCGCTGGCCGGGTTCGGTGTGGCCTGCTTCGTGCTCATGTTCATCTTCGGCCTGGCGGCCACACACCGGGGCAGCTTCATCGCCAACCTGCCGCACTACACGCACGGGGTCAGCGCGGCCAAGATCGCCGCCTCCGGCCACGCCGCCGGGGTCCTGGGCGCGCCCCCTCAGAGCTTCCTGTCTCGGATCTTCTCCACGACCGTGTTCCCATTCGTGCTGTCGACCCTGCTGTTCCAGTTCATCGGCTTCCAGTACTCGGCCTATATCGCCGGCGAGGTGCGCGGCAATGTGCGCCGCGGGGTGCTGATTGCGCTGATCGGCGCGCTGGTCATCGGCGTGCTCGCCAACTCGGTCTATGTCGACGCCATCTCCAGCCACTTCGGTTTTGATACGCAGGTGTCCTGGGGCGCCAGTTACTGGGGCTTTCCGCACACGCTGACTCCGCTGCCGATGGGCCAGCCGAACGCCATGCCGCTGCTGGCGGTCGTCGCCAACAAGAGCCTGTGGCCGCTGTGGGCGCTGATCAGCCTCGGCGGCACCGTGTTCCCGTTCCTCCTCTGCCCCGTGTACATCAACTTCATCAGCCGCATGCAGCTGGCCTGGAGCCTGGACCGGCAGATGCCCGAGTGGTTCGGCAACGTCTCCGAGCGCCTGCGCGCCCCGCTCAACGCCATCCTGGCCACGCTGGGGCTGACCGCTCTGTTCCTGTTCTTCCAGAGCTACAAGGCGCTGCCCACGTTCCTGGCCACCACCGGGCACAAGCTCAACCTGGCCGGGACCGCCTGGTTCTCGATCACCATGGCGATCCTCACCTGGACCCTCCCCGGGGTCAACGCCATGCTCGTGCGCTGGCGCCGGCCGGACCTGGTGCGCAACGCGCCGTTCCGCCGCGCGTTGCCCTGGATCGGAGTGGTCTGGCTGGTGTTCCCGCTCTGGATCTACATCTTCGCCGTGTTCAAGCCGATCGTGAACGCGCTGAAGGGGGGAGGGGCGCTCACCTACCTGGAGACGAACGGGATCATCGACGCCGGCGTCTTCTACCTGATCGGGATCGTCATCTTCTTCATCATGCGCTACCGCGCTCAGGCCGCGGGCGTCGACGAGAAGATGCTGTTCACCGAACTGCCGCCGGACTGATATCGGGGGGCCTGGCCATCGCCACCCGGCTCTACATCGCCTCGGACCTGCACGCCGCCGAGAAGGCGTGGCGGAAGTACGTCAACGCGATCCGGCTCAACGTCTACAAGGCCGACGTGGCGCTGCTGGCCGGCGACCTGACCGGCAAGGCGATCGTGCCGATCCTCAACGACGACGGCCGCTATGAGACCGATCTGTTCGGCGTCCACCGCACGGCGCGGAACGACGACGAGCTGGCCCAACTGGAGCGCGACATCGCCGACGTCGGCTACTACTCGTTCGTGACCTCATCCGCGGAGGCCGAGCGGCTGGCCGGCGACGAAGCGGGTCGCGACCAGCTGCTGCACCGGCTGATGAACGAGCGCGTGGAGGCGTGGCTGGGGCTGGCCACCGAGCGGCTGGCGGACAGCCCGGTCCCGCTCTATCTGATCCCCGGCAACGACGACGACTTCGCCATCGACGACGTCCTGAACGCGCCCGGGTGGCGCCCGGTCAACGTCGACGGCCGGATCGTCGACCTCCCGGGAGACCTGCAGTTGCTGGCCAGCGGCTGGTCGAACCACACGCCCTGGCAGACCCCGCGGGAGGAGTCCGAGGACGAGCTGTACGCCCGGCTGGACGCGCTGGCCCGCCAGGTCCGGGACCCGCGCCGCTCGGTGTTCATGATCCACGTCCCGCCGCACGACTCCGGGCTGGACACCGCCCCGATCCTCGACGAGAACCTGCGGCCCACGGTCTCGGCGGGCGACGTGTTGCGGGGTCCCGTCGGCTCGACGGCGGTCCGGCGCATCATCGAGGACTACCAGCCCGTGCTGGCCATCCACGGCCACATCCACGAGTCCGGCGGCGAGCGCAAGATCGGCCAGACCCTGTGCATCAACCCGGGCAGCGAGGCCAACCACGGGATCCTCCGGGGGTACCTGATCGACATCGGTACGAAGGGGATCGAGCTGTCGCAGCGGGTTGAGGGCTGACGCGCGCGCGGGCTCCGGGTTCGAACGACATTGCGATGAACGGAGCGTGGCCGGGATTCGGGACGCTCCCGTGAACCCGCTTGGCCCCGCCCGACGGCGATGAATGGCGATTCACCGGCGAGGGGTGCCGGTAGATCGCCAAAGTTCGTGGCCCCCCGCCTTTCGGTCGACAGTTCGCAGCCGCGGTTGCGGGCGCCCTTCATCGCTGCCGTTTTTCGCGGGGGGGGGCCTCAGGCCACCCCGCAGAAGCGCATTGCGGCCACCGCCAGCGCCTGGGCGCACCCCACCAGCCCGTCCACGGGCACGTACTCGTCGATGGTATGCGCCACCGTCGCGCCCCTCGGATCGAACCCCGGCGGCCCGTAGCCGACCGAGGGGATGCCGGCCAGATGCGTGAAGGTGGCGCCGTCGTACCAGGAGTCCAGACCGCCCAGCTTCGCCGGGCGGCCCACGTCCCCGCTCGCCTCCAGCAGCGTCGAGACCACCGGCGACGCCGGGTCGATCTCCATCGGCATGACCGCGTTCGGCCACCAGTGCACCACCGGTGGATGCTCGGCCAGCCAGTCGTCGCGCTCGGCGCACCGGGCCAGGATCCAGTCCTCCACCTCGCGGCGCACCGTCGAGCCCCAGCCCTCGGCGTCGGCCTGGGCCGGCACGTACATGACGGCGATCGTCAGCTCGCAGGACGAGGGGTACGTCACCGGCCACTCGCCGCCCCGGACCACGGTCGGCAGCAGCGAGGGCACCGAGACGTGCGGGTGGCGCCACCGCTCGTCGGCCGCCCAGCGCTCCCGCAGGCCGTCGATGGCGTCGAGCACCACCCCGGCCTTCTCGATGGCGTTGACCGCGCCGCCCGTCCGCCACCCGGGCTGGCGCACCTCGGCGTGGCCGGGCCGTCCCGGCACGCGGACCACCCCGTACTCCGAGCCGCGGCAGGCGACCCAGACGCTGAACTCGGTCGGCTCGGTCACGATTCCGGCGTCGGCTTGCAGGCCGCGGCGGACGAGCGCGGTGCCGCCCGCCCCGGAGGACTCCTCGTCGGTGTTGGTGGCCACGACCAGGTCGCCGGCCAGCCGCACGCCGAGCGCCGAGAGGACCTCGGCGGCGAACGCCATCGCCGCCACCCCGCCCTTCATATCGCAGGCGCCCCGGCCGTAGAGCCGGCCGTCGCGCACCTCGGGCGCGAACGGGTCGCTCGTCCACTCGGCGACTGGCTCCGCGGAGACGACGTCGATGTGGCCGTTGAACAGCAGCGTCGGTCCCGAGGCGTATGGTTGGCTGGGGGCGGGTATCCGCGCGATCAACTGGGGGCGCCCGGCGAAGTCGAGCCCGGGCGGCACGAGCGGCGCCCCCGCCATCTCCGCGGCGTCCGGCTCGAACAGGTCGATGTCGGCACCGGCGGCGGCCAGCCGTTCGGCCAGATGGCCCTGGAGCGCCGCCTCGTCCCGCGCCGGCTCGCCCACTTCGCGGGCGGTCGTGTCAAATGCGATCAGCTCGGCGGCGAGCGCCACCAGATCGTCGGCGCGCTCGGCGATCGCCGCGCAGACCCGTTGCTCGTCGGCGGTCATCGGCATCGCCGGGGAACCTAACAATCCGGGGCGGTCGCGGTCCGTAATCTTTGGAGGGTGAGCGAGGAGACCGAGGCAAAAGCCCCATCCACACCCGACGAGGCCCCGGAGATGCTCGCCGAGGGCCGGCGGTTGATCGACCTGGCCCGGGAGCGCGGCATCGTCCTGCGCCTGCTCGGCGGCCTGGCCATCCGGCTGCTGACCCCGGACCTGCCCCCGCGCACCCGCGTGGGGCAGGATCTGGACTTCGGCTCGGTCAAGTCCAGCCGCAAGGCGCTCATCGAGCTGCTGGCCGAGCAGGGCTACGTCGCCGACCGCAACTTCAACGCCCTGTACGGCGACAAACAGATGTACTTCGCCCACGGCGAGCAGGGCCATGCCGTCGACGTGATGATCGACCGGCTCCACATGTGTCACACGGTCGAGTTCGCCGACCGGGCTGCGGCGTTGCCCTACACGCTGTCGCCCGTCGACCTGCTGCTCTCCAAGCTCCAGATCATCGAGCTCAACGAGAAGGACCTCGACGACTGCCTGCGGCTGCTGGTCAGCTTCGACCTGGACGACTCCGGCGCGGACGGGCGCGACGATGTCATCGACACCCGCGTCATCGCCGGGCTGGTCGGTGACGACTGGGGGTGGTGGAAGACGATCAGCCTCAACCTGGAGCGCATTGGGGCCGCGCTGGCCGATGGCGTGCCGGCCTCGGTGGCGTCGGGACGGCTCGATCCCCGGCCGGCGGTCGAGACCCTGTCACGGATCCTCCAGGACACGCCCAAGAGCCGGCGCTGGAAGCTGCGCGACCGGATCGGCGAGCGCAAGCGCTGGTACGAGCTTCCGGAGGAGACCCCGCACCACTGACCGGGAGCCGATCGGCTGTGCGCATCGCGGACAGCGGCTGCAGTTTTCCACCCACGGCGCCCGCAAAATTTCCGCGACCCGTTTTCCAGGGATTTTGCTTGGATGAAGGGATCCCGCGGCGGGCGTCGATGGACGCGTCTTCGATAGACTCCGGCTCGGACGAAGCTGGCTGATTGGTCGGGGTCCGTCTGCACACTCCCCGGCTTCGCCCGCGCTCCCCCCTACCTCCACAACACTTGGGCTTTTTCACGTATCTGACCGGTTTCGGCGGCCGCGACATGGCGGTTGACCTCGGGACCGCAAACACCCTCGTCTATGTCCGGGGGCGCGGCATCGTGCTGTCCGAGCCGAGCGTGGTGGCGGTCGACTCGCGCACCGGGGAGGTCCACGCCGTCGGCATCGAGGCCAAGCGGATGCTGGGCCGGACGCCGGGCACGATCTCGGCGATCCGCCCGCTCAAGGACGGGGTGATCGCCGACTTCGAGGTGACCGAGGAGATGCTGCGGCACTTCATCCAGAAGGTCCACCAGAACCGCTGGGCCCATCCCCGCGTCGTGGTGTGCGTCCCGTCGGGCGTCACCGGTGTGGAGAAGCGGGCGGTCGAGGAGGCCTGCCTGAGCGCCGGTGCCCGTCAGGCCTACCTGATCGAGGAGCCGATGGCGGCGGCGATCGGCGCTGGGCTCCCGGTCGGCGAGCCGACCGGCTCGATGGTCGTCGACATCGGCGGCGGCACGAGCGAGGTGGCGGTCATCTCGCTCGGCGGGATCGTCGTCTCACAGTCGATCCGCGTCGGCGGCGACGAGCTCGACGAGGCGATCATCAATTACGTCAAGCGGGAGTACAAGCTCCTCATCGGCCAGCAGACCGCCGAGGAGGTCAAGCTGGAGATCGGCTCCGCGCACACGATGTCCGAGGAGGTTCAGGCCGAGATTCGTGGCCGGGACATGGTTTCGGGTCTTCCCAAGACGGTGATCCTCACCAGCGAGGAGATTCGGGGGGCGCTGGAAGAGCCGGTCTCGCAGATCATTGACGCGGTCAAGCAGACGTTGGACCGCACGCCGCCGGAGCTGGCCTCCGACATCATGGATCGTGGCATCATGTTGGCCGGAGGCGGATCGTTGCTTCAGGGCATCGAGGAGCGACTGCGGCACGAGACGCAAATGCCCGCGCACCTGGCGGAGTCTCCGCTGACGTGCGTAGCGGTGGGATCGGGTCGGTCGCTCGAAGAGTTTGAGGCGATCCACCGGTCGAGCAAGAATTCACGTAACCGGCGCCGTCGGTAATACCGTTTTCGGAGTACCGCCGCAGCGCCAGGAAAAAACTTGGAGACACGGATCACGTGCATGACAAACAGGTACGGCGGCGCCGAGCGGTGCTTGGGCTCCTCGTTGCCGTCTCCCTGATTCTCCTCACCGCCTATTTCGGCGCCTCGCCGAACAGCCCGCTGCACACGGTGCAGCGCGGGATCGTGCAGGTCATCTCGCCGGTTCAGGCCGGGGCCAGCAAGGTCCTGTCGCCGGTTCGCGACGTGGCCAACTGGGTCTCGGACACCCTGCGCGCCAAGTCCCAGCGCGACCAGCTGCGCAAGCAGGTCAACTCGCTGACCGCCGAGGTCGACCTGCTCAAGACCGAGCAGCTGCGCAACGCCGAGCTGGCCCGCCAGGTCAAGCTCGACCAGAACATGGGGCTGTCCAACTACCACCTGGTGGGCGCCAACGTCATCGGCCGCGACCCCAGCCTGTGGTTCCAGCAGGTCACGGTCGACGCCGGATCTGACGAGGGCGTGACGATGAACGACCCGGTCGTGGCCGACGGCGCGCTGGCCGGCGACGTGACGACCGTCGACCCGTCGGTGTCGGTGGTGACGCTGCTCACCGACCACGCCTTCGCCGTCGCCGCCCAGGTCCTCAACAAGGCCGGCGACACGGGCGTCATGGCGCCGTCGGTCGGCAGTCCCAACCAGCTGCTGCTCCAGGATCTGCCCGGCACCGCGCAGATCGCCGTCGGCGACAAGGTGGTGACCTCCGGGTTCCGGGCCGGCGCGCTCACCTCCCTGTATCCGGCCGGGATCCCGATCGGCACCGTCTCCAGCGCCAATCCCACCCAGCTGTTCAACAACAACGAGGTGCAGGTGGCGCCCGCCGCCGACCTGCGGCACTTCGCCTCGGTCCAGATCCTGACCCAGCCGCACGCCGGCAACATCCGAGCGCAGGTGCCGTGAGTCTCCCGTCGCCGCGGCTGATCATCCGGCTGGTGCTGCTCGGACTGGTGACGGTCGTCCTGCAGGAGGCGGCGCTCTCCCAGATCTCCATCTTCGGCATCAGCGCCGACCTCACACCGCTGATGGTGATGTCCGTCGGGCTGCTGACTGGGTCGATGACCGGCGCGGTGATGGGCTTCTTCACCGGCCTGCTCGTCGACACCGTCCTCGTCCAGACGCTGGGGATCACCTCGTTGCTGTACATCGCGATCGGCTACTGGTCCGGGCGCCTGCGCGAATTGCGTGATCCGGCCCACGGCCTGATCCCGCTCGCCGCCGGCGCGGCCGCCACCGCCGTCTCGGGGCTGGGGATGTCGCTCATCCAGTTCCTGCTCGGCGTCGACGCGCCGGTCAGCCTGCTGCTGCTGCAGCAGATCTTCATCACGGTGCTGGTCAACACGCTCATCTCGCTGCCGGTCTACGCCGTGGTGCGCCGGGTCATCAAGCCGGCGCTGCCGGAGGACCCGCGGCGCCGCCGGCGTCGGGCCTACACGACCGGGGGCCTGAGCCCGCTCCAGAGCCCCTCCCAGCGGATCGGTCAGCTGAACCGAGGTGGACGGTGATCAACCCCTCCGAGCCGTCGCGCCGCGGGCCCCACTTCGGCATCCCGGAGGAGGATCGCCCGCCGCTCAGCCCCGGGCTGGCGCTCCGAGCGGCGATCGTCGGGAGCTTCGCGCTGGCCATCTTCGCCATCATCTTCTTCCGCCTGTGGTTCCTGCAGGTGCTGTCGGGCAACCAGTACCTGGCCCAGGCGACGACGAACCGCGTTCGCGACATCGCCATCGCGGCGCCACGCGGGGAGATCCTCGATTCCAGCGGCGCGATCCTGGTCGACAGTGTGCCGGCCCTGGCGGTCCGGATCTCGCCGCCCGACCTACCGGTGCCGGTGTCGCTGGACAACATGCGAACGCCCGCGCGGGCCGACCAGATCGTCTACAACCGCCTGGCCCACGTCCTGGGAATGCCGACCCGGCGCCAGCGCTGCAAGATCGCCTCGCCGCCTCCCAATGTGCTCCGTCTCTCCCCGGTGGCCTGCGACGTGGCCAAGCAGATCGCGCTGCTGCCCTACGCCAACGTGACCGTCCGGAGCGGAAGCGTGGTGTCCAAGTACGTGCAGTACTACCTGGCCGAGCGCCAGGACGACTTTCCGGGCGTCCAGGTGCAGCGGGTCTACATCACGCATTACCCGCGCAAGACCCTGGCGGCCCAGGTCCTGGGGACGGTGGGGCCGATCAACTCCACGGAGATCCACGAGCGGGCCTACCGGGGGGTGTCGCCGAACTCCATCATCGGCCAGTCCGGCCTGGAGTCCCACTACGACAGCTTCCTGCGGGGCAAGGACGGCGCCGAGCGCGTCCAGGTCAACTCGCTGGGCCAGCCGACCGGCGATCTGGCCACCACGCAGCCCGTTCCCGGCCACAACCTCAAGCTCTCGTTGAACGCGAGGGTTCAGCAGGTCGGCCAGGCCGCGCTCCAGCAGTCGATCTCCGCCAACGCCGGGGCGGGCGGCGCGTTCGTGGCCATGAACCCCCAGAACGGCTCCGTCTACGCCATGGGGTCGCTGCCGAGCTATGACCCGAGCGTGTTCACCGGGAACCTGTCGCAGTCGACCTACTCCCAGCTGACCAACCCCAATAACGGAGACCCGCTGCTCAACCGGGCCACGCAGAGCGCCGGCCCCACCGGCTCGACGTTCAAGGTCGTCACGGCGACCGCGGCCATGCAGAGCGGTGCCTGGTCGCCGGGCGAGACCTACGACGACACCGGCACGTACGCGATCGACGGGCAGACCCGCCACAACTCCGGACACGCCGCGTACGGCCTCGTCAACATGGTCTCCGCCCTCCAGGTCTCCGACGACGACTTCTTCTACAACCTGGGCGCCCTGACGAACACCGGCAACCCGTTCGCCCATCCGGGCGGGGGCGCGCTCGACCAGTGGGCGCGGAGATATGGGATCGGCCGCCGGACCGGCATCGACGTGGCCGGGGAGAGCACCGGGACCCTGCCGACGCCGCAGTGGCGCTCCCAGCGCAACCGGCTGGAGGCCGAGTGCGACCACGCCACCGGCCCGTTCAAGGGCCGGCCCAAGCACGCCCCGGGCGGATGCGGGATCGCCGACGGGACGAACCGGCCGTGGTCGGTGGGCGACAACATCAACCTCGGCGTCGGCCAGGGCGACGTCCAGGTGACCCCCCTGCAGCTCGCCGTCGTCTACTCGGCGCTCGCCAACGGCGGCAGCATCGTGCGCCCGCACATCGGCGCCGACGTCCAGACCGAGAACGGCACGATCCTGCAGACGATCAACCCGCCGCCGCTCCGCCACCTGCCCATCAACCCGATCTACCTGGAAACCATCAGAGCCGGCCTGCGGGCCGCGGCCTCCCAGCAGGGCGGCACCTCGGCGCCGGTGTTCTCCAACTTCCACCAGGAGGTCTACGGCAAGACCGGAACCGCCCAGTACATCGATCCCAAGACCGGCATCGAGAACGACTACGCGTGGTACGCGTGCTTCGTGCCCGCCACCGCCACCAGCAAGCCGATCACGGTCGTGGTGACGGTCGAGAAGGGCGGATTCGGCGCCGTCGGCGCCGCGCCGGTGGCGCGACAGATCCTCTCCCAGTGGTTCTACGGCAAGCCCGGGCCCTATCAGGCGGGGAGCTCGACGACGCTGTGAGCCTGGTCACGCCGATCCAGCCCGCCGACGAGCAGGCCGCGCCGAAGACGCGGACGCTGCCGCTGATCGATCCCCTGTTGCTGCTGGCCGCCGCCGGGCTGGTCGCCTGCTCGATCGTGACGCTCAACAACGCCGTCGGGCGGAGCGTCGCCGAGCGCCAGGGGATCTACGGCGCCATCGGCATCCTGGCCGCCATCGTCCTCAGCCGGTTCGACTACTCCCGGCTGCGCGAGTTCAAGTACGGCCTGTTCGGGCTGATGGTCGTGCTCAACCTGGCCGTGTACGCGATGCCCCCAATTCAGGGGGCTCGACGCTGGATTCCGCTGCCCTTCATACAGTTTCAGTCATCGGAATTCGGAAAAGTCCTGATCATCCTCGCGCTGGCGGGGTTCGCCGTCGATCGCAGCCGACAGCTGCACGAGTGGCGAACGACCGCCCGGGTCATGCTGCTGGCCCTGCTGGCGGCGCTGCTGGTCATCCCGCAGCCGGACCTGGGGACCGGCATGGTCTACGTGGCGGTGGGCTTCTCCATCCTGTTCTTCGCCGGGACGTCGTTCAAGCAGATCGGCGCCCTGGTGGCGATGTTCGCGGTTTCGGTCGCGATCGTCCTGGCGGGCGCGCCGGCGGTGGGCGTGCACGTCCTCAAGCCGTATCAGGTGCAACGCCTGACCGGGTTTCTCAACCCGTCGCACGACGTGAATTCCCAGACGTACCAGATCACCGAGTCGCTCATCGCCATCGGCTCGGGACAGAAGACGGGTCGCGGCAAGCTGGCGACCCAGACCAAGCTCAACTTCCTGCCGGCCAACGACACCGATTTCGTGTTCGCCGCGGTGGGGGAGAGCTACGGATTCGTAGGGGCGGCTGTGGTGCTGTCCCTGTACGCGCTGCTGATCTGGCGCACCCTGCGCATCCTCACGATGAGCAAGAACCTGTTCGGCACCCTGATCGCCGCGGGAATTCTTGCCATGTTCATGTTCCAGATCTTCGTGAACGTGGGAATGACGATCGGGATCATGCCCATCACGGGCGTCCCATTACCGCTGGTGAGCTATGGAGGCTCCTCGGTGATCGTCACCTTCCTGTCGATTGGGCTCCTGCAGTCGATCTACGTCCAAGCGCGACTAGCTCAGGCTGGCAAGGGCCGCAACCTCATCTCGTAACGCTCGCGCGTCCAGATCCGCGCGGCCATTTTTTCCAAAGGACTGACCACAATTGAAGAAGCAAGTACTGGTGAGCGTCGACCGTGGGGAGACCCGGGTCGCGCTCCTGGAGACGAGCGGCACGCCCTCGGCGCGCAAGTCGGGCTCCGGATCCTCCCGCCGGCGGCGTAAGCCGGCCGGAGCGGGCGACTACAAGGTCGCCGAGCTGTATCTGGAGCGCCGCGGCAGCCGGTCGATCGTCGGCAACATCTACAAGGGCCGCGTCGACAACGTCCTGGCCGGGCTGGAGGCGGCATTCGTCGACATCGGCCTGGAGAAGAACGGCTTCCTGCACGTCGACGAGATCGTGCTCCCCGGCGTCGAGGCCCCCCGGCGCGGCCGGGGCGGCGGGCGCGACGGGCGCAACATCACCGACATGCTCAAGCCCGGGCAGGACATCGTCGTCCAGGTCGTCAAGGACCCGCTCAAGACCAAGGGGGCTCGGCTGTCGATGGATTTGACGATTGCCGGGCGCTACATGGTCTACGCCCCGTTTGGCGAGGGCGTCGGCGTCTCCCGCCGCCTCGACGACAAGGAGCGCGAGCGCCTGCGCAAGGAGGCCGCCAAGCTGGAGCTCAAGGGCGCCGGCGCCATCATCCGCACCGCCGCCCAGGGTGCCAAGCGCCCCGACCTCGAGCGCGAGCTGGTGTACCTGTTCAAGCTCGGCGAGGTGCTGCAGAAGCGTGTAGCCGAGACGGCCGCGCCCGCCCTCGTCTTCCAGGAGGCGGACCTGTCGGTGCGCGTCGTGCGCGACATCTTCTCGGCCGACTTCGAGCGGGCGGTCGTCGACGACCCCAAGCAGCACCACCGGCTGCTCTCGTTCTTCTCCCGCACCGCGCCCGAGCTGGTCGATCACGTCGAGCTGTGGGAGGAGGACACGCCCCTGTTCGAGGCCTTCGGCGTCGAGGACGTCCTGGCCTCCACGCTCAGCCGGCGGGTCGACCTGCCGAGCGGCGGCTACCTGATGATCGACTACGCCGAGGCGCTGACGGTCATCGACGTGAACTCCGGCTCGTTCATCGGCCGCGGCAAGGGTGCGCGGCTGGAGGACACGATCCTCAAGACGAACCTCGAGGCGGCCGAGGCGGTCGTCAACGAGCTGCGCCTGCGCGACATCGGCGGCATCATCGTCATCGACTTCATCGACATGGCGCGGGCGCGGAACCGCAACGAGGTCCTCAAGGTCCTGCGCAAGTCGCTGGAGGAGGACCGGACGAAGACGTTCACGGCCGAGATCTCCAAGCTCGGCCTCGTCGAGATGACGCGCCAGAACGTCACCGAGGGCGTGCGCGAGATCATGTCCCGGCCGTGCCCGACGTGCGACGGCGAGGGCGTGATCAAGTCCGAGGAGACGATCGCGATCGAGTTCGAGCGCCAGATGCGCGAGATCGCGGCCGAGGCCGGCGACGGCGTCGAGGCGTTCCTCATCCAGATGAACCCCCGCGTCAGCGCGCAGTTCACCGCCGAGAACGCGCGGGTGCTGCACGAGCTCGAGGCCGAGACGGGCAAGTTCTTCCACTTCGAGGGCTCCGAGGGCCTGCCGCTCGACCACTTCGACGTGACGATGAAGGGGTCGCGCAGCGAGGTCGAGGAGAAGGCGATCCCGTGGAGCGAGGGCGACGA
>JBPYFQ010000204.1:0-10510 GCA_051985625.1 Solirubrobacteraceae bacterium
GGCCAGCACAATGTGCACACTGGACGCTTGCCGAAAAGTCCACCTGCCGTCCACCCACATGGAGAGGACACCGTGGCCTGCCGAAATCCCATGCAAGACGTGATCGGTTCCACACCGCCGATAGGAGACGGACAGCGCAGGATGCGCCTCGACGAAATTCAAGAGAAAGTCGGAAGCGGGGAGTATCACGTCAACACACGCGCGGTGGCCGATGCGATCCTCCGCCGGCTGTTCGCGCAACTTCGCCCGCCCGGGCCGTCGTCCGCTCCTCAGGAGGAGTGCTCGTAGCCTGACAGCCGGCGGCCGGCGCCCCGCAGGTCCAGGCCGGCCGGTCCCGCGGTCACTCGTCCGACGACCGTGAGGGGGACCCCTTCCACATCGGGCGCCCCGGGCGGCAGGCAGACGCACAGCTCGTAGTCCTCGCCGGCCGTGGCGGCGAACTCCTCCACCGGTACCCCGAGTTGCCCGGCGACCTCGGCGACCCCATCGGCCACCGGCAGCGCCGGGAGGTCGATCTCGATCGCGACGCCGCTGCGCTGGGCCAGGTGGCGTGCGTCGGTCGCCAGCCCGTCGGAGATGTCGATCATCGCCGTCGCGCCCGCCGCGCCGAGCGCGCGCCCGGCGGCCAGCCGAGGCTGCGGACGGGCGTACGCGGCGTGCAGGCGTTCGGCGGCCCCCGCCGGCAAGCCGGCCGGATCGGCCCGTCGCTCCAGCAGGGCCAGGCCGGCGCCGGCCGCCCCGAGCGCTCCCGTGACCGCGACCAGGTCACCCGGCCGCGCGCCGTCGCGCCCCACCAGCTCGCCGGGATCCCGCGCCCAGCCGACGACGGTGACCGCCGCCGTCAGCACCGGGGACGCGCTGACGTCCCCGCCGGCGATCGTCACGCCGCACGCGTCGGCCAGCGCCCGCGCTCCGTCGAACAGGGCGAGTGCGTCGTCGAGCTCGGTGCCGGGCGGGAACGCCAGTCCGAGGTAGGCCTCGCCTGGCGTGGCACCCATCGCCGCCAGGTCAGACAGCGCGCTCCCCAGTGCCCGGTGGCCGATCTCGTGCGGCGTGAGCTCGCCGCTGCGGAAGTGCACGCCGTCGACGACCGTGTCGATCGACGTGACGGCGTACCCGGCGCCGCGGACGACGGCGGCGTCGTCGCCGACCCAGCGCACCACGCGCGATCCGCTCCCGGCCGCCTCGGCGGCCTGGCGCAGCGCGCGCTCCATGCGCGTGATCAGCTCCAGCTCACGCATTCACCGCTCGGGCGCGGGGGGTGGGTGGGTCGCTTACCTGTGGCGGTAGACGATGCGGGCGCGATCCAGGTCGTACGGCGAGAGCTCGACTCGAACTCGGTCGCCGGGGAGGATCCGGATCCGGAAGCGGCGCATCTTGCCCGCCACATGGCCGAGCACGACGCGGTCCATGTTGTCGAGCTTGACGCGGAACATCGCGTTCGGCAGGGCCTCGACGACCTCGCCCTCCAACTCGACCTTTTCTTCCTTGGGCATGGGGTGAAAGCTACCAGCAGCGGCGGGAGTTCCGGCCGGTCAGTGACCGCCGCCCTTGCCGCCCTTGCCCCCACCGCCGCCGCCACCACCGACGTTGGCGGTCCCGGGGGGCGGCGCCTGAGGCGGCTGGGCGTACAGGCTGGGATTGTTGTAGGCGCCGCCGGTGTGCTTGCTCTTACCGCCGGTGACTCCGGCGCCCCCGTTGGAGGACCCGCCCTGCTGGGTCTGCGAGGTTGTCGTCGGCGCCGGGGCCGGAGTCGCCGAGGTGCCGGTGCCGCCCGGGATCGTGCTGGGGGCTCCGCTCACTGTGTGGGGCCCGAAGAACGCCGTCCCGCTGAACGGGGTCGTCGGCGGGGACCAGTTGCCGCAGTAGGCGCTGCTGGCCGCCTGCATGTACTGGTGCCAGATCGGCGCGGCCAGAACGCCGCCGAAGCCGTTGTACATCGCGACGTTGCCGGTGGGGTTGCCGACCCAGACCGCGGTCGACATGCGCGGCGTGTAGCCGACGAACCAGGCGTTGGCCAGGTTCTCGGCGGTGCCGGTCTTACCCGCCGCCGGGCAGCCATAGTTGGCCGCAGTGCCGGTGCCGCTCGGGTTGGTGATGACCTGCTTGAGCACCGAGGTGGCGGCGTAGGCCTCGTTGTACGGGAACACCGGGGTGTGCTTGGGATCGCTGAAGCTCCGGGAGCTGCCGTCCGGGAACACCACGCTGTTGATCGCCGTCACCGGGGCGTGCGTGCCGCCATCGGCGATGGTCGCGTACGCGTTGGCCATCTCCAGCGGCGTGACGCCGACCGTCAGGCCGCCCAGCACCTCGGCCGGGTTGTCGTCCAATGGGGAATTGATGCCCATCGCGTGGGCCATCGCGTTGAACTTGGTCATGCCCTCGTCGGCCACCAGCTGGGCGTAGACGGTGTTGTCGGAGACGATCGTCGCCTTTGTGAGGCTAATTGTGCCGTTGTAGCTGTTGGTGTCGGTGTGGACCGACCAGGCGGGCGCTTCCGGCAGCCATCCGGCGGCCAGCGGCTTGGACGTGTAGTAGGTCGAGTCCGGGTTGCCGTTGTAGTCGTGGATGAGTGTCATCAGCGCAAACACCTTGAACGCCGAGCCCGTCTGGCGGTGGGCCTGGGTGGCGTAGTCGAAGCTCGTCTGGTTGTAGGCCGACGAGTTGGCGATGGCCTCGACGTGGCCGTTGGTCGGGTCGACCGAGGCCAGGGCTGCCGCCACGCCGGGACCGCCCTCGCCGGCCAGCAGGGAGGCGTGGTCGTCGATCGACTGCTGGGCGATCGCCTCCTTGCGCAGGTCGATCGTGCTGTGGATCTTCAGGCCGCCGTTCTGGATCGGCGCACACTTGGCGATCGGCGCCTTCCCGCACAGATCGTGCTCAGCCTGCTGGACGACGAAGTCGAACACGTACGGGTTGCGCTTCATCTGGAACAGGCCCGCCCCGTTGTGGACCTGCAGCGGTCGGCGGGCCGCCGTGTCGGCCTGGGCCTGGGTGATGTAGTGCGCGTTGACCATCGACTGCAGGACCTCGGCCCGGCGGTGGCGGGCCTGGCGGCGGTCGATGAACGGGTTGTACGCCGACGGCGCCTGCGGCAGGCCGGCCAGGAGCGCCTCCTGATCGAGCGTCAGCTTTTGGACCGGCTTGTCGAAGAACATCTGCGCGGCGGCGCCCACGCCGTACGCCGTCTGGCCCCCGACGGTCCCATACGGGACGTCGTTGAGGTAGTTGGTCAGGATCCAGTTCTTGGAATGCTTGGCCTCGAGTTGCTCGGCGAGCTTGGCCTGCACGATCTTGTACTTGAGGTCATGGTTGTCCTTGTACGTGTTCGGCAGGTAGGTGTTGTCGACGAGCTGCATGGTCAGCGTCGAGGCGCCCTGCAGCCCGGCGCTCCCGCCCTTCAGCGCGTCCTTGACTGCGGCGCGCAGAATGCCCTGGTAGTCCAACGCGCCGTGCTGGTAGAAGCGCCGGTCCTCGATGGCGACCGTCGCCTCCTTCAGGGTTTGGGGGATGTCGCCGGTCGCCACCGGCGTGCGGATGCTCGGCCCCGTGATGTAGCCCAGCAGCGTGCCGTTGCCGGCGAACACCTCGGACGGCGAGCCCGGCAGGTGGGGCTGCAGCTCACTCAGGTTGGGTGCCGACTGGGCCACGTTGACGACCCACCCCGCGATGGCCAGGGCCCCGACCGTGAGCGCTGAGACGATGAGGACAGCAGTCAGCGCGAAGAACCGCTTCAGGGGCGACCCGCGGTTGCGCCGGCGACGGCGCTGTCTATCTCGTCGGCTCATAAAATCGGTGGAGCGAGTCTAGCTTCGAGGCCTTTTCGGCCCGCCGTTTGCGCCTCCTGCATTCCGGCGTGTCCGCTGCCAAGACCGCATGACCGCATGCGCCGCCGCCGAGCCACACCCGCCCGCCCCGCGCGCCGGGCGCTGCTCGTCGATGGGCTGGGCACGCTGGTCTCCCTCCGGCCTCCGGCGCCCCTGCTGCGGCGGGAGCTGGCCCTCCGCTACGGGGTCGACGTGTCCGAGGCGGAGGCGGCCCGGGCGCTGGCGGCCGAGATCGCCTTCTACCGCGCCCACATGGGCGAGGGCCGTGACGCCGACAGCCTGGCCGGCCTGCGCCGCCGGTGCGCCCAGACCATGCTCGACGCGCTGCCGGAGCGCGACGGGCTCGTCCGGCACGGGATCCCGTCGCTCACCGACGCGCTGCTGAGCTCGCTGCGCTTCGAGCCCTTCGCCGACGCCCGTCCGGCCCTCGCCCGCGCGCGGGCCCGCGGGGCGCGCGTGGTCGTGGTCTCCAACTGGGACGTCTCGCTGCTCGAGGTGCTGGAGATCGTCGGCTTGGCGCCGCTGCTCGACGCCGTCGTCACCTCGGCCGCGGCCGGGGCGCCCAAGCCGGCGCCTGCCATCTTCCACCATGCGCTGGCGCTGGCGGGCGTCGCGCCGGGGGACGCCCTGCACGTCGGCGACAGCCTGACCGAGGACGTTCACGGGGCGCGGGCGTGCGGCATCGACGCCCTCCTGCTCTCCCGTGCCGGAAACGACGGCCCGCCCGCCCCGCCGGATGTGACCGTGATCGCCGGGCTTGACGAGCTCGACTGGCCGTAACCTGACGACGATGGTCCTCCCGTCCTCGTCCTCCTCGGCCGGCGCCGGCGACGATGCCGTGCCGGCTGCTCCGCCTCCGGGCGACGGCCGGCCCCCGGGCGACGAACGGCCGCCGTGGCCTCTGTGGATCGCCCCGGCCGGGGTGGTGCTGGGGTTCATGCTGGCGACGTTCGGCTCGATCATCGTCGACGCCATCGCCCATGCCAGAGGGGCCAGCCTGAGCAACCCGGGCCCGGCGGCCAGCATCATCTCCGACATCGTGTTCGACCTGTGCTTCGTCGCCGCGGCGCTCTGGTTGACGCGGTGGCAGGGGCGCGTGCGCCCGGCCGACTTCGGCTACCGGCGCATCCGGTGGAAGACCGGGATCACCGCCGTGCTCGTCGGGGCGGTCGGCTACTACGGCGTGACCGCCATCTTCGGGGCGCTGGTCAAGACAAACCAGACCGACAAGCTGCCCTCGGATCTCGGCGTCACCCACAGCACGGCGGCGCTCATTGCGGCGTCGGTGTTCGTGTGCGCAATCGCGCCGATGGCCGAGGAGTTCTTCTTTCGCGGCTTCTTGTGGGGCACGCTGCGCAACATCCCGGTGCGAGCCGGCCGCTACGACCTGGGGCCCTGGGTGGCATCGGTCCTCGTCGCGCTGCTGTTCGGCCTCGCCCACCTGGGCTCGGCGCCGGCCATCTACCTCGGCCCGCTGGCGTTCCTGGGCTTCGTGCTCTGCCTGATCCGGTGGCGGACGGGCTCGCTGTACCCCTGCATGGCGCTGCACAGCGCCAACAACGCGCTGGCCCTGGGGGTCAACCAGCTGAGCTGGACGGTGCCGGCGATCGGCGGGCTGGTGATCGCGTCGTGGCTGGTGATCGCGGCGGTCACCGGTCCGCTGAGCGCGCGAACCCCCCGCCGCGCCTGATCGGCTGATTTACTTCCCAACCCATGCGTCGCGCTCTCATCTCCGCCGGTCTCGCCGCCGCGGCGCTATCGCTCTGGCTCGGCACCGGCGCCGCGTTCGCCGCGGGCACCACGACCGCCGTCCCGGGACGGGCCCGCCTGTACCTGAACGGCGCGTTCTTCGTGGGCCGCAACGCGGTGACCGTTCCCGGCCGCCAGGTCGAGGTGGAGGGTTTCGTGCGACCGTACCTGCCTGGGCAGACCGTCGAGGTCACGTCGTACCTCGGCCGCCGGCGATTCAAGCGGGACCGGCTGCGGATCAAGCCGGCCGGGACCGGGGTCGGCGCGTTCACCGAGCGCCTGCGCAGCCCGGCGGCCGGGATCGTCCGCGTGAAGGTGACGCACAACCGGACGCGCCAGATGCGCGGCTTCCTCGCCCAGCGGGCGCTCGCGGCGCTGACGCCCGCCGCCGGCTTCGGCGCCCGGGGCCTGATGGTCGACCTGCTCCAGCAGCGCCTGGCCGCGCTCCACCTCTACATCCCGCAGACCGGGGTGTTCGACGAGCAGACGGCGCTGGCGCTCAACGCCTATCACCGGATGCTCGGCTGGGGCGAGGGCAACGTGAGCGCGGACCCGCACACGATCGCCGACCTGCTCGACGGCGCCGGAGCCTTCCACGTCCGCTACCCGCGGGACGGCAAGCACGCCGAGGGCAATCTGGGCAACCAGCTGCTGGCACTGATCTACGGCTCACGCGTGTACCGCATTTACCCCATCAGCTCCGGCAAGCCGTCCACGCCGACGGTGCTCGGCCGCTACCGCGTCTACTCCAAGGTCCCGGGATATCTCCCGGACGGCATGTACTTCTCCAACTTCTTCACCGGTGGCTACGCCATCCACGGGTACAACCCGGCGCCGGACTATCCGGCCAGCCACGGCTGCATGCGCGTGCCGATCATCGACGCGACGTCGATCTATGGCTGGCTGCGCATCGGCGACCGCGTCGACGTCTACCAATGACGAACTCGGCGCGCGACCGTCTGGTCGCCGAGCTGCGGCGGCACGCGCTGGTCATCGGCGAGGTCGTCCTGACCAGCGGCCGGACGGCCCAGTATCTCGTCGATGCCAAGCGGGCGATCCTGTTGCCGGCGGGCTTCGCCGCGCTCGGCGAGCTGGTGGCCGAGCAGGCGCAGGCGTGGTCGGCGACCGCGGTCGGCGGGATGACGATGGGGGCCGATCCGATCGCCTGCGCGGCGCTGGCCGGGGGAGCCGACGTCAAGGCGTTCTTCGTGCGCAAGGAGAGCAAGGCCCATGGCCTCGCCCGTCGGATCGAAGGGCCCCTGCTTGACGGCGGCGACCGCTGCATGCTCGTCGAGGACGTCGTCACCACCGGCGGTTCCACCATCAGAGCGCTCGAGGCGATCCGCGAGGAGGGGCATGAGGTGTGCGGCGTGCTCGCCGTCTGCGATCGCCTGGCCGGGGGCGCGGACGCCATCCGGGCGGCCGCCGGCGTCCCGTACGTCGCTCTGACGACGATTGATGAGGTTTATCCAGAGCGGCCGGACCGGGCCGCCGAGGACGCCGTGTGACGGCGGTCACAGCCCTCACGCAACGAATCGTCCATCAATCGCCCAGACAACTGACCGATTGCTGACAGCCACGCAACGTTCGTGCGTCGCCGACCCGGCCCACACCCGTACAATCGGCTCGCCGCGATGCCCCCGGCAGGAATCGAACCTGCATCCCGCGCTTAGGAGGCGCGTGCTCTGTCCGTTGAGCTACGAGGGCGGAGCGCGGAGCCTACCTCCCCCTATATCTTGAGCCCCCGTTAATGTTGAGTGACACTGAGAACTCCATCTGGTTGGATTCGGAGCTATGGAGGAAGTGCCGGTCCGTCGGTGCCGCGACGGCTGCTAGCCCATGAGCGTTGGTGCATCAGAGCTCCTTGTTGAGCCCGAACCTGTCGCCGAGGGCGCTGAGCTCGTCCCCGGCGAGATCACCGCGCGGTCGCCACGTCAGCTGTTCTGGCGGCGCTTCCGCTCGGACCGGGTGGCGATGGCCTCGGCCATCTTCATCGTGCTGCTGATCGTGGTGGCGATCGCCGCGCCCCTGGTCATCAAGATCCTCGGCCTGCCCGGCCCCAACGTGCAGGATCCGAACGCCACCGACGCGTTCGGCAGTCCGCTCGGACCCAGCAGCGCCCATCCGCTCGGCGTGGACGGGCTCGGCCGCGATGTCCTGTCCCGGATCATCTACGGCGCCCGTGTCTCGCTGGAGGTGGGGATCATCGGGACCGGGATCGCGACGGTCATCGGCACCGTCATCGGCCTGTTGGCCGGCTTCTACCGCGGCTGGGTGGACACGGCCGTCTCGCGGGTCGTCGAGGTCTTCCTGGCGTTTCCCGTCCTCGTGCTCGGCCTCGGCATCGGCGCCGCCTGCGGCGTGCGCGGGTGCGCCGGCGGGCTGATCCAGCCGGGCATCGGCACTGTGCTGTTCATCATCACGATCTCCAGCTTCACCTACATCGCCCGCATCGCCCGCGGCCAGGTGCTGTCGCTGCGGGAGAAGGAGTTCGTCGAGGCGGCGCGGTCGCTCGGCGCATCCAACCGGCGGATCCTGTTCCGCGAGATCCTGCCCAACCTGATGGCGCCGCTGATCGTCTACGCCAGCCTTCTGATCCCGGTCAACATCCTGCTCGAGGCGGGCCTGTCGTTCCTCGGCGTCGGCGTTCGGCCGCCGACCGCCAGCTGGGGACAGATGATCTCGGACGCATCGAACTACCTCGCCCCGCCCGCGGCGTGGTGGTACATGGTCTTTCCAGGCGTAGCCCTGGTCCTGACAGTCTTGGCGTTCAACCTGGTCGGCGACGGCCTGCTGGACGCTTTGAACCCGCGTGGGGAGTCGAGATGAGCCTCATGGCTCATGCTGGGTGCGGCTCCCCGCGTTCAATCCCTAGGAGGAGGCAGACCCTATGAGGGGTAGTCGTAGTTTGATCGCTGCGGCGGTCACGGGGTTGCTTGCGGTCGGCGTAGCCGCCTGCGGCAGCAGTGGCAGTTCGAAGAGCGCGTCCGGGGGCGGAGCGAGCTCGTCGGCTGCCGGACCGAAGTCGCTGCCGCTGAAGGCCGGGGAGAACCCGACCAGCGAGCAGCTCACTGGCAAGAAGAAGGGCGGCACGCTGACCGTCCTGTCCAACGGTGACTTCGAGCACCTGGATCCGGGCGAGGCGTACTACGCGCTCGACTACGCGGTCGTCCAGGCCACCGATCGTCCGCTGTTCGCGTACGCGCCGAACTCGGCGTCCACGCTGCGGCCGGACCTGGCCACCACGATCCCGACCGTGGCCAACGGCGGCATCACCGACGGCGGCAAGACGATCACCGTCCACATCCACTCGGGCATCCACTACAGCCCGCCGGTGAACCGCGAGGTCACCGCCCAGGACGTCGCCTTCGCGCTGGAGCGGGGCGCCAACCCCAACGTCGGCAACGCCTACTGGCCCGCCTACTTCGGTGCCGGAGCCCCGGCGCCGATCGTCGGCTCAACCAACCCGAAGTACAAGGGCGGCCCGCTGCCCGGCATTACGACGCCGAACTCGACGACGCTGGTGATCAAGCTGATGAAGCCGGGTGCGCCCGCCCTCATCGACGCGCTCAGCCTCCCGCTGTCGTCGCCGCTGCCGTCCTCGTTCGTGGCGCCGCTGGACAAGCACGCCCCCACGACGTTCGGCACCCAGTACCTGGTCGCCGTCGGTCCGTACATGATCAAGGCCGACAAGAGCGGCAAGATCGCCGGCCTCGGCTACCAGCCTGGCAAGTCCGAGACGCTGGTGCGTAACCCCAACTGGAACGCCAAGCTTGACTGGCGTCCGGCCTACCTGAACCAGATCAACGTCAACGTCGGCGGCGATCCGACCGTCATCGGCCAGCAGGTGCTCAAGGGCTCCAATTCGGTCCAGCTGGACACCGTCGACCAGTCGGTGGTCAAGGAGGCCTACCAGCAGTATCCGTCGCAGATCACGTTCACTCAGGGCTCCGGCATGCATTACCTGACCTTGGACACCCAGCATGGAGTGTTCAAGAACGTCAACGTCCGCCGGGCCATGTACGCCGCGCTGGATCGCATGGCGATCGTCAAGGCCCGCGGGGGTCTGCTCGTCGCCGAGCCGGGTACGCATTTCCTGTACCCGACGGTCGACGGTTACGCCCAGGCCGGCGGCGCCGCGGGGCCGAACGTTCCGTGGAACAAGAACGTCAACGGTGACCCGGCCGTCGCAGCGCAGTACATGAAGGCCGCCGGTTACAAGAGCGGCAAGTACACGGGCAGCAGCCCCACGATCCAGGTCGTCGTCGGCAGTGGCGGCAACGGCCCGGCCATCGCCGCCATCGTCCAGAACGCGGCGACGTCTATCGGCCTGAAGCCGCACATCAGCCTCGTCGACCAGTCGACGATGTACTCGAAGTACTGCGGCGTCCCCGCGCGCGAGGTCGACGTCTGCCCGAACGTCGGCTGGCTGCGCGACTTCGCCGACTCGCAGACGATCCTCGACCCCGCGTTCTCCGGCGCAGCGATCGCTCCGACCAACAACCCGAACTGGGGACAGGTCAACGACCCCCAGATCAACGCCGCGATCAAGGTCGCCGAGCGCACAAATGGTCAAGCCGCCAGAGCCAACGCCTGGGCAACGGTCGACAAGCTGCTCGTCGAGAAGGCGGTCGCGGTCCCGTGGATATTCGACCTGGGGCCCGCGATCCGCTCGAAGGACGTCCGGGGGATCAACGACCTCTGGAACGGCGGGACCTGGGACCTCTCCTACACGTCGTTGACATGACGTCGGCTTTCGCAGACTTGACGCGCGCCGCCCGGCGGTTGCTATTCACGATTAGCGCCCCCAGTACGCGATTCGGGATCGGCGCGTGCATAACGCGGGGACCCCCGCGCGGACACGGTCTCATCCCCGCATGAGCACGCCCCTCGTGCTTATTGTGCGACAGGCTGAGCGAGGTCGGCGTCTTCCA
>JBPYFQ010000205.1:0-21954 GCA_051985625.1 Solirubrobacteraceae bacterium
GCCGCCGAAGCGGTCGGCGATCGCGCCTGGATTGAGAGCGAGTTCATCCCGACCGTGCAGAAGCGCGGCGCGGCGATCATCGAGGCCCGTGGCGCGTCAAGTGCCGCGTCGGCCGCCAACGCCGCCATCGACCATGTCCGTGACTGGGTGCAGGGCACGCCCAAGGGCGACTGGGTCTCGATGGCGATCCCGTCCGACGGTTCCTACGGCATCGGCGCGGGGATCTTCGCCGGCCACCCCTGCACGTGTCAGGACGGGAAGTACACGGTCGTCGAGGGACTGGAGATCGACGACTTCTCCCGCGGCCGGATCGACGCCACCGTGAAGGAGCTCAACGAGGAGCGCGAAGCGGTGAAGCAGCTCGGCCTGATCTAGTGGGCCGCTGGGGCCACTGAGTCACAAATGTGAGGCCGCCGCGATCCACACCTGCGATCGCGGCGGCTTCCTGCCATGCCCTCTCGTCTGAGGCTTGGCGCTCGGCCTCCTGCGAGCGCCCCGGGTCAGCATGTGCTGACCGTGAGGGTTATGACGCGTTGCCGGTGGGATGCCAGCCCTGCCCGTCGCGCTTGACCTGCCCGTCCTCGACGAGCTTGGGCATCACCCGGTACAGGTAATTCGGCTCGATCTTGAGGGACTCGGCGATCTGCGGGATCGTGATCCCGGGCTTGTCGCGCACCAGTGCCAGCGCCTGGTTGGCGCGCGTGTTACCTGCCCGGCGCCCCCGCGGGCGCCCTGCGGCGCGAGCGGGACGGCGGCGCGTGCCAGTGCTATTGGCGCTGGCGGGGCGGCCCCGGCCGCGACGGCCTCCGACGAGAACGGAACGAGCCGCTTCCAGCTTGGAAACCTCTTGCCTGAGCTCGCTCAGCCGGCTGTCGATGTCCTTCACGGTACTGTCAACGAAGTCTGCCAACTTGGGCCACCTCCACGGGTGTCTTGACGTATTCGTGTAGGAAGATACAACCTGTGACCGAAGAGGTTGAAACGGGCCTTGCTAAGAGGGTTGAAACGGGCCGTGCCGAGAGCGCGTTAACCGCGCTCCAGAAGTGCCTTGAGTCGCGCCAGTGAATTGTGCGCCTCGCGCTCCGACGTGGCGCCCACGATCATCCGGCCGGCCAGGTTTCCGATGCGGCCCCCGGGGGGATGGAACTCATTCGTGTACCTGAAGTTCGTTCGTCCGTCACCGCTGGTGGCCAACTCGTAGCGGATCAGCGCATTGGAGTGGGCCGGGCCGGCTCCCTTCCACTCGGCGTGACGCGGACTGTCAATGGCGACGAGGGTCCAATGCACCCGAAACGTGAGCCCCTTCACACTTAGCGACTGTTCCATCGTCGACCCCCGGCGGAGCGGGTTCTGCGAAACGTCGGAGACAGATTTGTGGATCGTGACCCACTCGCCCAGGCGCGCGGGATCCATGACGGTCTCCCACACGCGTTCAATGGGGGCGTCGATGTCGATGTCGGCCGAAACGGTGCTCATGGCTCAGGGCACACTAACGCCCCCGCGCCGGCCGCGAGCGGCCGGGAGGAGTGGCCGTGGTGTTCGCGACCGGTCGGCGGTGCGTGCGAGTGGTCGGCGGTGTGTGCGAGCGGGGCGGCCTGCTCACCTGGCCGACAGTGGCTCATCGCGCTCCCATTCGGCCAGGGCATGCTCGATCGCCCGGTCCAGGGTGTGCAGCCGGACGCCGAGCACTCGCGCGGCACGATCGTCACGGGGGAGCAGGTCGCTGTCCAGGCTCTCCATCAGTGGACCGATCAACTCGTGCTCCTCGCCGGCGACGACCGCGGCGATGCGGCTGGCGATCGGCGTCACCGTCACCCGGTTGAACCGCACGGACGGTCGGTCGACGAGCATCAGATCGGCGATGCGGTCGATCAGCTCGCCGTATGACACGACGTCCGGCCCGCCGATGTCAAGTACCTCGCCTGCCACCTCGGCATTGCCGGCGGAGCGAACGAGAATCTCCACCACATCACGTTCGTCGATCGGGGCGGTGCGGTTGCGCCGCCAGGCCGGCACGGCCAGGATCGGCAGGCGCTCCACCAATCGCACCAGGAAGCGAAACGAGCGCGAGCGCGCGCCGATCACGATCGATGCCCGGAATGCCACCGAGTCGGGCACCGCCTGAAGCAGGATCTCCTCCACCGCCATGCGGCTGGACAGGTGGGCCGACGCGCGGCCGTCGCCGGGGACCAGGCCACCCAGGTACACAATCCGGCTGACCCCGGCGTTCGCCGCCGCCGCGGCGAAGTTCTCCGCTGACGTGCGCTCGCGCAGCGAGAACGGGTCACCGGCGGCGGGCTCCATGGAGTGAATGAGGAAGTAGGCGACGTCGACACCGTCCAGCGCGCGCTCGAGTCCCTGCCCGGACACGGCATCGCCCTGGATGACCGGCAGCGGCACGGTCACCCGCTCGGGCTCCCGCGCAAAGCCCACGATGTCGTGACCGTCGCCGGCCAGCCGCGCGGCGACCAGCGATCCGACGTAGCCGGTGACTCCGGTGACGAGAGCCTTCACCGTGAGGGGGCTGCCCACGGTGCCGGAGTGACAAAACTCCGGTTCAGGTCACTCGCCCGCGGGCAGCCGACCAACGCCAGCGCGTTCTCCACCTCGGTCAGGAGGATCTGAAGCACGCGCTGGGCGCCCCGGGCGCCGTCGACAGCCAGGCCGTAGGTGAGGGGGCGACCGATCAGGACCGCGCGGGCGCCCAGTGCCAGTGCCTTGACCACGTCGGTCCCCCGGCGGATGCCGCCGTCGACGAGCACGTCAATGCGGCCGGCCACCGCGTCGGCGATCGGCGGCAACGCGTCGGCCCCGGAGAGCACGGTGTCCAATTGCCGGCCGCCATGGTTGGACACGATGACGCCGGCCGCGCCGCGAGCGATGGCCAGCTCGGCATCCTCGGCGGTGAGGATGCCCTTGACCAGCACGGGCAGGGGACACTCGGTGGCCAGGCGCTCGATGTCGTCCCAGCGCAGGTCGGGGTCGATGAGTCGAGAGTAGTCGGCCGGGCGCATGCCCTGGCCGCCGGTCGTGGTCACGATCGAGTCCGGCGCCGCCGTATCGTCGCCGGCGCCGCGTACGTCGCCGCGCAACTCGCGCTCGCGGACGCCGAGCACTGGCCGGTCGACCGTCACCACCACCGCCTCGTAGCCGTGGTCGACGGCCGCGGCGACCAGGTCACGGGTGACGCCGCGGTCGGTGAAGGCATAGAGCTGAAACCAGCGACTCCCATCCGGGACCGCGCCGGCCACAGTCGCGGCCCCCGCGCTGGCCAGCGTCGACACGCACATGATCGTGTCGGTCGCCGCCGCGGCCCGGGCGATGCCGATCTCGCCGTCCGGATGGGCCAGGCGCTGAAACGCCGTGGGGGCGACGAGCACGGGGTGGGCTCGCGGCCGGCCCAGGACGGTGACGCCCAGGTCGCACCCGGCGCCGACCAGCATCCGCGGCCGGAGCGCGGTCCGGCTCCACGCCGCCACGTTGTCGGCGAGGGTGATCTCGTCGCCGGCGCCGCCCTCGATGTACCCGAGCGCGTCCGGTCCGACCGCCGCCCGGGCGGCGCGCTCGTAATCGGCGAGCGTGACCAGCGCCGGCTTGTCGCCGGAACCGGAGTCCAAGCCGGACTCCGAGCCGGAGCCGGGGGCGTCGTTCGAGGCGGCGTCAATCATTACCCGCAAAGCTACGGAAATTGCGGGCGAGACCGGCCCAGATTGACAAAGTGCCCGCAATTTGCAGGTATTTCCCGTCAGCGGAAAAAGCCTGCGATTTCCGGAAATGGGCGTTGTGGCCGGCCGAGGAATTCGCTTTGATGCCCGCCTTGGCAACACGACGGTCTCAAGTTTTTGGTCAGAACGGGGTGACGTTCAGGTATGGCGAGTGGTGCGGGAAGGCCCGCGAAGGCAAGTTGTGAAAACTGCTTCTTCGGACAGAATCTGCTGTGCGCGGTCGCCAATCAGGGCCCGTGCGCGACGTTCCGGCCGGCTCATCCGGACGGCCTGCGCCCGCCGAGCCAGATGCGCTTCGTGTTCCGGCAGGAGCGCCGCCAACAGGTGGCGTGGGCGTTCCCGTCGCCCAGCGAGCAGGTGGCGCTCCACGCCTGATCCGGCCCGCGCCCTCCTGGTGGTCGGCCACCCACGCGCGGAGCGACACCCGGTTTGTGCAACGCCGGGGCTGTCGTATATGTTTCACCCGTGTTCTGGCCGCTGATCGGTGGATTCGTAGCGTTCGTCCTGGTGGCGGTGCTGCTGGGGTGGATCCTCGACCCCTCGCGCCACCGCGGCGCCGACGGCGAGCATCACTGAGGCTGATGCGCCGCCCCGGCGGTCGATCGTGCTGATCGCTGCCACTCTGTCCAAAAGGTGTCCTCGGGGCCGATTCACGGCTGGCGAACGGCCACGCTGAGACATTAGAGTTGCGGGGGACCACGAGAGGAGCTAGGTGCAGGTAACGGTGCTCGGGAAGTCACCGTCCTGGCAGGACGCAGGCGGGGCATGCAGTGGATACCTGGTGCAGGAGGACGACTTCAAGCTGCTGCTCGACTGCGGCAACGGAGTCTTCTCGAAGCTGCGCCCGGTGTGCGACTACGTTGACGTCGACGCCATCGTCATCACCCACATGCACGCCGACCACTTCCTGGACCTGGTGCCATTCAGCTATGCGCTGCGCTACGCCCCCCGCCAGCAGCCGGTCGCTGTGGGCGGCTGGCCGGGCACCGACGCCCCCGCCCGCCCGCACCTGTACCTCCCGGGGGGAGGCAGCGAGCTGCTGCGTCGCGTCGTCGGCGCCTGGGGCAACGACGATTTGGTCGACTCGGCCTTCGCGCTCGACGAGTACGAGGCGGTCGACGAACTGGAGGTCGGGCCGTTCGGCGTCCGCTTCTGCGAGGTGCCCCACTACGTGACCACCTACGCGGTCGAGCTGACCCGCCATGGGAGGCGCTTCACGTTCGGCGCCGACTGCCGGCCCAACGAGGAGCTGGTCCGCTTCGCCCGGGACACGGACATGCTGTTGATCGAGGCCACCCTGCCCCGCCCGGAGCGCGACGGCGTGCGGGGTCATCTCACCGCGCGGGAGGCCGGCGAGCACGGCCGGCTCGCTGCCGCCCGGCGTCTGGTGGTCACTCACTACTCCGACGAGCTCGACCCCGAGACGACTCAGGTCGAGGCCGCGGCTGGGTTCGGCGGCCCGGTGGAGCTGGCCCGGGAGGGCGCCGTCTACACGGTGTAGCGGCGGGCGCCCGCCGAGCGAAATCGAGGCGGAACCGGCCCCCATCTGGCTATAGAGTGGATGCATGTCCGAACGCGACCTGTTTGCCAACTTCGACCGGATGCGGCGCGAGATGGACGAGTTGTTCGGCGACGTGTTCGAGCGCAGCGGGCTGTCGCGCCGGCACCGCGGGCAGTGGCCGGCGGTCGACGTGGCCTACGCCTCGGATCCGCCCCGGGCGATCGTTACCGCCGACCTCGCCGGACTGGACCCGGGCGACATCGCGCTCCAGATCGAGGGGCGCAAGCTGTTTCTGGCCGGCAAGCGCAACCCCGCGCCGGCCGGGGGCGGGGAGGTGTACCAGCAGATAGAGATCGAGCGGGGGACGTTCCGGCGGATGATCGAGCTGGGCGCCGACGTCCAGGCCGACCAGATCAAGGCCCGCTACGAGGACGGCATGCTCCGGGTCGAGCTGCCGTTGGCGGTCCGGGCGGACCGGCGGCGGGCGGTACCCATCGAGAGCGGCGAACTGCGATGACCGTCATCGACGTCGGCGCGCCGGCCGACGTAACCGAGATCCAGGAGAACGGCGCCCGCCGCCTCCCGGCTCGGATCGGCGTGCTGCCGCTGCGCGACGCGGTCACGTTTCCCGAGCTCGTCATCCCGCTCAACATCGGACAGGAGCGCAGCATCCAGCTCGTCAACGATGTGTTGCAGGGCGACCGCTCGATCGTGTTGATCGGCGGCCGCGACCCGGAGGTCGAGACGCCCGGGCCCGAGGCGCTCTACGACGTCGGCGTGCTCGGCTCCATCGCCCGCATGGTGCGGCTGCCGGACGGGACGCTGCGGGTGCTGGTGCAGGGCGCCCAGCGGGTTCGGGTCGACGAGTGGAAGCAGACCGAGCCATATCTGGCGGCGCAGGTCTCGGCGGCGCCCGACAAGCTCCATGAGAGCGCCGAGCTGGTCGCGCTGGCCCGCAACGTCCAGGCCACGTTCTCCAGCATCGTCGGCCAGGTGCCCTACCTGCCGGAGGAGTTGCAGGTAATGGTGGCCAACGTCGACGACCCGGTCATGCTCACGCATCTCATCTCCGGCGCCATGCGGATCCCGACGGCCGAGAAGCAGAAGCTGCTGGAAGAGCTCGACGTCACCAAGCGGCTGCGCGCCCTCTCAGAGATCCTGGCCCGGGAGCTGGAGGTCGTCGCCCTGGGCTCCAAGATCCAGTCTCAGGTTCAGTCCGAGCTGGACAAGGGGCAGCGCGAGTACTTCCTGCGCCAGCAGATGAAGGCCATCCAGGAGGAGCTGGGGGAGGGCGACGAGGTCCAGGCCGAGGTCAACGAGCTGCGCGAGCAGCTCGAGGCGCTGAAGCTGCCCGACGAGGCCTCCCGGCAGGTGGAGCGCGAGCTGAGCCGCCTGGAGCGGCTGCAGCCGGCGATGGCCGAGTACGGCGTCGTGCGCAGCTACCTGGAGTGGATCGCGTCGCTGCCCTGGGACACCGCCACGGAGGACAACCTGGATCTGGCGCACGCTCGCGAGGTGCTCGATGCCGACCACTACGACATCGCGCAGGTCAAGGACCGCATCCTGGAGTTCCTGGCCGTCCGCTCGCTGCTCGGCGAGGACAACGTCCAGCCGGCCGGCTCCATCCTGACCTTCGTCGGTCCGCCGGGCGTCGGCAAGACGTCGCTGGGGCGCTCGGTGGCCCGGGCGCTGGGGCGCACGTTCGAGCGCATCAGCGTCGGCGGGGTCCGCGACGAGGCCGAGATCCGGGGGCACCGGCGCACCTACATCGGCGCCCTGCCCGGCGTGATCGTCCGCGCCCTGCGCGACGCCGGCGCCAACAACCCCGTGCTCATGATCGACGAGATCGACAAGATGGGCGCCGACTTCCGGGGCGATCCCGCCAGCGCCATGCTGGAGGTGCTGGATCCAGAGCAGAACCGGACGTTCCGGGACCACTACCTGGACCTGCCGTTCGACCTGTCGAACGTGCTGTTCATCACCACCGCCAACACGCTGGACACCATCCCTGGGCCGCTGCGCGATCGGATGGAGGTCATCCAACTGGCCGGCTACACCCGGGACGAGAAGCTGCAGATCGCCCGGCGCTACCTGGTCCCGCGCCAGATCGAGCGCAACGGCCTGACCCCGGCCAAGATCGCGTTCAACGACTCCGGACTGAAGACGATCATCTCCGCCTACACGCGCGAGGCGGGCGTGCGCCAGCTGGAGCGCGAGATCGGGGCCGTGGTGCGCAAGGTGGCCCGGCAGGTCGCCGAGGGCACGCTCAAGCGCAAGGTGACGATCACCGAGCCGCGTGTCCGTGCGCTGCTCGGCAAGCCGCGCATCTACCCGGAGACGCGGCGCCGGACGGCCCGGCCGGGCGTGGCCACCGGGCTGGCCTGGACGCCGGTCGGCGGTGACGTGCTGTTCGTCGAGGCCACGGCGATGTCCGGCACCGGCCGCCTGACGATCACCGGCCAGCTGGGCGACGTCATGCGAGAGTCCGCGCAGACCGCGCTGTCCTACGTCCGGGCCAACTCCGCCGAGCTGTTCGGCGAGGCGCTGCCGGCGGAGTGGTTCGCCCAGCACGACGTGCACATCCATGTGCCGGCCGGGGCGATCCCCAAGGACGGGCCGAGTGCGGGGGTGACCATGGTCACCGCGCTCGTCTCGCTGCTGTCCGGGCGGCCGGTCCGCGCCGATGTGGCGATGACCGGCGAGGTGACGCTGACCGGTCAGGTGCTGCCGATCGGAGGCCTCAAGGAGAAGGCGCTGGCGGCTCAGCTGTACGGCGTGCGCACGGTGATTGCGCCGGATCTCAACGAGCCGGACACGGACGAGATCCCCGAGCACCTGCGCAAGACGCTGCGGTTTGTTTTCGTATCAACAATCGACCAGGTTTTGGATGCCGCCCTGAGTCCAAGGCGGCAAAAGGGGTATCGCGTATCCTGACCCCCGTACACGCTCACGTTCCGAGGGAGACCGATGGCTTCGAAAAAGAAGAAGGTCGCCAAAGCGGCCAAGGCGGTGAACTTCAACAGCGCCGACCTGGCCAACATCACGAAGGCCAATCCGTACATCCAGCGCCTGATCGAGGATGAGGTTCTGCGGACCAACATCCGAGTCGCCGCCGATTCGTCGAAGAGCGCGTTCGACCGCCTGACCGGCAGCAAGGCGCCGCAGAAGGCGATCATCGAGGACAAGAAGCTCCAGAACGAGATCCGCGAGGCCGCCGAGGCCGTGCGCGATGCCGCGCTGGCGCTGCAGGACGCGCCCAAGCACCCGAGCGGCCAGAAGAAGAAGCGCGGGCTGGGACTGGGGGGCAAGCTCCTACTCTTGATGGTTGGCGCGATCGCCGCGCTGGCCCTGTCCGAGTCGCTGCGCTCCAAGGTCCTCGACATGCTGTTCGGTGCCGAGGAGGAGTTCCAGTACACGCCGCCGGCGGGCACGCCCACGCCGCCGCCGGCCAGCCCCGTCACCGCCGCCTAGCCCGGCGGCGCGGACACCTGGCCGGTCTCGAAGGCGCCCCGGGCTGGGGCGCCTTCGTTCCGCGTGCCGGGGTCGGGGCGGCGCCGCCGGCCCGAGCCGCGGCGTAGAATCGGCCGCCGATGCAGGCGGCCACGGCACCCGAGCGCTCGCTTGCACGCGAGCTACCGAGCGAGAAGGCGGCCCGGATCGTGGAGGCGATGCGGGCGAGTGTCGCCGAGCACGGCATCGCGGGCTCCACGTTTGACCGCGTCGCGCGGGAGGCAGGCGTCTCCCGCGGCCTGCTCCACTACTACTTCGGCAGCAAGGAGCGGCTCCTGGTGGAGGTCGTGCGGCGGGAGTCCGAGCTGCGCGGGCGGTCGCTGGACCGCGCGGTGGCCGAGGCCGGCAATGCCGACGAGCTGATCCGCGGCCTGGTCCGCAACCTGGAGGAGATCCTCGGCGAGGGACGCAGCGGCATGGTCACCTTCTACGAGCTGCTCACCCTGGGCCAGCGCAACGCCGAGATCGGCAGCGAGCTCGCCGAGCTGGCGCGGGCCAACCGCACGCGGCTGGCCGAGGCGCTGCGCGCCGGAAGCGAAGCGGGCGTGTTCGAGCTGAGGGCGGCGCCCGACGAGGTCGCCGGCTTCCTGTTCACGCTGGCCGACGGGATCACCATCCGGCGCTTGGCCGAGCCGGATCTCGACGTGCGGCCGGTGATGGACCAGGCGGTCCTGGCCGCCCGCGCGCTGCTGGCGTGACCCGCTGCACACCCGCCGGCCCACCCTCGCCATGCGCCGGCTGATCGCCCTCGGCGTCCTCGGCGTCGTCATCGTCCTGCTGGTCGTCGCTCAGCTGGTGCTGCCCGGGATCGCCGCCCAGCGCCTGCGCACCCAGCTGTCTCGCTCCGGCCAGGTGCTGAGCGTGCAGGTCAGCGCGTTTCCGGCGATCAAGCTGCTCTGGCACCACGCCGACAAGGTCGTGATCCGGATGGGCAACTACCGGTCGGCGTCGGCGGCGCACCTCAGCGCGACGCTGGAGCAGACCGGCAACGTGGGGACGCTCGACGCCTCCGCGCAGGAGTTCGAGGACGGGCTGCTCCGCGTCCACGACGCCCGGCTGCTGAAGCGGGGCAATCAGCTCATCGCCACGGCGCGCATCGCCGAGCCTGACCTACGCTCGACGATTCCGATCCTGCGGTCGGTGACGCCGGTGGCGTCGGCCGACGGGCAGCTGGTCCTCCGGGGGACCTCGACACTGCTCCCGTTCTCCATCGACTTCACCGTCCGCGCCAGCAACGGCGATCTCGTCGCCGCACCCGACGTCCCGTTGGGCGGCTTCGCCACGATCACGCTCTTTCACAACCGGCGGATCGCCGTGCAGAGCATCAACGCGGCGCCCGCGGCGGGAGGCTTCACCGTGCAGGCGGTCGGCGCGCTGCGCTGATCCAGGCCATGGCTTCGCGCGAGGCCTCAGGGGTCGGCGGTGAGCGCGGCGATCCCCGCCCGCCGGCCGTCCCGGCTCAGCGCGGCGACGCCGAGGCTGTCGCCCTTCAGGTAGCGATCGAGGAAATCGACCGAGACGCGCTCCACGATGCCCAGTTGCGGCTGCTCGGCGGTGTAGGGCGGCAGGTGCCCGGCGTGGATCAGCGACAGCAGGAACTTGGGACGGCGGGCGGCCCGGAAGAAGGAGTAGGTGTAGTGGGGGAGGTTGATCTTGTCCGCGGTGCCCTGGGCCGCCAGCAGCGGTGGACCCCCGGGCCGGTATCGGTAGCGCCATCTGGGGATCTGGGCGCCGGACAGGATGATCGCGGCCCGGACCCGCGGGTCGGCCAGGCGGCGGTCGTAGGCGGTCGCCAGCGCGGTCTCGCCACCGTCGGATTGTCCGGTGACGGCAATCGCCCCGGGGTCGATCGTCCCGGCCAGCGGCGCCCGGGGGTTGCCGGTGGCCGCCAGCAGGCCCGAGATGACGACGCTCATGTCGCGGGGCTGGTTGACGAGATCGTCCTCGTCGGCGCCGCCCGGCGCGTGGGCGTTCTCCCGCGGAAACACCGGGGCGGCCACGACATAGCCGGCAGCGGCCCAGGCGCGCAGGAGCCGGAAGTAGGTGGCGGGCGTGACGTCGAAGCCGTGGCCGAACACGACGAGCGGGAACGGGCCGTCGGCCCGGTCCGGTGGAGCGTCGCGGACGTCGACCTGGGACGGCGGGCCGGGCGCCGGGTAGCGCACCACGGTCACCAGTGTGCGGGGCTGCCGCGGGTGTTTTGGGAATTTGATCGTCCGGCGCGGGTCGACGAACGTGAGGACGCGCTCGCCGACCGCGTAGGGTGGCCCGTGCTGGGCCGGCGCTGCCGCCGCCGGGACGACCGCCGCGGCCTCGCGCCCCACCGGAGGGGTCGCAGTCGTCGCGGAGGCCCCGCACCCGGCCGCCGCAACCGCCAGCGTCACCGCCGCCGCGGCCGCCGCCCCCGGGGGTCGCCTCACTTGACGTAGACGGCGAAGAAGTCCCGGTCGTCCGGCGTCAGGTAGCGCAGCGGCGAACGGGTCATGCTCGAGAGCAGGTTAGCCGGGCCCTTGGCACCGGGGTAACGGTAGGTGATGAAGCTCGGCCAGTACGAGTTGATGTCCAGTTCCATCGCCCGCACCGCGCCGGCGTGCTTGAGGATCGCGGCCAGCGAGGCCACGGTCTGGTAGTTGGCGGCGGCATAGATGAGGTTGCCGCGGCGGTCGACGCCCAGCCCGGAGCGCCACACCTGGACGGCGTTGCCCAGCGTGGCGCCCCACTCCGGTCCGGTCGACAGGTTGGGGTTCAGGCGCCCGCCGTTGACGATCAGCGGCAGGTTCTGCCGCGCGTAGACCACGTTGGGCGGGGCGGTCGGACCGGCGCTCCAGTCGACGATGTCGACGCGCCCGTTGGTGTAGCGGACGATGGTCGCCATCCCGTCGTGGAGCGGCGCGTACGTGTGCCCGCCGCTGGCGAAGCCCCCGCCCGAGTCAGACAGCTTGAACGCGCTGTTGAACGTCGCCACCAGCTTGTGCCGCATCGACATCGGCACCTCCTCCGGTCCGCGGGAGGCCATCGCCACGGCCGGCTCCTGGGCACCGGGATACAGCCAGGTGCTGGTCCGCGAGCTGTCGATCCAGGCCACGCCGGCGACCAGTTGCGGATACAGCGGGTTGGGACGGAAGCTGGTGACCATGACCGGCGGCCGGCTCCCGCCGTCGGCGAACGTGCCGTGCCAGACGCCCTCGCCGGGCAGCGCCGGGTGGATCGCCGGGCGAATCCGGTGGGGGCGGTAGTAGTGGGCCGCCGCGCGGGCGCGCGCGGCGGCCACGGAGGCCTGCTTGGGAAGCGCGTGCAGCGCCGGGCCGCCGGTGGCCGGGGCGTTCAGCGAGTAGTAGATCGACTCGACGCGGTTGACGAGCCCGCGCAGTCCGTTGTCGCGCAGCCATTCGACGGAGTTGATAGACAGGCTGCTGTTGGAAGGACTCGCGGCCATGCTGACGAACGAGATCAAAGCCGGCAGCAGCGCCAGCGCGGCGGCCATCGCGATGACCCGACGCGCGCGGCGGCGCGGCGGCCGGACCGGGGCCGGCCGGCGGCCCGATGGCGGCCGGCGGCCCGAAATCGGCCGCACAGGAGCTTTGGTCTGGACGGACACCCTCAGAATCCTGCCACCCGTCGCGGGGAATCAGAGTAAAAACTGACTGAGAACTTACTCATGCGCTCAACACGTTCGATTCAGACGCCGACCATACTTTGTCCTGCATGCGGCCCGTGCAAGGAGGAGGCCCCGTGTCCGTGAGGCACGCTGCTGACCCCGTGATGTCCGGAGCCGCGGGTTCGGCTCCCCCTGCCCGAACCCAGGAGACCGCCGCGATCACGCGGATCCGCCCCACCCGGAGTCGTCCCCGCGCCCTGCTGGCGCTGGCTCGCCCCAAGCAGTGGGTCAAGAACGCGCTCGTCATCGCCGCCCCCGGCGCGGCCGGGGCCCTCACGCACGACGACGTGCCGGTCCGAGTGGTGGTGGCGGCCTTCGCGTTCTGCCTGATCTCGGCCAGCATCTATGCGATCAACGACGTCCGGGACCGTCACGAGGACCGGCGCCACCCGCGCAAGCGCTTTCGCCCGGTGGCCGCAGGAGAAATAGAGCCCCGCGAGGCGGTCGGCTTCGGCATCGTGCTCATGCTCTGCGGCCTGATCCTGGCCACCGCGGTGACGCCGCTACTGACGGCCATCGCCCTCTGCTACGTGGCGGTGACGGTCACCTACACCTGGGTGTGGCGGCACATCGCGGTTCTCGACGTGATCGCTCTCGCCGCCGGCTTCGTCCTGCGGGCGATCGCCGGAGGCGTGGCGGCGCCGGTGAGCCTGTCGCGCTGGTTCGTGCTGGTTGTCACGTTCGCGGCCATCTTCGTCGCGGTCGGCAAGCGCCTGGCCGAGTCAATCCGGACGACCTCGTCCGGCCACCGGGCCCGCGCGGTCATGCAGCACTACACGCCGCGTCGCCTGCGCCTTCTGCTCAGCCTGAGCGCGGCCGGTGCGCTGTTCGCCTACTGCGTGTGGGCGTTCGAGTTGCCGACGATCAACGGGATTCCATGGCGGCTGCTGACGATCATCCCCTTTGCGGTGTGCCTCATGCGCTACAGCCGGGTGGTCCGGGCTGGGCGCGGCGAGGCACCCGAGGAGGTGTTGACGTCGGACCGGATCCTGGCCGCGGCCGGCGTCCTCTGGCTGGTGCTGTTTGCGCTGGGCGTCAATGCGGCTGGCTGAGCCGCCCGCGCCCGGAACCCCGGCTGTGACCACGGCGCCCGCAGCGACCGAGGCGCCGTCGGGAGCGACCGAGGCGGCGCTGGCCGGCTGGGGCGGAGGCCCGCGCGTGCACGCTCGCGTCGTCCGGCCGGGCACCGTCGCGGCCGCGCTCGCCGCCACGGCCGACGGGCCGGGCGGGTCCGTTATCCCCCGCGGCATGGGGCGGAGCTACGGCGACGCCGCTCAACTCGACGGCGGGGTGGTGCTGGAGACGACCGCGCTGGACCGCTTCGACCTCGACGTCGACGCCGGCATGGTCCACGCGCAGGCGGGCGTGAGCCTGGGACGCCTGCTCGGCGCGCTACAGCCGGCCGGCTGGGTGCTCCCGGTCGTCCCCGGAACCCAGCACGTCAGCGTCGGCGGCGCGATCGCCTGCGACATCCACGGTAAGAATCACGGCGTGTCGGGCACGTTCGGCGCCCACGTGTCGGCGCTGGGGCTGCTGACGGCGTCCGGCGAGGTGCGCGAGCTGAGCGCCGAGCGCGACCCCGACCTGCTGCACGCGACGATCGGCGGCATGGGCCTGACCGGGGTCATCGTGTGGGCCGAAATCAAGCTGCGCCGGCTGCCCAGCCCGCTGCTCGCCGTCGACACCGACCGCGTCACCGGGCTCGACGAGGCGCTGGCCGCGCTCGACGCCCCCGGCGGCCCCCACCGGGTGGCCTGGCTCGATCTCCTCGGCCCCGGCCTGGCCCGCGGGGTCGTCACCCGGGCCGAGGCGGCGCCGGCCGAGGCCGCCTCCTCGGAGGCCCGCTCCGGTGCCACGACGGTGCCCGGACGGCTGCGGATCCCGCCGCGGTGGCCGGGCGGCCTGCTGCGCACCGAGGTCGTCCGCGCCTACAACGCGTATCGCTTCCGGAGTTCGCCCCGGCAGGCCCGGGGCGAGCTGGAGGCGTTCGGCGCCCACATGTTCCCGCTCGACGTGCTCGACGCCTGGCCGCGCCTGTACGGGCCCGCCGGGTTCGTCCAGTACCAGCTCGTCGTCCCCCGCGGGCGCGAGACCGCGCTGGAGCAGGTGCTCCTCCAGTTGCGCCGCTCGGCGGTGCCCTGCTACCTCGCCGTGCTCAAGGACTTCGGACCGGCCAACGCATTCCCGCTCTCGTTCCCGCTGGCCGGGTGGACGCTGGCCATGGACCTGCCGCGGGCCGCGCCGGGGCTGCTGGCCCTGCTCGACCGCCTGGATGAGATCGTGGTCGAGGCCGGCGGCCGCGTGTATCTGGCCAAGGATGCGCGGCTGCGCCCCGAGGCGCTGGCCGCCATGTACCCGCGGCTGGGTGAGTGGCGGGCGGTGCGCGACGCCGTCGACCCGGACGGGCGCTGGCGGTCGGATCTGGCCGTGCGGACGGGGCTGGTCTCATGACGGCGGCGGCGACCCGGGTGCTCCTGCTGGGCGGCAGCTCGGAGATCGGACTGGCGATCGTGCGCCGGCTGCGGGCCGACGGCTCGGTGACGGTCTGCCTGCTTGGGCGCGACCGCGCGCGGCTGGAGGCGGCGAGCGCCGACCTGGACCGCGACGGCGTCGTCACGGCGTCGATCGAGGTGGCCGACGCCGACGATCTTGACGCCCACGCGCCGGCCGTGGCGCGCGCGTTCGACGCGCTGGGCGGCGTCGACATCGCGGTGCTGGCGGTCGGTCGGCTCGGCGCTCAGGCCGGGCTCGATGCCGATCCGGCCGAGGCGGCCGAGGTCATGCGCGTGAACTTCCTCGGCGCCGGATCGCTGCTGCTTGAATGCATGCGGCGCCTGCGCGACCAGGACCGGGGCACGCTCGTCGTCCTGTCCACGGTGGCAGGCGAGCGCGTCCGTGCCTCGAACGCCGTCTACGGGGCGGCCAAGGCCGGCATCGACGGCCTGGCCCAGGGACTGGCCGACGCCAGCGCGGGCACGGGCGTCCGGGTGCTCGTCGTTCGTCCCGGGTTCGTGACCACCCGGATGACGGCCGGGCTGGATCCGGCGCCGATGTCAGCCACGGCGGACCAGGTCGCCGGTGCTACCGTCGAGGCGCTCGCCGGACGTGCGCACACGATCTGGGTGCCGGGCCGTCTGCGATACGTGTTCGCGGTTCTGCGGCACCTGCCTCGGACGGTGTTCCGGAGGCTCCCGCTGTGAACGTCAACCCCCTCTTCATCGACTTCCTGATCGCCGTCATCGTCGCTGCCCTGGTGGTGATCATCATCTCCGGCGTGGCGACCGTGGGGCTGATCGCCGCGATCGTGCTGGCCGCCTGCGGCGTGAGCCTGCTCATCGACCGGTGGCGCGCGCGCCCGCGCCAGCCCAAGCGGCTGCGTCGCCGGGCGCGATGATCGGGCGGGACCGGCGGTTCACCCGGCGCCACGTGCTCGGTGGCGCCGCGGCCGTGGCGGGCGCCGGCTTGCTGGCCGGGCCGGCCGCCGCCCTGGGTCGCGAGGCGCCCGGCGCCGAGATGTTCGGCCGAGGGCTGGGCGCCGTGCACGGCGTCTCACGGCCGATCGCCGTCGGGCGCCGCTTCGTCATGGCCGGCGTGGAGTGGCGCGGCCCAGGGACGGGGCGGATCGAGCTCCGCGCGCGCCGGGCCGGCGGGACGTGGAGCCCGTGGGCACCGGCCTCGGTGCGGGGCCACGGCCCGGACCGGCCCGCCCCGGCGTCCGTCCACGCCGGCGAGCCCGTCTGGTTCGGCCCGTCCGACGAGCTGCAGGTGCGCGCGTCGCAACCCGTCACCGGGGTGCGGATCCAATTCGTGGCGGCCGCGGCCGTCGCCTCGCAGCCGGCCGGCGCGACCGTGCGGACCGCCCGCGCCGCGGCGCTCCCGCTCGCCCAGCCGGTCCTTCCCGCGGGGGCCGGGCAGCCGCCGATCATCGCCCGCACGGCCTGGGCCGGGCGCCGGCACCCGCCGGCCGCGGGCCCGTTCTACGGCGCCGTCGACCTGGCGATCGTCCATCACAGCGACAACCCGAACGGCTACTCGGCCGGCCAGGTGCCGGCGATGATCCTCGGCATCTACCTGTTCCACCGGTACACCCGAGGCTGGAACGACATCGGCTACAACTTCGTGATCGACGCCTTCGGGCGCATCTGGGAGGCGCGGGCCGGCGGCATCGACGAGCCGGTGCTGGGCGCTCAGGCGGGCGGGTTCAACGAGGTCTCCACCGGCGTGTGTCTGCTCGGCGCGTTCACCGCGCGATTGCCGTCGCCGGCGGCGATGGACGCGCTGGAGCGTCTGCTGGCCTGGAAGCTGTCGCTGCACGGCGTGCCCGCCCTCGGCCGGGCCCGTGTGACGGCCGGGCCGGGCGCCGCGGCGTACGGCGTGTATCGCGCAGGGGAGCGGATCACCGTCCCGCGCATCGCCGGCCACCGGCAGGTCGACAGCACCGACTGCCCCGGCACCGACCTGTACGCGCAACTGCCGGCGGTCCGCACCCGGGTCACCGGCCTGGCGGGGGTGCCGATGCAGCTGACGCTGCTGGTGGACCGCACCGTCGTGGCGCCGAACACCCCGGTGACGCTCAGCGGAACGCTGAGCCGGCTGGGCGGCCCGCCGCTGGCCGGCGCCCCGGTCCAGGTCCAGACCGTGGGCGGGGTCGGCCGCGAGACGACGTTTGCGACGGTGGCGACCGGGGCCGACGGCTCGTGGACGGCGACGCTGACGCCGGCGCGGTCGGTGGTGGTGCGCGCGCTGCACGCCGAGGCGCCGGCGGTCGTCTCCGACGTGGTCTACGTGGGCGTCACGCCGGTCATCACCCTCGACCTCGTCTCCCGCTCGCCCCTGCGCGTGGCCGGCACCATCCAGCCGGGCCGGCGGAGCGTCACCCTCGACGCCTACCGGCTGCAGGGGCCCCACCGCCGGCTCGTCCTCTCCCGCCGCGTGGCCGTGCACCGCGGGCGGTTTCGGGCGCGGCTCTCGCTGGGGCGCCGGGCCCGGGGCCGCCACGAGATCGTCGCCCGGAGCCCGGCCGACGCGGTGAGCGCGGCTGGGGCGTCGCCGCCCGTGGTGGTGTGACCGACGCGGTGGGGGCGCCCGGGGCGTGCCGCCCGTGACGGTCTGACCGACGCGGTGGGGGCGCCCGGGGCGTCGCCGCCCGTGACGGTCTGACTACTCGGCCTCGGCCACCGGGATCTTGGGCGAAACCCACGGCGCACGCAGGCGCCGCTCTATCTCGTCGCCCAGATCGTCGATGGCGATCCGATCCTGGGCCAGGCTGTCCCGGTCGCGCAGCGTGACCGTGTCGTCCTCCAGGGACTGGTGGTCGATCGTCACCGCCCAGGGCGTGCCGATCTCGTCCTGGCGGCGGTAGCGGCGGCCGATGGCGCCGCCGGAGTCGTATTCGGCCTGGACGCGCTGACGCAGGTCGCGGTAGACGCGGTCGGCCAGTTCCGGCTGCCCGTCCTTGCGCACCAGCGGCAGCACGGCCACCTTGACCGGCGCCAGCAGCGGGTGCAGGCGCAGGACCGTTCGCCGCTCGCCCTCAATCTCGTCCTCGTCGTAAGCGTCGACGAGGAACGCCAGCATGGCCCGGTCCGCGCCGGCCGCCGGCTCAATCACGTGCGGGACGTAACGCTCGCCGCTCGCCGTGTCGACGTACTCCAGCTTCTGCCCGGAGTACTCGGCGTGTCGATTGAGATCGAAATCCCCCCGGTTGGCGATCCCCTCCAGCTCCTGCCAGCCGATGGGGAACAGGTACTCGACGTCGCTGGTCCCGCTGGAGTAGTGCGACAGCTCGTCGGCGTCATGCGGGCGCAGCCGCAGGTGGTCGGCGCGGATCCCCAGCCGGAGGTACCAGTCGTGGCGCTCCTGGAGCCAGTACTCGAACCAGGTGTTCGCCTCGGCGGGCGGGACGAAGAACTCCATCTCCATCTGCTCGAACTCGCGGGTGCGGAAGATGAAGTTGCCCGGGGTGATCTCGTTGCGGAAGCTCTTGCCGACCTGCGCGATGCCGAACGGCGGCTTCTTGCGCCCGAACTGGAGGTAGTTCTTGAAATTCAGAAAGATGCCCTGGGCGGTCTCCGGGCGCAGGTAGACGGTCGACCCCTCGCCCTTGACCGCCCCCACCGTGGTCTCGAACATCAGGTTGAAGTCGCGCGCCTCGGTCAGGTCGCAGTCCGGCGTCTCGCCAGGGTGCTTCGACGGCTTGCGGCCGCAGGCGGACACGTCGAGATGGTCGGCCCGGAAGCGCAGCTTGCACGTGCGGCAGTCGACGAGCGGGTCGGTGAAGCCGGCCAGGTGGCCGCTCGCCTCCCACGTCCGCGGGTGCTGGATGATCGCCGAGTCGAGCGCCAGCACGTCGTCGCGCTCCTGGAGCATCGACCGCCACCACTGGGCCTTGACGTTGTTCTTGAGCAGGACCCCGTAGTGGCCGTAGTCGTAGCTGGAGCCGATCCCGCCGTAGATCTCGCTGCTCTGAAAGACGAAGCCTCGCCGCTTGCTCAGCGAGACGATCTTGTCCATGGTGACGGCGTCGTTGGTGGGCATCTCGGTGGTCATCGATTCTCGGCGGTCGGGCGGGAGGGCGTGATGCTAGCCGCCGCGGGCTCGGCGCCTCGTTTCTGGCCGCTGCGGACTCAGCGCCCCGCCTTGGCACTCTCCTGGCCCGAGTGCCAACGGCCCCGCCTATACTCTGTGAAGTCATGCCGATCTACGAGTACCGGTGCAGCGACGGCCACACCTTCGAGGTGATGCAGCGCATCAGCGACGATCGCGTCACCGAGTGCGAGGTGTGCGGTGCTCCGGTGGAGCGGGTGTTCCATCCGGTGGCCGTCCACTTCAAGGGCTCCGGCTTCTACAACACCGACTACGGGACCCGCAAGCGCTCCAAGGAGATGAAGGAGGCCGGCAAGGGCGAGGGCTCCTCGGACTCCAAGTCAGACTCCAAGTCGGATTCGAAGTCGGATTCCAAGTCCTCCTCGTCGTCGAACTCCGACTCCGGCTCCAAGAAGTCCGAGTCGAAAGCCTCCACCAGGAGCTGACGGCGCCGCCGGCGCTGGCGTCCCGGGCCGAACGTCAACGGCGGCTATGAAGGCAGGGACGGATGCCGACGACGTGCCGAGGGGTCGGGGGATGTTTCTGCCCCTATGTGCCAGAAAGAGCCCAAGACCCCCCGGCAGCTCCCGGGTGTCTCGCCTTCATTGCCCGTCGTAAGCGCTCCGACGACGCGCCACGCCGGTGAGCCAGCGGAGCGGCCCGCTCGCTCAGCCGTTCATCAACTTGTCGACCGCCCGGTGGACATCTGACGGCGACGCGATCAGCGCGCTGCCCACCCCCGGCACATCCTGCGCGCCCGACGGCTTGAGGATGTCGGTGGGCGCCGACCCGCCGAACTCGGCGGCGGCGAACAGCGAGAGCAGCGTGAACCCGCCCATGTCGGTCCGGACGGCCTGCGGGGCGTACCACGAGGCCCACGGGAGGTGGAAGAAGGACGTCGGCGACGTGAGCTTGGACTTGATCGCGTTGAGGATCTTCTGCTGATAGGCCTCGCGGGTCAGGTCGTTGCTGGCCGCGTTGCAGGTGTTCTCGCGGGTTCGGGCCAGCACCAGAGCCTGAGTCCCGTTGAGATGGTGCGTCCCGGGGTGCAGGTTGAGGGTCCAGCCGCCGTTGGCCGCGCCGCCGCTGATCTGCGAGCAGATCCGGCCGGTCTTGATGGTGATCCCGCCGATGGCGTCGATGAACTTCGGGAAGTTGGCCAGGTTGACGATGATCAGGTGGTTGACCTTGACCCCGGTGAACTTCTCCACCGTCTGGATCGCCAGCTTGGGGCCGCCGATCGCGTAGGCGGCGTTGATCTTCTGCTGCCCGTAGCCGGGGATGTTCGTCAGCGTGTCCCGGGGGATCGAGAGCCGGCGGGAGGTGCCGCCGCCGATCCGCCACAGCATGATCGTGTCCGTGCGGCTCCCGGCGTCGTTGGTGTTGGCGCCACCCTCATGGGTGCCCTTGGGCCGCTGGTCGGTGCCCAGCACCAGCACCGTGTCGGTCCCGGTGAGCATGTTGCTGCCGGGGGTCAGCGCGGCCTGCGCCGAATCCGGGATGGAGCCGCCGCTGTGCACCGAGGCGCTGACCATGAACAGGACGAAGGACAGGGCCAGCCAGGCGACGATCAGGCCCACCACCCACAGGAGCAGCCGGCGCGGGCGTAGCTGGCGCCGCCACCACGGCTCTCCCGGGCGGAGCCCTGAGCCACGCCGCGAGGGTCCCCGCGGACCGCCGCCCCGCTCGCGCTCAAGCTCCAGGTCCTCTTCCCCGCGCAGCCGCGACCGCAGCCCCCGGGGCAGGGAGCGGTAGACCTTGTAGGGCTCGTCGCCGCCGCCCCCGGGCGGGCGGGCCGGATCCCGTCCCGTGCGGCTGTCTGGCCGCCCCGGGCCGTAAACCCGGTAGGGCGGGTCGTCGGTGGGGGTCCTATTTGGGCGATCGTTGGGCATCTAGGTCTGCATATAGTGACGGCATGTCCGCGCGCCGCACGATCGGTGTCGACCTGGGCGGCACGAAGCTTCTGGCTGGTGCGGTGGACCCTAGGTTAGGCGTTCATCACCGCGTACATCGTTCGGTTTCGGGGCTGAAGCAGCGCGCCCTGCTTGATCTGTGTGTGGAAGCGGTTATGGAAACCCGCGAATCAGCGGGGGGCGAGGTGGCCGCGGTGGGCTTCGGATTGCCCGCCCTGATCGACCGCACCACCGGCAAAGTGGCCGCCGGCGTCCACACGCCGCTGGCCGACCTGGCGTTCGCCGACGTCATGACCGAGCGGCTCGGCGTGCCGGTGTTCGTCGACAACGACGGCAACGCGTCGGCGCTGGCCGAGCACCGGGCCGGAGCGGCCCGCGGGGTCGACGACGCGGTCGTGCTGACGCTCGGCACCGGGATCGGCGGCGGCCTGATCCTCGACGGCCGGCTGTACCGCGGCGCCCGGGGCGGGGCCGCCGAGCTGGGTCACATGGAGATCGACTTCGACGGGCCGCCCTGCTCGGACAACTGCCCGGGCCGCGGCTGCGCGGAGATCTTCGTCTCCGGGACAGCGCTGGTGCGGGAGGCCACGCGGCTGGCCGAGCAGCGCCCGGACTCCGGGCTGGGCCGGGCGCTGGAGGCCGGGCAGACGCTGGCCGGCCCGCTGGTGACCGAGCTGGCCCACGACGGCGACCTCGCCGCCCGCGAGGTGATCGAGCTGCTCGGCCAGCGGCTCGGGGTCGTCATCACCAGTCTGGTCAACATCTTCAACCCACAGATGATCGTTGTGGGCGGGGGCGTGATCGCCGCGGGCGAGTTGCTGCTGGCGCCGGCCCGCGCGGTCGTGGCCGAGCGGACGCTGCCGTACTTCGGCGACGGGCTGCGGATCGTCGCCGCCCGGTTCGGGATCGAGGCGGGGATGGTCGGCGCCGCCGCGCTGGCCTACGAGGGGCTGGCCCAGATGGAGGAGATGCTGGGGTGAGCGGGCGCCTGGTCGTGTGCCCGACGCCGATCGGCAACCTGGAGGACGTCACCCTGCGCGTCCTCGCCGCCTTGCGTGAGGC
>JBPYFQ010000206.1:0-18487 GCA_051985625.1 Solirubrobacteraceae bacterium
TAGTGTGTAAAATGGTCGCCGTGGACTCTCCGTCCGCCATCGCCCCGGACGATGTGCTCGCCCAGCCCACGCGCGCACGGCTGTTCGCGCTGCTCGGCGACCTCAAGCGGTCCGCCGGGACGGTCGAGCTCGCCGAGGAGCTGGGGCTGCACCCCAACGGAGTGCGGATCCACCTGGAGCGGCTGGAGGAGGCCGGGCTGGTGGAGCGGGCCCGGGTCCGCGGGCAGCGCGGGCGCCCGCCCGACGCCTGGAGGGTGGCTCCCGGCGCCCAGCCGGGCGGCGATGCGCCTCACGCCTACCGGGACCTCGGCCGCTGGTTGGCCAGGGCGTTCGGGGCCGGGGCGCGGGGCACCACGGGCATCGAGGCGACGGGCCGGGAGATCGGTCGCGAGCTGGCTCCCGGCGGCGCCGCGGCCGTCGCCGAGGCGTTCGAGACATCGCTGGCCGCGCTCGGGTTCCAGCCCACCGTCACGGGCCACGACGGCGACCGGACCACCTTCTGCCTGGGCAACTGCCCCTACCGGGACGCGGTGACCGAGAACCAGCCCGCCATCTGCGCGCTGCACCGAGGGGTGACCCGCGGCCTCCTGGAGGTCCTCGAGCCGGAGGCGAAGCTGACCGGTTTCGTCCCGCGTGACCCGGTCCGGGCCGGGTGCACGATCGAGGTGCGAGGGCTCGATCCGGCCTCGCGACCCGGCGGTCCGACTCAGCCGGTGCGCGGAGCGTCGGCGCCCGGGCGCACCAGCCCCGACTCATAGGCCAGGACGACCACCTGCACCCGGTCGCGCAGTCCGAGCTTGAGCAGGATCCGCGCCACATGCGTCTTGACCGTGGCCTCGCTGACCACGAGTTCGGCGCTGATCTCGGTGTTGGATAGGCCGCGGGCGATCAGCTTGAACACCTCCAGCTCACGCGGCGTGAGCTCGTCCATCCCATCGGGCGGCTGCTGTCTCGGCGTCCGGGTGGAGACGAAGTGCTCGATCAGCCGCCGGGTCACGGTCGGGGCGAGCAGTGACTCGCCGGCCGCCACGGAGCGGACCGCCTCCACCAGCTGCTCGGGCGGGGTGTCCTTGAGCAGGAAGCCGCTGGCTCCGACGGCCAGCGCCTCGTAGACGTAGTCATCGGTGTCGAAGGTGGTGAGGATGAGGACCTTTGGAACGTGCCGTCCCGGAGGGCCCGGGCGCAGGAGCTCGTGGGTCGCCGCCAGACCGTCGAGCTCGGGCATGCGGATGTCCATCAGCACCACGTCGGGCCGAGTGGCGCGCACGACGCGGATCGCCTCGGCGCCGTCACCGGCCTCGCCGGCGACCTCGATGTCCGGCTGGGCGCCCAGGATCATCCCGAAGCCCGCCCGCACGAGCTTCTGGTCGTCGGCGATCACGACCCGCAGTTCGGTCACACCGCCGCCGGTGCCGGACGCTCGGGCACGTCGCTCGCCTCCTGGCCCACCGGCAGCCGGGCGATCACGGTCCATCCACCGTCGGGCCCGCGGGCGGCGGTGAGCTCGCCGCCGGCCAGGGCTACGCGCTCGCGCATGCCGAGCAGCCCGTGTCCGGCGCCGCTCGAGCCGAGCGGATGACGGATGCGCGGCCGGCCGTCGTCGCTCACTTCGACCTGGACGGCCGTCGGCTCGTAGGTCACTCGCACCCGCGTCCGCGCACCGCCGGCGTGCTTGAGCGCGTTGGTGAGGGCCTCCTGGACGACGCGGTAGACGGCCAGGTCCGCGCGGCTTCCAAGACGCCTGGCCGTCCCGGTGATGGTGACCTCGACCGGGAGCCCGGCCTGGCGGGCCTGGGCGACGAGGTCGCCGATCCGGCTGGTGCCGCCCAGGCTCGCCGCGCTGTCGTTCTCCAGGAACCCGAGCAGACGGCCCATGTCAGCCAGTGTCTGGCGACCGGTCGCGGCAACCGTCTCCAGCGCGCCGGCGGCCGCAGCCGGGTCCGAGGCCAGGACGCTTCGCCCCGCCCCGGCCTGGACGACCATCAGGCTGAGCGAGTGCGCGGCGACGTCGTGGAGCTCACGAGCGATGCGGGCACGTTCCACGGAGACGGCCAGGCGCTCGCGCTGCGCGCGCTCGTGAGTGAGGGCCAGCGCCCGATCCTCGAGCTCCGCGTGCAGGCGCCGGCGGGCCCGGAGGAGACGACCGACCACGTACGGGGCCGTCGCGAAGCCGAGCTCCCAGAGCCACTCGCTCGGTGCCGTGCCCTTGTTCCCGGCCACGCTCACGTACACGAGCGTCATCGCCGTGCACAGGAGTCCCAGCGCGGTCGGGCCGGCCCGGGGGCCGGCGTGCGCGCCCGCCGCATAGCCGACCAGGATGACGGCGGCCCAGCCGACTCCGGTCCGGCTGAGACCACCGCCGGCCGCCAGGCTGACGATGACCGCGGCCAGGAGCAGCCCGGCAGCCGGCACCGGCCACGGACGGCGCACGGCGACCGCCGCGGCGACGAGGGCGACCGCGATCGCCGTCGACAGCTCATGCACGGGCCCGCTGCGGGTGGCCACGGTCGTCTCGCCAACGGTCAGCAGCACCGCCGCGACGACCGCATCCACGGCGACCGGGTGCTCGGCCAGCAGTCGCCGCCAGCGATCAATCATCGCCGGACTCCAGCGGCAGGCTGGCCGTGAGGGTGTAACCGGCCGCCCCGGCGCGGTCGGTGGCCAGCGCGCCGCCGTACAACGCGACGCGCTCCCGGATCGCCACCCAATGCTCGTTGAGCGCCGGAAGCGCGCCGTCGTGGCTCGCGCCGGAGACCTGGAGCCGGAGATCCCGGTCTCCGTAGGTGACGCTCACCCGCATCGACACGTCATCCCGCTCACGGGCGCTGCGAAGCGCTTCCTGCACGATCCGGTAGGCCGAGACGTCGACCCCGGTGGGCAGCGGACGAGGCTCCCCGTGCACGGACACGGCGACATCCATCCCCGCAGTTCGGGCCAGCTCGATGAGGCGGTCGATTTCGGCCAGCGAGGGCTGCGGCGCCAGCGTCTCGCCGTCGTCCGTCCGAAGCACGCCGAGCAGCCGGCGCATCTTCGCCAGCGCATCACGGCCCTCGTGCTCGATCTCGCGCAGCGCTGTTTCGGCCGCCGCCCCCTCGCCGCCGAGCGCGGCACGCCCACCGTCGGCCTGGGAGACCATCGCGGCGATCCCCCGGGTGACGATCTCGTTGATCTGAACCGCGATCCGGCTGCGCTCCTGGACGACGGCCAGCCGTGCTCGCTCCTCGCGCTCGCGTTCCAGTTGCGTGGTCCGAGCCGCCAACTCGCCGGTGAGCAGGCGATGGGAGGTCAATGTGCGACCTGCCAGCCAGGGGAAGCCGAACAGCAGAACTGCCCCCGGCACCAGCCCCGCCGAGAATCCGGACACCAGGACCTGGTCCACGGCGTAGCCGATCATCAGCGCGACGACGGCGGCGACCGATTGGCGGCCCGACATGTGAGCGCCGATCGCGTAGGCCGCCGCGACGGCGGCCAGCGCCACCACGTCGGAGTCCTGGCCCCCCACAATCAGCGTCCGCGCCAGCAGCGCAAACAGCAGCACGCCGATCATCACCCATGGCGCGCGACGCCGGGCAAGTAACGACAGACCGCCGATCGCCGCCAACAACAGCGTCGCCGGGTCGGTGGCGCCGCGGATGATGACCTCGGCCTCGGCGCCCAGCGCCAGCGAGACCGCCAGCACCCCGTCCTGGACATCGGGGGGTACGGCGCGTTGGCGGTCCCACAACGCAGTCCGGTCCCGATGCCCCCAATCGGCTACAGCGATCGGCGACATCGTGACAGGCTAACCGAGGGGGAGGGGGCGGACATCGCTCTGGACGCTGACTGGGGGTCATCCTTGAGAGTGATGCCGTCGGCTCGGAGGATCCGCCCGGCGGCCCCTGCCAAATCACCGGCTGGGCCGATGTGCAAACGCCCGCCCCGCCCGAAGCTGTCCCCATCGCACAAACACCGGTCACCGGCCTCAGATCCGGCACCACCAGAAAAGGGGACCACCATGGCGTACGCAGGACAGATTCTCGATAACCCGATCTCCGGCGAGCGGATCATCTTCCGCCAGACCGCCGCTGACACCGACGGCGAGTTGCTGGCGATCGACCTCGTGCTGGCGGCCGACGGTCACGTTCCGGGCGCCCACGTGCACCCATCTCAGGAGGAGCGCTTCGAGGTCGTGTCAGGGACAATGAAGTTCCGCCTCGGCCACAGGAAGATCACCGCCCGCGCGGGCGACGTCGTGGTCGTGCCGGCCGGATCGGTTCACCGGTTCGCCAACGCCGGGGATGAGCCGGCGCACGTGCGGGTGGAGGTTCGCCCGGCGCTCAAGATGGAGCAGTTGTTCGAGACGACGGTCGCGCTCGCCCAGGAGGGCCGGACGAACCGCAAGGGGATGCCCAGGCCGCTCGACCTCGCGCTGTTCGTGCGCGAATACCAGGACGAGGTCCGGGCGCCGTTCCCGCCCGCCCCCGTCGTCAAGGCGCTCATGGCCCCGCTCGTCTGGATGGCCAAGCATCGCGGTCTCGCGGAGCGCTACATGGGCCCCGGCCTCACCCCCGCGCCGGCGGTGTGATGCCGGTCCCGACCACCACGCAAACCCTTGAAAGGAACCCCCACCATGCGCAGTCTCCGTTCAACCACCGACAAGCTGGCCGGCCGGGCCGCGATCCTCGCCGGCACCGCGTTTGCCGCCGGCGGAGTCACCGAGATCGTCCACTCCCAGCGCCACTCGGGCAACCGCGTGGTCGGCGTGGCCGGTTACCTCGTGCTGTCGTTCTTCGTCGTCGCCCTCGTGAGCGTCGCGCCGAGCTTTATGGCGCTGGCCCGCCGGGCTCGCTCTGGTGCACCCGCGACGGCCGCCCTGGCAGCCGCCGCAGGCACCGTCGTCCTGGGCCTGACCTCGATCACCTCGATCGTCACCGGCCATGACCTCGGCCTGTTCAACGTCCTGGCCCCACTCACCAACGGTGCGTGGCTGGTCGGCTCGGTGATCCTCGCCGTCTCGCTCCAGCGCGTCGGCAAGGTGCCCGCGGCGATCGCGGTCGGGCTGCCGATCGCCTGGGTGGCGACGATCCCGCTCGCCACCCTCGGCGGCGGCGTCATCGCCGGCGCCTACTACCTGGCGGTCGGTTACCTGCTGGTGAGCCGCTCAGCCGAGCCGGCCCCTCCGGTGGGGCAAGTGGCCACCGCATAGCACCGGACCTCATCGGAAGCTGAGACGGCCCGCGCCGGATATGGCGCGGGCCGTTTCCGTCTGCGGGTGCCAACGTTGCCGCTACATCTGGGCGGCGGCCTGCTTGATCGCCTCGCGGATCCGGGGATAGGTGCCGCACCGGCAGATATTCCGGAGCGCGTCGAGGTCGGCATCGGTGACATCCGCCCCCTTCTCGGCGATCAGCGCGGCGGCGGCCATGATCTGGCCGGGCTGGCAGTAGCCGCACTGGGGCACGTCAAGCGCAAGCCACGCCTTCTGCACCGGGTGCAGCGACGTGCCGACCGTCGCCGCCAGCCCCTCGATCGTCGTGATCTCGTCGGTCGGCTGGATGTCCTTGATCGGGACCGAGCACGGGTTGAACGCCTTGCCGTTGTAGTGACACGTGCAGGCCTTGCACACGTCGAGGCCGCACCCGTACTTGGGTCCGGTGACGCCGAGCAGGTCGCGCAGGACCCAGAGCAGCCGCAGTTCGTCGTCGCAGTCGACGCTGACCCGCCGGCCGTTGAGGATGAAGGTGTGCTGTGAAATGTGCCGGTCTCCTCAGTAGGCGAAGCTCAGCCCGTCGGTGGGGGACTGCGGGGTGGGGGGCACCGTCGGATACGGGGTGAATCCCAGCGGCTGGTTGTGGTTGATCGGGAACTCGGTCGGCGTCGTGCCGGTGGCCCGCCGGTACGCACAGGCGGTGGCCGCCATGGCCGGCGCCACGCCGAGCTCGCCGGCGCCCCCGGCGATCCCGGTGCTCGGCGGCATCACGATCACCTCCGTCTGGAGCGGAGCGTTCCACTGGCGGGTGTAGTAGGCGTTGTCCCAGCTGCCCTCCAGGAAATAGCCGTCCTTGAGGTGCAGGCTGTAGGTCAGCGCATGGGCGATGCCGTCCATCATCCCGCCCAGCATCTGGGCCTCCAGACCGAGGGGGTTGACCGGCAGGCCGACATCGACGACGTACAGCGCCTTGGTGACACGGGGCCCGGTGAAGCCATCGCGGACCGTGCGGCCGACGGTCTGCGGGCGGCAGTCGATCTCAATCAGGCACGCGCCCGTGCTCTTGTACTCGCTGTGGACGGCGATCCCCTGAGCGGTGCCAGCCGGCATGGCGCGCCCCCAGTTGCCGGCCTGTGCCGCCTTGTCGAGCACCCCGATCAGGCGCGGATCGCGCAGGAACGACTGGCGGAACCGGTACGGATCGAGGTTCATCGCCTCGGCGGTCAGGTCGACCATGAGCTCCAGCGCGGTGATCACATCCGGGCTGTAGATGTTCCGCGTCGAGCCGGTGTTGAAAGTGTCGTACTCGTAGGCCTCGTTGAGCAACTGGGTGACCGGCCCGAAGTTGTACGGGCAGTTGGCGGTCAGGGTGAAGATGCTTTCCGAGTAACCGACCTCGTTGGACTTGGGCAGCATCGCCGCCATCGCGCTCAGCACCTCGCCGAACCCCTGCGAGAAGTCGGTGGCGACGCTCGTGTGGCGCTGGTCGAGCGCCAGCACGTTGCCGCCCGAGTGCTGCACCCGGATCCGCGAGGTGGCCATCGGGTGAGTGCGGCCCTGCCGGAAGTTGTCGGTCCGCGACCACATCAGCTTGACCGGCTTGCCCAGCTTCTGGCTGATCGCCGCCGCCTCGAACGCGGCGTCACAGAACAGGTGGCGGCCGAACGAGCCACCGCCCTGGGCGACGTGAACGGTGATCGCGTCCAGCGGCAGTCCGAGGATCGTGGCCAGCTGCTCCCGGCACCAGATCGGCGACTTCAGGCTGGACCACACCTCGGCGGCGGTCGGCGTGACACTGGCGACCGCGGTGTTGGTCTCCAGCGGGTCGCCGGGGCGGAAGTGGAACGTGAACGTCTTCTCGATCGTCTGGGCGGTCGGCAGCGGCGGGGTCATCGGCAGCTCGTTGGCGCGCAGCTCGGCCCGCACGTCGGACTCCGAGGGCGTGCCGACGGCGCCCGGCGCCCAGCTGACGTCGAGCGCGCGGATGGCGTCGATGCATTGGCCGAACGTCTGCCCGCGCACGGCCACCCCGCCGGCCACAAACGAGGTGTGACCGATCAGCACGACGTCGGTGATGCCGGGCATCGCCTTGACCGCGGCCAGGTTGTTGACCCGTCGGGCGGTGCCGTTGATCGTCGGCGGGCGGCAGACCATCGTCGGCAGGGCGTCGGCGACGTCCAGGTCCAGCGCGAACTGTTTGCGCCCGGTGACGATGTCGAGCCCGTCGATGCGTTTCTGCGGCGTGCCGATCAGCGTGAACTGGGCGTCGGGCCGGAGGTTGGCCTGGACCGCCCGGCTGCGCGGAACCGCCGCCTTGTGGGCAAGCGACCCGAGGCCGATCGACGCTCCGTTGGGGGCGGTGACCTTGTCGCCGACCACGGTCAGGTCGTAGGCGGGTTCCTGGAGGGCGAGGGCGGCGGCTTCGGTGAGCTGGTGGCGGGCGATGGCCGCCGCCACCCGGACCGGGATGAAGATGGAGTGCATGGAGTTGGAGCCACCGGTCAGCTGGTTCCAGATGAGTTCCGGCCGGGCGTCGGCGAGCGTGATCGTCACCTGATCGAGCCCTACGCCCATCTCGTCGGCGATCGTCATCGCCACCGCGGTGGTGATGCCCTGGCCGACCTCGGCGCGGGGCAGCGCGAACGACACCGTGCCGTCGGAGTTGGCGGTGATCGAGATCAGCCCGGACGTGGGCGCCGCGGCCTGGTTGAGCAGGTCGCTCAGGTCGTAGTCATCGACGGGCTGGTGCGTCGGGATCGCCGCCTGCGCGGCCTCGGGTGCCACGAACTGCGGCGCGGCGGCGATCAGCGTCGAGCCGGCGATCAGGTAGCCCATGAAGCGCCGGCGGGAGATGCCCCCGTCGGCGGCCGGCCCGGCGGGCTCGCCGGCCCCGCGGCCAGGGAGGGGCGACTCGACATCGGGCATGAGACCTCCCTCGCCTCGGTTGGCTCGCGGCATGCGATTCGGTCTGGTCCGACGCCGTCCCGGGATCAGCGACGCACCGCGTCCCGGGTCAGCGACACACCGGTTTTATGAGTGTACAGCCAGCCGGGTGGGCGACGCGCCGCCGGTGGTTGGACGGAAGACCGCGTGCGTTCGGTTCTATTCCGGTCCTGGCCGCGGGAGAGGTAAGATGGAGGAGCTTTGGCGCAGAGCAGGCATGAGCAAGCAGTCGCCCGGGCAGCCCGGGCACGTCGGCGGGCACATAGGGCCAACGAGCGCGCGGAGGAGCGCTTGCGGCGCGGCGAGGTGTACATGGCCCGCGTCGAGGCGAACCTGGCCCGGGCCGAGGAGTTGGTCGCGGCCAACGCGGAGCTCCTGGTGGCCCGGGAGTCCTTCGACGGCAGCGTCCGCGTAACCGCGGCCGACCGGGTCTTCGCATTGCGATCGGCCGAACGGCGCGCTCTCGAGTTCGCCGCCATCCATCGCAGCCGCGGCCAGGTGGCCCGTGCCCAGTTCCATGAGGCGGCGGCGGAGTGGCTGGCGTTCGTCGCCGAGGTCAACGAGGACGACGGCGCGGTGGCCCGTGAGGCGGAGGCGAGCCTCCTGGCCAAGGGCAACGGGTACGCCGGCCAGCGGGCCGCTGCCGAGGCCGGGGCCGCTTCCTGATCTGCTGACGACCTGGTCGAGACCCATGCGGAGGACGGTCACGATCCAGTCGGCTCATCGCCACCAGCCGGTGACGCTACGATTCTTGGTGGGGCTATGGAGCGATATGGTGTCGACGGCGCAGTGAGCGTCGCCCAGCAGGCGGCCAGGCGTGCCCACGAGCACGCCGGACACCTCTCCGAGTTGTTGACCCGGACGGCGGCCGCGCTGGAGCAGACCGCCCGCCTCGCAGACGAGCATGCCCAGCGGCGGGAGTCGTCAGGCCAACCGGCCGACGCCGCGTTCGAGCGTCAAACGGCCGTCCGCGCCCGCGAGGCCGCCAAGCGCGCCCAGACGCAGGCCGTGCGCTGGGGGAGTCTGGCCGACGGCCCCGCCCTCGGTGGCGAGTGACGGCCGCCGGCCCGGCTTGGCCAGCGCCACCTGCACCACGCCGATCCGGCCCTCGGTGAAACCGGCCTGGCAGTACGCCAGATACAGCAGCCAGAGCCGGCGGAAGCGCTCGTCGTAGCCGAGTCGTTCGAGTTGGCCGGCCGCGCTCTCGACGTTTGCCCGCCACCGGCGCAGCGTCTCGGCGTAGTGCGGAGTCAGCTCCTCCAGATCGGTGATCCGCAGATCGGTGCGGCTCGCGACCGCGTGCGCGATGACCTCGATCGACGGCAGACAGCCGCCCGGGAAGATGTGGGTGCGGATGAAGCTCGGCGACGCCTTCTCCACCGCGTAGGCGCGGTCGTCTATGACGATCGACTGCAGCAGCATCGCCCCGTCGGCGCGCAGCAGGTCCGCGCAGCGGGCAAAGAACGTGCCGAAGCGCCGCCATCCCACGGCCTCGATCATCTCGATCGAGACCAACTTGTCGTAGCTGCCGCGCAGATCGCGGTAGTCCTCGCCCAGGACGGTGACCAACTCCCCTACGCCCGCCCGTTCGACCCGCCGACGAACATGTTCGTACTGCGCCCGGGAGATCGTCGTCGTCGTCACCCGGCAGCCGCGGGTCGCCGCGGCGTAGACGGCGAACCCGCCCCACCCGGTGCCGATCTCGAGCACGTGGTCGTCCGGGCCCAGCTGGAGCTTGGCGCAGATGCGCTCCAGCTTCGCCACCGACGCGTCCAGCAGCGGGGCGTCCGGCGCCGGAAAGTACGCGCACGAATACATCATCGTCTCGTCGAGCATCAGCCCGAACAGGTTGTCGCCGAGGTCATAATGCGCGGCGATGTCGCGGCGGCTGCGGCCTGGAGAATTGGCGTTGCGGATGCCGCGCGCCGCCTGGAACGGCACCCGGACGGGGGCCGCGCGCCGGCGCCAGGTGTCGAGCACCGACGCGTTCCGGGCCGCGACGCGGATGACCTCAGCCGGGTCCTCGGCGTCCCACAGACCAGCGGCATACGCCTCGGCGAGCCCGCGGCTGCCGTGCCGGAGCGCCGCCCACGCCCTTTGTGAATTAATTCGGAGCGTCGCGCGGGGCTCGCCCCGGCCAACCGTCACCCGCCGCCCCGGTTCGACGATCGTCAGCTGCCCGTGGGGCATGCGGCGCAGGAGCGCCAGGCAGATCTCGCGGGCCGCGCTCACGACGGCGCGGCATGCGGCTTGGGTGCAACCGGCACCCGCTTCAGCCACAGCGCCAGCGCGTGGCCGTAGATGAGTGCCAGGACGCGGAGCGTCGCAAACGGGTAGCGCCGCATCATCCGGCGCAGGGCCGCGGGCGTCAACGGCGCGTGCCGCAGCGACAGGGTGGCGTCAAACACGACCCGGTCGCCCTCGCGGTTTTCGATGTGGACCGACAGCGTCGCCCCCGGCGCCGCCGTCCGCCAGACATACGTCTGCTCCATCGACATGAACGGGGAGACGTGCAGGCGCTTGGCCGTCTCGCCCCGGAGCACCCGTCCGTCGTTGCCGCCCGTGAGCACATACGCCGTCCGCTCGCCCCACGGGGTGTTCGTGACCTCGGCCACGACCGCGCCCAGCTGCTCGCCCGCGTCGAAGCAGAAGTACAAGCTCACCGGGTTGAAGCAGTGGCCGAAGGTACGGGGGTGGGCGAGCAGGCGGACCGGCCCGTCCGGCCACCAGTGCAACCGCTCCCACACCAGCCGCCGGACGCACTCGTCCAGCGGCCGCGAGGGGTCGCCCAGATAGTCCGCCCGGCGGAACCGGACGATCCCGGGCCGGTCGGCGACCAGCCTGCCCCCGAGGACGTCGCCGACGCGATCGACGTCAACGTACAGCAGCGCCAGGGGGTGCCGGAAGGCATGAGCGCGGACGGCGAACCGGCGGTGCCGGATCGAGCCTTCGTACAGGCAGGCGGTCATGCCGTCCCCCATCCCGCACACCGGATCCCGAGCTCCCGGGCCACCCGGACCGCGCTCTGGACCCCGTCCTCGTGGAAGCCCCAGGCCCAGTACGCGCCGCAGAAATGGGTGCGGTTGCGCCCGCTGATCTCGGCGTGGCGCCGCTGCGCGGCGATGCCCGCCCGGGTGAAGACCGGGTGGGCATAGTCGAGGCGCCGGATGATCCGGTCTGGATCGATCTCCGCCGAGCGGTTGAGGGTCACGCACAGCTCGACCCCGGCGTCGAGCGATTGCAGCCGGTTCAAGTGGTAGGTCACCGTTGGCGGCCCGTCCGCCTGCGGGCGCAGGTGATAGTTCCAGCTTGCCCACGCCCGCCGGCGCCGGGGGAGCAGTGTGGGGTCCGTGTGCAGGACGGCCTCGTTGCGCTGGTATGGGAGCGCGCCCAGCAGCTCGCGCTCGCGGTCGGTGGGATCGGCCAGCATCGCCAGCGCCTGGTCGGCATGGGTGGCGAGCACAACCGCGTCGAAGCGCTCGCCGTCCCGGCCGCGGACACGCACGTCGACGCCGTCCGCACCACGCCGGATCTCCTCGACCGAGCTTGACAGTCGCAGCTGGGGGCGCCAGCGGGCGGTGACCGCCTCGACGTATCTGCGCGACCCACCTCGCACGGTCCGCCAGCGAGGACGGTCGCGGAAACCGAGCATCCCGTGGTTGTCGAAGAACTCGGCCAGAAATCGGGCGGGGAACGACCACCGGGCGCTGGGGTCGGCCGACCACACCGCCGCGACCTGGGGCATGATCAGCCGCTCGACGAAGGCTTCCCCGTATCCCCGCTCGCCCAGCCACTCGCCCAGCGTGGGATCGGCGTCGGACCGCGGCAGGGCGCGCAGGTCCCGGTTGAAGCGCACCAGATCGGCGATCATCCCGTGGAAGGCGGGGCTGATGAGGTGCCGCCGGTTGGCGAACAGCCCGTTCGGCGACGCGCCGTTGTACTCAAAGCCGTGTCCGTCGCTGACGCTGAAGCTCATGGTCGACGGCTGCGACGGCACGCCGAGGTCGGACAGCAGCCGCCGGAAGCCCGGGTAATTGCGGTCGTTGAACACGATGAAGCCGGTGTCGACGGGGCGGACGCCGTGCGGGGTCTGGACATCGATGGTGTGGGCGTGCCCGCCGGGCCGGTCCTCGGCCTCGAACACCGTGACGTGGTGGTCCCGGTGCGCGAGGTGCGCGCAGGTGAGTCCGGAGATGCCCGCTCCGACGATGGCGATCCGCACGACTGGTTATTCGCCCGGCAGGACCCGCCGGATCAATCGGGTCGACAGGAGGGCCAGCATGCGTTCGCTGACGTCGGTCGCCAGCCGCAGTTGCACGTCGAGCGGGACCGATGCCGGCGCCTCCAGACGCGGACGAGCCGCCTCCACGAGCGCGGGGCGCCGGGCGGAGGCGATCGCGGCACAGACCCGGGCGGCCTCGCGCACCACCGCGGGCTCCACGCTCCAGATCACCTCGAACCGGCGCAGCGCATCCGGGGCGCGCGAGCTGTCCGGCGGCTCCCATCCAGCCAGGCAGAGCCCGAACGACTCTCCCTCGCAGACGAGCGTCCACTCGCGGTGGAGCGGATGGTCGCGCGGCACCGGGAGCTCGGCGGGCCCGTCCCGCGGGGTGCGCAGACGCGAGAAGTCGGCGAACACGATCGCCAGGTCCGCGCCGCGGCAGAGTTCGCGCCAGCGGGCCTCCGCCTGCCGGTAGAAACGCTCCCGCTGAAAGGATCCGAACAGGATGGGACGCTCGGCCCGGACCAGCGCCTCATCCTCGATGGCGTGGGTCAGCGCCAGCATCATCGGTTTGACGATCGTGCGCGGCTCCAGATCTGGTCGCCGCCGCCGGAGCTCGGCGAACACCGACCGGGCGCTGTCGGAGCCCTCGCTTCGCGCACGGTCGATGGCCGCGGGGAGCGAGTAGCCGGCCGCGCGGTGGGCGGCAACCCGGCGGATGAGCTCGACATCGTGCTCGCTGTAGCGGCGGTGCCCGCTGGCCAGTCGGGTCGGCTCGGGGAACCCGTAGCGGCGCTCCCACATGCGCAACGTCGCCTCGGCCACGTCGGTGCGCTGCACCACCTCGCCGATTCCGAACATGAACAGATCGTACAGAATTATCCTTAGTGATGTATAGATACGACCATGAGCCACGTGATCGACACATTTCTCGACCGGACGATCGCCCTTGGGTACGGCGACGTCGGCCTTCAGGTCCGCCGCCACCTCGCAGGCTGGCCGCCCGACCCGCCGCGCATGGACGGACGGACCGTGCTCGTCACCGGCGCCGCCACCGGGATCGGCCTCGCCGCGTGCCGGGGATTCGCGCGGCTCGGGGCGTCCGTGCGGGCGGTGGCGCGGAGCGACCGCCGCGCCGGCGAGGCCGTGGCGCAGATCCTCGACGCCGTGCCGGGCGCGGATGCGCGTCCGCTCGCCTGCGACGTGTCCAGCATCGACGCCGTCCGGTCGTTTGCCGCGCGCCTGAGCGACTCCGAGCCACGCCTCGATGTCCTCGTCAACAACGCGGGCGTGATGCCCGGCCACCGCTCCCGGTCGGTCGACGGTCACGAGCTGACGTTCGCCACCCACGTGCTCGGGCCGTTCGGGCTCGTCGCCGGGCTGCGCGATCTCCTGGCTCGGAGCGCGCCGGCGCGCGTGATCACCGTGAGCTCGGGGGGCGCGTACGGGCAGAGCCTGCCCGTCGGCGATCCCGAGTCGGAGACCGGGTCGTACTCCGCCAAGCGCCTGTATGCGCGGACGAAGCGCCAGCAGATCGTGCTGACCGAACTGTGGGCGCAGCGCCTGGCCAAGCACGGCATCGTCGTCCACGCCATGCACCCCGGCTGGGTCGACACTCCCGGCGTGCAGCGGTGGCTGCCGCTGTTCCGGACGTTGTCCGCGCCGATCATCCGAAGCCCCGAGGACGGAGCGGACACGATCGTCTGGCTCGGCGGCGCGCCGGAGGCGCTCGAGTGCACGGGCCGGTTCTGGCAGGATCGCCGGCCGCGGCCGACCCACTACCGACTCGGCGCCGGCCAGGACGCTGACGAGGCCCGAGCCGAGCTATGGGACTACTGCGCCGCGCAGATCGGATCGACGTGAGACTGCGGTGGAGTCCCTGCTCGGATGACGTGCGTCGCCCGGTGGCGTCCGCCCCAACTGTTCCTCCCAGGCGCCATAGGATTGTTCGCCCATGACCCAGCATCGGGACCGAGGCCCCCGCGGGCAGGAACGCCGGGAAATCCGGGAGCTCAGGCGGGAGGCCACCGAGATGCGGCGGGTGAACGACCGCCGGGCTCGGGCTCGCGCGCGGGCGGTGCGGGTACGCCGGACGCGACGGCGGCGGTTCGGACTCATCCTCGGAGCCGGCGTGGTCGTGCTCGTCCTGGTGGTGGCCATCGACGGGGCGGCAGGAAACTCAGGCTCGTTCCCGCTGCCAAGCAGGGCCAGCCTGGCCGGCTTGAGCGTGCGTCAGCGCATCGTTGCCATCGCCAACAGCCAGGTCGGCTACAGGACCGACCCCGCCCACTCCTACTGCAACAAGTTCAGTGCTTACTGGGACGCCGGCACGACAGCCTGCCCCGCCGGCGACATGTCCGAGGAATGGTGCGCGGACTTTGCCGCCTGGGCCTGGCAGAAGGCCGGCGTGCGATTCACCTACGGCTATGGCGCCGGACAGATCGACGGGGGCGCCGCCAGCTTCTACAAGTGGGGCGTCGCCAACGGCCGGTGGCATCCGGCGACCGGCGGCTACCGCGCTGCGCCCGGGGATGTGGCGGTGTACGGCCTCTCGCTCGGAGCCGATCCCTCGGCCGCGCATGTGGCGGTCGTCACCGGCGACCCGCGTGGCCAACGCGGCCCTGATGTGATCAACGGCGACGGCGATCGGACCGGGTTCTCCGTCGTTGAGACCGGGACCGACCAGACACGGGCCGACACTGGGCGCCACGCCGATTCCACGCTCGCCGGCTACGTCACCCCGTAACGCCCGAACGCTGGCGTCGTGGCCGCTCGGCGGCCCGGGATCGGGCTGTCCGTGTAATGACCGGTTTCCGGGGCATCTATTGCCGGGCGCCCGGAGTGTGAGTACCGTGCGCCGGCGATAAGGAGGGCCGGTCGGGCAGACTGACGCCTGCGATGCCAGGAAGGCACCGTTTCGGCCCACATCTTGGCGACAGCGGTGTCACGGGACATCGCATCGCCACTACTTCAAGGGGTTTGCATGAGAAGAATCTGCTTGGCGGCGGTCGTGGCCGTGTGCGCGGCGGCCCTGCCGGCATCCGCCGCGCTGGCCGACAGCCCGCACAGCCCGGCCGCGAGCGGTTACACGCTGTTCGGCGCCGCAACGCTGGTGCATCCGGGCGAGGCCTCGCCGACCGCGGCTGAGGCCACGTCCACGGGGACACCTGGGTACGGGGGGTCGACTTCTCCTTCCCAGCCGGGCTGACCGTCAGCCAGCTGAACAACCTGGCCACCGACTACAAGTTCGTCCTCGGCACGTGCGGAGCCGGCTCCCCGCGTTTCGTGGCGACGGTCACCAACGGCACGAATTCGGGCAACATCAACTTCTACATCGGTCCTCCGCCGGGCTACACCGGCTGCCTGTTCGGGACTTACACCCCCAGTGGGAACCTGGCCACTCCGGCCAGCTTCGTCGACGACACCCAGCTTCCCGGTGGCACGTTCTACGACACGTACGGCCACGCCCAGGCGAACTACGGAAGCTACACCGTCACTGACATCTTCCTGGTCGTGGACGGGTCGAACCAGACGGTCGACTTCGACAACTCGCAGGTCAACAACGAGCTGTTCACATACGAGAGCGGCGAGTCCTGCAAGAACGGCGGTTGGGCCGACTTCACGTCGAACCCCGGTCCGTTCAAGAACCAGGGTGACTGCGTGAGCTACTTCAACAACGGCAAGTAAGGCTGCGGCCTGCGCTGCTCGTGGGGCGGAGGCTCCGGCCTCGCCCTACGAGCCGGCGCCAGCCCGAGAAGGGGAGGCGCCCGCTCCCACGCTACTCTCCCACGGCGCATGCTCCGGCTCCTCACCTTCGCGGCGCTCGCTCTGGGAACCATCTTTCTGACAGCCTGCGGAGCGACGAGCGCGCGGCCCTCGCACACAGCATCCCGCACACACCGCGATGCCCAAACCAAGCAGGCGCTTTTGCAGATCGCGCGTCAGTTCAACGACGAGTACGCGGCCAATAACGCCGCTGCGGTCTACAGCCGCTGGGACGCACGAAGCCGCACGGTCATCGACCGCGCTGAGTACATTCGCCGCCACCGGGAGTGCCCCACCGCTCCCGGCGCGGCGACGGTTCAGGGCGTCGTCCACGCTGGACACTGGTGGCTGGTGCACTACTCGATCTCCGGCGCCGGCCTGACCGACTACTGGAGCTACGACCACGGCCGGTGGATGTTCGACCTGGTCCGCAGCAACCCCGAGGCGGTCCGGCTGTACCGACTCCCCGCAGCCAAGTATTTCGCAGCGGTGGGTTGCGCCGGTCACCTCTAGACACGCCCCACGCCAAACGTCGCATCTGCGCGCCGCCCAAGCGAAGCGCCGGGACGTAGCCGTGAAGGAACGGCGCCCGCGGTGGCGAAACCGGTGGCATGGCCAGGGCAGTTGTGACAGCCGTCGCGGCTCAGAAGGGAGGCACCGGCAAGACCGCCCTCGCCGGCAGCCTGGCCGCGCAATGGGCGTACGCGGGCTTTCGGACGTTACTGATCGACCTCGACCAGCAGGCGAACTTGACGTTCGCCTACGCCGTTGATCCGGCGCTGCTTGACGCGACGATCGTCGACGTGCTGGCCCCGCGCAACGCGGTTGCCGCCGAGGACGTGGTCATCTGCGATGTGCACCAGGTGCCCGACCTGGACCTCCTGCCGTGTGATGAACGGGCCGAGGCGCTCGACACACAGCTGCGATCGGAGACGATGGGCGTGTTCAAGCTCAAGGACGCGCTCGAGCCGCTGCTCCAGGACTACGACCGGGTGCTGATCGACTGCCCCCCCAACGTTGGCGAGCTGACGGTCTCGGCCCTGCTGGTGGCCGACGAGATCGTCTGCCCGGTGAAGATGGGGGACAGCAACGCGGTTCGCGGTCTGAGCCGGCTGACCCAGACCGTCGACAAGCTGAACCGGCGTGGGGCGGAGGTGCGCATCAAGAGCCTGGTGCGAGTCGAATGCGAGCACACACAAGTGAGCTACCGGCTCAACCACGACGCACTCCGGCGTCTCTCACGCAAGCTCAAGCTCCCGGTGGCACGGACGGAGCTGCGGGCGCGAGCGGCCTGGCGCACCGCGATCACCCAGGACGTACCGCTCATCCTGCTTGACGAGATCGACCGCGGCACGCAGGAGGCACAGGAAGATCTTCATCGGCTCACGCGGGAGCTGTGGCCGAAGGTGAAGTTCCCGCACCCGGATGACATCCGGCTGCAGCGGAGGGAGAGCCTGCGCCTCGAGCGGAGGGCTGCCTGATGGCGTTGCGGCCTGTATCCGAGCTCGGGCTGGTGGATGTGACCGACGCCGCCACCCCCGAAGTGGCTACGAAGAGCGCGGCGCGCGCGGGCACCCGACAACGGCGAGCCCCGAAGAAGGCGGCGGATCGACCCGCGCGGGCGTCACGAGCCGCGAGGGTGGCGGATCGAACCGAGCCGGCGCTACAAACCACCACGGCGGCGAGCCGGCGCTCGCGTCCCGTGGGCGTGGGCACATCCGCCCTCAGCGGCGCGATCGGGCTGGCCGGATCGTTTCTGCTCGCCCGCGCCGTCCTGCAGCGCGGGCGCGGCTGAAGCCACTCGCGCCTAGATCGCCCGCCCCGTACGCCGGGAGTGGGCGGAACGGTCAAGGCACTCGTAGCCGGGGATTGATCAGTCGTGCTCCTGATTGGCGTCCGCGCGCTCGCCTCTGGCGTCGTCGCGTGCCTGGTCTGCGGCCCGGTGATGGGCTTCGGCGCCAGTGCGGTCACCGGCGCGCTGCGAGCTTTCCGCCGCGCGCTCGTGGGTCGCTCCTGAGTCGTCGTGCGCAGCTGCTGCGCGGCGATGTGCTGCGGCGGCCTGCTCGCGCGCCGTCTCGGCATGATCACTCGCCAGCTTGGCCCGCTCCGATGCCTCATCGACGCGATGCGGCACGTGCACCCCACCACCGGACAGCTCCCGTGCGCGTTCGCCGGCGGCTTGGGATCGCTCTCGCGCGGCTGCCGCCCGACGTTCCGCCGCGTCGATCGCGGTTGCGGCCTCCCGGGCAATCTGATCTCTTCGATCAGCCATCACAATCTAGTCTGCCCCGCGCAGAGGCGATTGACTCACGCACTTTCACGCGGTCCCCGTCCTGGCAGCCGAGTACGAGGTTCGTAGCGACCGGTCG
>JBPYFQ010000207.1:0-3835 GCA_051985625.1 Solirubrobacteraceae bacterium
AGGTGCGGTTGCCCGTCGGGTAGTACTTCTGCGGCTCGCCCGGGGCGCTTCCCGGCAAGCTCGTGGTCAGGCCGACGTAGGTGTTGGCCGGGCTGACCTGCGGGATCCCGGCCTGGTTGAGGATCGGGATCGACACTTCGCTGGCGCCCGAGTTGAACTCGCCGATGTAGAACACGGCCTTGGGGTCAGACGCCGCCTTGCGGGCGTTGGATGCGGTCTGGCCGGGGTCCCACTTACCGGCGGCTGCGGTCGAGTCGTCGAGCGACTGATAGTTGACCGTGAAGTTCCCGGCCTTCCCTCCGGCCTTGGAGAGCGCCAGTTCCATGCCCTTGACCAGCGGTCCCGTCTGGGCGCTGGATGAACCCTGCAGCGGCAGGCTCGAGTAGATGTCGACGGTGTTGCCGCTGGCCCCACCGCTCCCACTGGTACCGCTGGTGGTACCGGTGCTGCTCTTGCTGCTGCTTCCGCACGCACCAATTCCCAAGATGGTGCCGGCCAATAGACACGCGGTCATGGCCGTTCGCAGATTTCGCATACTCCTCCTCTGGTGTTTGATGCCGGACTCGCGGCCCGCAGCGCGCAGGGTATTGACGGGACCGGACGTGGGGCAAGCGGATTGGCCCGGTTTTTAACCAAACCTCAACCGCTCGTCACTACGACACGTACCAAAGCACCAGATTGCCGCCCGTCACGGAGAAGACTCCGTAGCTGTGCAACGACGTCGTTCCGTCCGTGTGGACGGTGAACGCCCCGAGCGGACCGCCCGTCACGTCAGAGCCCATGACCTCGCCCAGCACCGCGGTGCGCCGCGCCGGATGTCGACCGCCGTCGGTGGCCCGGCCGATGGCATCCAGGACCACCCGCATCGCCTCATAGCCGTAGGCCGCGAATGGCCCGGGCTCGCCGAACAGGGGCGTGAAGCGGGCGTCGAACGCGGTCGACAGCGTCGGCTCGACGGCGGGAGCGGTGATGAACACGCGGGAGTTCAGGGCGGCGGGGATCCCTCCGCGGTCGGGGTCGGTGAAGGACGGCTGGGCGAGCGGCCAGGTGCCGAACAGCTTGGCGTGGGGCAGCGCGGCGCCGAGCTGGCGCGCGAGGTAGGCGGCGTGGTTCTCCGGTTGGGCGGCGAGCAGGACGCAGTTGGCTCCGGTCTGCGCGATCGCCAGCGCCAGCGACGCATAGTCCTGGGCGCCGGGGTCATAGGCCTGGGTGCCGGCCACGGGCAGGCCGCCCGCCCGGGCGGCGAATGCGAACGACGAGGCGGCGTCGTGGCCGTCGAACCCGCCGTCGGAGAGCACGTAGGTCGAGTGGCACCCGAGCCGGCGCTGGACACGGACCTGGGCTCTGGCCTGGAAGGTGTCGTCCGCAGCCAGGCGGACGAACGTCCGGCGATCGGTCGGGTAGTACTTGTCGGGCTCGCCCGGGGACGCGGCCAGGCTGCGCGTGGTCAACCCGATCGCGGTGCTCGTGGGGCTGGTGACGAGCATGCCGGTCCGGTTGAGCAAGGGGATGGCGACCGCGGTGGCCCCGGAGTTGAAGTCGCCGATGTAGGCGATCGCGCTGGAGTCGGCGAGCACCAGATGGGCGTTCTGGGTGACCTGGCCCGGGTCCCAGCCGCCGCGGGCGACCGTGGCGTCGTTGAGGACCTTGAGGGTGACCGCGTACTGACCAACCCGTCCGTGGGCCTGGGCGAGGGCCAGCCGCTCACCGTCGAGCACCGAGGTGGCCCCGCTGGCCGAGGCGCCGAGGAGCGGAAGCCCGGTGTAGATGGTCAGGGCGTGCCCGGGGATCCGGTCGCCGGCGACGTCGTGGCGTGAGCCGCATCCGGCCAGCACCAGCGCCGCGATGATCGCCAGCAGCACCGGCGTCAGGCCGCGCGAGGCGCGGGCGGCGGGGCTCACCCCTGCTCTGACACGAACCGGAACGGCACCAGCTGTCCGGATTTGACCCGGCTGATCACGAAGGGCGCCAGGCTCGTGTCCCCGTTCGCGTTGATCGAGTAGGTCCCCAGGACCGAGTTGCGGTTGTGGATGGCGAGGAAGTCCTTGACCACCGTGGTCCGGTTGTTGGCCGAGGTGCCGGCCTCGTGCAGGACCGAGAGCAACGCCGACATCGCCTCATAACCGAAGATCGCCTGCGGGGAGGGAGTGTGCCCGTATGCGGACTGAAATGCGGTCTCAAACCCGCGGCCGGTGGCCGTGAGCGCGCCGGGGGTGAAACCCGGCGAGGACACCCGCAGCGCCGCGGAGGCGGCCGGGCTCAGCGAGGCGGCGAAGGCCGAGTCGTCCAGCGCCGAGGGGGCGAACAGCTTGGTCGAGGGGCTGGCCGCCGCCACCGCGTCGAACAGCGTCTTGGCCGCGGGCGCCGATCCGGTCGCGTACACGACCGCCTGGGCGCCCGACGTCGCCACCGCGCGCGCGGACGGCGCCCCGGAGGCGATGCTCACCGTCGAGCCGGCGGCCTGGCGCACGGCACGCGCCAGCGCGGCGCCATAGTGCTGCCCGTCGTCGGTCAGGTAGGCCTTGGCAATCTTCTCGGCCGCCAGCTCGGACACGATCGCCTTGGCCTCCAGCGCCGTGGTCGGGACCACTCGGGCGAACGTCGAGCCGTAGGTGCCGCGCGCCTCGTAGTACTTGTCCGGGGCACCGGGCACCGCCGGGGTGCTCTGGGTGAGCTCGACCGCCGTGTCGGTGGGGCCCAGCGTGAGGACGTCCTGGTCGTTGAGGATGCCCAGGGAGTCGGCCGAGGTGCCGGGAAGGATCTCGCCCAGATAGGCGATCGTGGTCTGGTCCTGGATCGCCGTGCGGGCGTTGTCGGACGGCTTGGCGCCGTTCAGAACCTTGTCCGCCACGGTGAAGCCGGAGACCGTCCCGCGCTGGAGCTTGAACGCGAGCTCCTCGGCATCGAGCACATCCTGGGCGCGGGCATCGATCTGCGAGGCCGGCGGCGCGGCGATGTAGACGGTCAGCGTCTTGCCCGACACCGAGACCGACGAGCCCGCCGGCGCGGCGGTGCAGCCGGCGAGCAGCGCCGACACCGCGCCGAGCGCGCAGACGCTCAGAGCTTGGCCAGATGCCCGCCCGAAACGGCGCAACGCGTCCTGCCCGCGTGTCTAGTCCCGCCGGCCAGGCAGGAACGGCAGGAGGTTGCGGATCCCGAGCGCCACGAGCACCATCGCGATGACGATCAGCATGGCGTCAAAGCCGCTGACGCTCGCGGCAGCCCACAAGATGATCCAGAGGCACAGGCCGGTCGTGGCAGTGAGAATCACACCCATCGCCCGCAGATGCTAACCGAGCGTGGCTGCGGGGCGCGGCGTGACTCAGCGCAGCGCGGCGCCGAGCTCGCGCACGGCGTCGCGCACCGCCGCAGCCGGGTCTGGAGCCTCGGAGGCCAGGCGGACCAACCGGCTGCCTACGATCACCCCGTCGGCCCCGGCTCGCGCTGCGGCAGCGGCCTGCTCGGGCCCCGAGATCCCGAAGCCGACCGCGACAGGGAGTTCGGTGTGGGCGGCGACCCGGCCGATCACGGCGGCGAGGTCGCCGTCGAGGCTGGCGCGCTCGCCCGTCGTGCCGGTGAGCGAAACGGCATAGATGAACCCGCGCGCGCGAGCGCCGATCCGGGCCACCCGCTCCTCGGGCGACGTCGGAGCCACCAGCGGGACGAGCGCCAAGCCCCGCGCGTCGCAGCGCTCGAGCATCCCGCCTGACTCCTCGAGCGGCAGGTCGGGCACGATCAGGCCGCTGATCCCGGCCTGCACCACCGCGTCGACGAAGCGCTCGACGCCGCGGGCGAGGATCGGGTTGGCGTAGCACATGAGCACGACCGGGACCCG
>JBPYFQ010000208.1:0-10674 GCA_051985625.1 Solirubrobacteraceae bacterium
ACTTGATGACCACCGGTCCGTTGATATCGGCCGCGATGGTGCGGGCTTCTTGGCTGCTCTGAGCAAATCCGTACTTGGTGACCGGGATCCCGGCCCGGGCCACGATGGCCCGAGACTCGTACTCGAAAAAGCGCATCAGCGGCGGGGGAGGCTAGCGGAGGGCGCTCAGGCAGCGGCGGCCGGAGGCTCAGGCAGCGGCGGCCGGAGGCTCCGCCGGCGGCTCGAAGCCGTAGGCCTCGGCCAGATCCGGGTCCTTCCGGGCCAGGAGCTCGGCCAGCGTCACCATCACCTTGCACTGCTTCCAGGTGGCGTCGTCCTGCATCTTGCCGTCGATCATGTGGACCCCGCGGCCGTCCGGAATTGCCTCCAGCACCCGCTTGGCGAACCGGACCTCGTCCGGATCCGGGCTGAACACCTTCTTGGCGATGTCGATCTGCACCGGGTGCAGCGACCAGGCGCCGACGCAGCCGAGCAGGAACGCGGCCCGGAACTGGGTCTCACAACCGACGACGTCCTTGATGTCGCCGAACGGCCCGTAGAAGGGCAGGATGCCGGCCGAGGTGCAGGCGTCGACCATCCGCGCGATCGAGTAGTGCCAGGGGTCCTGCTGGACGCTGACCCGCGGCGCCTCCGGGTGGTCCGGGTCCGGGTCCTCGATCGACCGGTAGCCGGGGTGGCCGCCGCCGACCCGGGTCGTCTTCATCCGCCGGCTGGCGGCCAGGTCAGCCGGGCCGAAGCTCATGCCCTGCATGCGCGGGCTGGCGGCGGCGATCTCCTCGACGTTGATCATCCCCAGCCCGGTCTCCAGCAGCGCGTGGACGAGGATCGGGCGGTCCAGCCCGGCCTTGGCCTCCAACTGGGCCAGCAGCCGGTCGATGTAGTGGATGTCCCACGGTCCCTCAACCTTGGGGACCATGATGACCGACAGCTTGTCGCCGATCTCCGAGACCACGGTGGTCAGGTCGTCGAGGATCCAGGGCGACTCCAGGCTGTTGACCCGGGTCCACAACTGGGTCTCGCCGAGGTCCATCTCCTTGCCGACCCGCACCAGGCCGGCCCGGGCGGCCTCCTTGCGGTCGACGGGCACGGCATCCTCCAGGTTGCCCAGCAGGATGTCGACAGTCGGCGCGATGTCGGGCGCCTTGGCGACCATCCTCTCGTTGGAGAAGTCCAGGAAGTGGATCATCCGCGACGGCCTGACCGGAATCTCCAGGACAGGGTCCGGGGCTCCGATGGCCAGCGGTTTTGCAAAATCACGGGGGTTCCGCACGGGAGTTCTCCTGGTCGCTTTCGGCCTAGAAGCTATCGCTCGCGCCCGGGTGGCATGCTCCCAACCTACGCTCTAGTAACCACCGAGGAGTCCGAACATGACCGATGTTGACGCCCAGCCGGCGGTCGAAACCGACCAGACGGCGCGCGAGGCCAGCGGGGCCCACCCGTATGGCCGATACCTGGAGGAGTTCGAGGTCGGCGCCGTATACAAGCACTGGCCGGCCAAGACCGTGACCGAGTCAGACGACCATCTGTTCTGCCTGCTCACGATGAACCACCACCCCCTGCACATCAACGACGTCTATGCCCAGCAGTCCCAGCAGGGTCGCAACGTCGTGGTGGGGCCGCTGGTGTACTCGCTGGCGCTGGGGATGAGCGTCTCGGACGTCAGCGGCAAGGCGATCGCCAACCTGGCCACCGAGGAGCTCAGCCACCCGGCGCCGGTGTTCCACGGCGACACGCTGTTTGCCGAGACGGAGGTCCTGGATGTCAAGGAGTCGAAGTCCAAGCTTGACCGGGGCACCGTCCGGGTTCACACCCGGGTGCTCAACCAGGACGGCGTCCTCGTAGCCGAGTTCAAGCGGCTCGTCCTGGTGCCGCGCAAGCAGCCCGGATAGCCCGTCCCGCCCGCGCGTCCTCCCCCGTCTGCGCGGGCCGGAGTGTGAGGTAGCTCACTCCGGTACTCCTGAAGACGGTTCACCGTGCCCCTGGCGGACTTTGTGAGCACTTTGTGTTGCCGCCGGGTAGGCTTCATCAGCCACCGACCTTCGTCAAGGAGAGCCTCAGCTCATGGCCAACACCGCACCGCAGCGCCAAGCAACCACCAGTCACGCCGGACTTCAGGCGTGGGTAGAGGAGGTCGCCGCGCTGACGCAGCCTGACGACATTCACTGGTGCGACGGGTCCGCTGAGGAGTTCGACCAGCTGGCCCAGGTCCTGATCGATGCAGGGGCATTCGAGCGGCTGTCCGATGCCAAGCGGCCGAACTCGTACCTGGCGCTGTCGGACCCGGCCGACGTGGCCCGGGTGGAGGACCGGACGTTCATCTGCTCGCAGCGCGAGGAGGACGCCGGGCCGAACAACAACTGGCGCGACCCGGGCGAGATGCATGCGCTGCTCAAGGACCTTTTCAAGGGCTGCATGCACGGCCGCACGATGTACGTCGTCCCGTTCTCGATGGGGCCGCTGGGGTCGCCCATCTCCTACATCGGCGTCCAGCTCACAGATTCCCCATACGTGGCGGCGTCGATGCGGGTCATGACCCGGATGGGCCAGCCGGCGCTCGACGTGCTCGGCTCGGACGGCGACTACGTCCCCTGCGTGCACTCCGTCGGCGCGCCGCTGGCGGACGGCGCCGCCGACGTGCCGTGGCCGTGTAACGCCGACAACAAGTACATCGTCCACTATCCGGAGACCCGGGAGATCTGGTCGTTCGGCTCCGGCTACGGCGGCAACGCGCTGCTGGGCAAGAAGTGCTTCGCCCTGCGGATCGCCTCGGTCATGGCCCGTGACGAGGGCTGGCTGGCCGAGCACATGCTGATCCTCAAGGTCACCTCGCCCGAGGGCGAGGCCCGGTACATCGCCGGCGCGTTCCCCAGCGCCTGCGGCAAGACCAACCTGTCGATGGTCATCCCCACCCTGCCGGGCTGGAAGGTGGAGACGATCGGCGACGACATCGCCTGGATGAAGTTCGGCGCCGACGGCCAGTTGCGCGCCGTCAACCCGGAGGCCGGCTTCTTCGGCGTTGCTCCGGGCACGAGTGAGGGCACGAACCCCAACGCGCTGAAGATGCTTGAGCAGAACGCCGTGTTCACCAACTGCGCGAAGACCGACGACGGCGACGTGTGGTGGGAGGGCCTGACCGCCGAGCCGCCCGCGCACCTCACCGATTGGCGGGGCAACGACTGGACGCCGGAGTCCGACACCCCGGCGGCCCACCCCAACGCGCGCTTCACGGTCGCCATCGAGCAGTGTCCGTCGGTGGGAGCAGAGTGGGAGGACCCCGCGGGGGTCCCGATCTCGGCCATCCTGGTCGGCGGCCGCCGCGCCTCGATCGTCCCCCTCATCCACGAGGCCCGCGACTGGGAGCACGGGACGTTCATGGCGTCGATCATGTCCTCGGAGACGACCATGGCCCAGGCCGGCCAGGTCGGCAAGCTGCGGTTCGACCCGATGGCCATGCTGCCCTTCTGCGGCTACCACATGGGCGACTATTTCGCCCACTGGCTGCGGGTGGCCAAGCGCGACGGCGCCCAGATGCCGAAGGTGTTCTACGTCAACTGGTTCCGCAAGGACGACAACGGCAAGTTCCTGTGGCCCGGGTTCGGCGAGAACTCGCGGGTCCTGGCCTGGATCGTGCGCCGGATCACTGGCCAGGCCAAGGCGGAGGAGACCCCGATCGGTCTGGTGCCGCCGCAGGGCGACGGCGGGATCGAGCTCGACGGCCTGGACATCAACCCGAAGACGATGGCCAAGCTGCTGGAGGTCGACGTGGAGGGCTGGAAGGCCCAGCTGCCGCAGATCCGCCAGCACTACGCCGAGTTCGGCGAGAAGCTCCCGGCCGAGCTGCACGCCCAGCTCGATGCCCTGGAGCAGCGCCTCAACGCCTGAGCCGCCTCTTCTGAAACGCTTCGCCTACCCGGGTGCGCGCTGCGTACCCTGGTAGGCCATGGCGCTGGGCTTCATCCCGTCCAATGCGGTGGTGCTGGTGGTGCAAGCGGGCGTGGTCGTCTTGCCGCGCCGGCCCCCGCGGGTGCCGTTCATAGAGCGCCTGCACGGGCCGGTCTGGGCGCTGATCCCGATCGCCTCCATCGTGGGCGTGGTCTTCGCCATCCGCTACCTGTCGGCCACGGCCACCGCGCTGACCTGGCTGGCGCTCATCGCTGTGCCGCTGCTGGCGGCCGCGGCGCTCGGCTGGGCGATGCGTGGCGCCCGGGTGTGGCTGGCGCCGCTGGCGTTCGGGCTGTTCGCGCTGGCCTGGGCCAGCCGGACCACCCTGTGGGGGGAGGGTGCCGCCATGGTGCTGACGGCGCTCAGCTGCGTGACCCTGGGGGTGCTGCTGGCGGCGGTCGCTCCGACCCGGTGGCTCAAGGTGGGGATCGTGGCCATGTCCGTCGCCGACGTATGGCTGATCCTCAACGATCTGCTGCAAGCGCCCAACAGCACGCTGGTGGCAGCCGCTCCGCTGCCCGGCAGCGGGCTGCCGCAGCTGCAGAGCGTCCTGTTCGGGTCGTTGTCGTTTGGCTACGGGGATCTGTTCGTGGCCGGGGTGCTGGGGGCGATCCTGGCCGTGGAGGGCCGGCGACAGGGACCCGTGGCATTGCTCACACTGGTGCTCGCCGGCCTGTTCAACCTGCTGTTCTTCGTGATCAACGAGCTGCCGGCCACTGTGCCGGTGGCGCTGGCGCTGATCATCAGCGAGGGCTGGTGGTGGTGGCGGGCGCGGCGGCGCGCCGAGGCGCCGGCCGGGCGCGACACCCAGCAGGTGAAGGCAGCCGCCGGGGGGTAGCCGGTGCTGGTGCTAGTGCTGGTCGTCGCCCGTTGAGGCGGGCGGCCGCGACTCCTCGGCCAGCGATGTGATGGCCAGCTTGCCGCGGGCGGCCTCCTCGAGGACCTCCGTGGCCTCCTCGGCCGACCGGGAGTAGAGCTCCACGAGCAGATGCACGACGATTCGGTCCTCGTCGTGCTTGTGGAAGCGCACGTGGGTGAAGAACTCGCGGGTGCCGTGGTCGCCGAAGGCGGCGTAGGACAGGGCGTCGCCCGCCTCGGGGCCGGAGCACGTCTCGACATCCTCGGCATCGACGGTCACGGTGCACGAGGCCACCCAGGGAGTCCCGGCGATCATCCGCTCCCAGCGATCCTCGATCGGCTCGACGCGGCCGTTGTGGAAGCCGAGGTGGGGCTGGTCGTGCATGCACTCCAGGCACTGCACGACGGCTTCCTGCATCTCGTCGACCACCTCGCCGCGCTCCCCGGTCTCCGGGTCGATGCGATGGATCCCCTCGTAATGGACCTGCACTTCAAGGTTCTGAGACCAGCAGCGGTAGCAGCGCAACCAGCTACGGACCTCCGTCGAGCCCTCCATCGCCCTGATAATAGGACGCGCCCGGCCCGACATTGCCAGGAGTTTAAGCTGCGGCCGTGAGCCGGACGCCGCCGCAGCCGATGGGAGCCGTCCTGGCCGGCGGGCGCGGGCGCCGGCTGGGCGGCGACAAGGCGGTCGTGCCGCTGGCCGGGCGGCCCCTCATCGCCTTTCCACTGGCAGCGATGCACGCGGTTGTGACAGACGTCACGATCATCGCCAAGCCGGATACCGTCCTGCCGGCGGCCGACGTGCTCGGGGCGGTTCGGGTGCTCCGCGAACCGGCGTCGCCCCAGCACCCGCTGGTGGGAATCCTGCACGCGCTCCGAGCCGGCGAGGGTCGGCCCGTGCTCGTCTGCCCGGCCGACCTGCCGCTGGTGACGGCCGACGTGCTGGCCGAACTGGCTCAGGCGGATCCGCGCGGGGGCCCCGCGGTAGTGGCCGTCGCGCCGGAGCGCGGGCTGCAGCCGCTGCTCGGCTGCTACCGCCCGGAGGCGGCGGCCCTGCTGGAGGCGGCCGCGCGGGAGGCGACGGCGCCCGTGCGGGCGGCGGTGGCAGCGATCGGCCCGCGGGAGCTGGCGGTGCCTGACCGGGTGCTGTTCAACGTCAACACCGCCGGGGATCTGGCTCGCGTCGAGGCGCTGCTGGCCGGATGTGACGCCGGCTCTTGACGCCGGTCCCGGCGGAGACCCAGGGGCTAGCCGAACGTGAAGTCGTAGGCGCTGATCCCCGGGGGGATCTGAATGGTGAGGGTCTGCTGGGCATCTCTCGGCATCGAGACCAGCGAGTACAGCCGCTGGGCCCGCACCGTCACCAGCCCGCCGTGGACGTCGGCGCCCTGCTCGGCGCGCGGAATGGGCCGCCCGTCAATCAGCACCCGGGCGCGGCGGGGCACGTTGCCGGCCGAGGTCATGACCAGGTAGACGTGGGCGGCCTGGAAGCGGCCGGTGATCGACGCGCCCCGCGACAGCGGTGTGACCGACTGGGCGCCGGCGTTCCACGTGCCGTGCAGGCCGAACTCGTTGAGTATCGGGTCGAGCACGCCGGGGTAGAAGTGCCGGCCGAGCTGGATCGGCTGGGCGAACCGCGTGAGCTGGGGCCGTCCCGGCTCCAGGTAGGTCTCCGCCGTCTGGAGGTTGGCCGACGCCATGATGGCGTGGGCGGTCATGGGTGGCGGCAGGTGGTGAGCGCCGGCCTCGTAGAGCAGCTCGCGGACGGCCGCCTCGTCCGCCTTGTAGTTGCCCTCGCCGAACTGGGTGTGGCGCACCTGGCCGGCGGCGTCGATGAAGTACTCGGCTGGCCAGTACTGGTTCTGGTAGGCGTTCCAGGTCCCGTAGCGATTGTCCTGGACGACCGGATAGCGGATGCCGTCGGAGGCGATCGCCTGGCGGACATTCGACGCCACCTGCTCGAACGTGAACTCCGGGGTCTCGACGCCGACGACCTCGAGCCCGTAGCGGTGATAGCGGGCGTAGAGGCCCTCCACGAACGGCAGCGTCCGGATGCAGTTGATGCACGTGTACGTCCAGAAGTCGACCAGCACCACGTGCCCGCGCAGGCCGGCCAGCGTAAGCGGGCGCCCGCCGGGTGTGTTGAACCACTGCTGGTTGTCGGTGAACGGCGGTGCGGCGCCCAGCCGCGCCAGCGCCGGCGTCCGCACGCCCGGGATGGCGACGCCGACGCGTTCGGCCACCGGGGTCACCGATGCCCGCGAGCGCTGGCGCTGGGCGAACCGGGAGGGTGCGCGCAGCGCCGCCAGGCGGCCCTGGACGGCGCTGGAGTTCTCCAGCGACCGGGTCGGATCCACCAGGATGGCGGGCAGGCTGGTGTCCCGGGCCAGCGCCTCCTCGAAGCGCACGTCGAGGTTGGCCGCCATGGCGACGCCGGTGGCGAGCAGGACGACCCCCAGCGTGCGCTCGACCGCGTACCCGCGGGCGTGGCGCCGGATCCGGTCCAGCACCGCCCGCCCGCCGAGCGCGTAGACGAGCATGACCGCGCTCAGGCCGAGGGCATAGGCGAGCGCGACCGCGGCCACCCGCGCGGTCGGCCCGGTGGTGGAGGCGCTGACCGAGATCACCGCGGCCAGGATCGGGCCGGCGCACGGGGCGCACACGAACCCAAGCGCCGCGCCGACGGTGAGCCCCGACCAAAAGCCGCTTCCCCGGGTGCGGGGGCCGAACCGGGCCAGGCGCGACAGCGGTGCCTGCACCCGCGCCGCGAGCTCGGGGACGAGGAGCACGACCCCGAAGCCGAGCAGGACGACGATGGCGAGCGTCCGCGCCGCGCCCGCGGCGAGGCCGACCCCCCGGACGAACTGGGCGAGGGCGACGATGGCCACGGTGAACGTGACGGTCAGGCCGAGGACGATCCCCAGCGGCCGGCGGCGGCCGCCGGCGGCGCTGGCCGACAGCAGGGCGGGGAGCACCGGCAGCACGCACGGCGTGATCGCCGTGCCGGCGCCGGCGATGAACGCGAACCCGAGCAGGATGAGCATCCCGCCCACGGATGATCCTCCGGAATTCTTGCGAACCCGTTAACCACCGCGTCCGCTGAGGTTTGCTTTGCTGCGCGCCATGCACGAGACGCCCGACGACCTGGCCGCCCTGCAGGACCTGATCGACGCCAGCTATGCGCAGGCCGGCCGCCATCTGCTCAGCATCCACGATTCCGCGCGCCGCCTGACCGCCGAGCAGGTGGCGGCTCGCCTGCAGGGGATGCGCCTGCTGGCCCTGGCCACCGTGACCGGCGACGGCCGGCCGATCGTCGGCCCGGTCGACGGGATCTTCTACCGGGGCGCGTTTCACTTCGGCTCGGCCCCGGACTCGGTCCGGTTCCGGCACATCCGCCGCCGCCCCCAGGTCAGCGCCACCCACCTGCCCGGGGAGGACCTGGCCGTCACCGTCCACGGGGTCGCCGTGCCGATCGACATCCGGGCGCCCGAGCAGGCCGGATTCCGGCAGGCCGTGCTGGACATCTACGTGCCCCGGTACGGGGCGTCGTGGGAGACCGACTTCTTGGACTCGCCCCCGCCCGCCCCGGTCTACGCCCGGATCGACGCGGCCCGGATGTTCACGTTCGCCATGGGGTAGCCCGCCCCGACGCGACTCGGTCGCTTCGTGGTTTCCCGTGGGGCAGCCGCAAGGTCGTGCATCCGAGGGGGTCTTGGGCTATTTCTGGCGTATAGACCCAGAAATCGCCCACGACCCCCTGGCCGGAGCTTCAGGCCGCAGCGCCGAACGCCACCGGCCGCGCCGCGTCCGCGCTCCACTCGTTGAACGAGCCGTCGTAGACCCCGGCGCAGTGCACCCCGATGCGCTCCAGGGCCATCATCGCCACCGTCGCCGAGACCCCGCTGCCGCAGGTCGCGATCAGCTCACGCGGAGGACGGGCGGGGTCGATACCGGCGTCGCGGGCCAGGCGGACCACCGCCGCCGGGTCCGCCCACAGCCCGGTCGCCCCGTCGACGAGCTCCTGGTAGGGGAGGCAGCGCGCTCCGGGAATGTGACCGGTGTTGGCGGCGCCGGGCTCGCCCAGGAACAGGTGCCGCGGCCGGGCGTCGACGAATGCCGCGCCGCGCCGCTGGGCGTCGAGCACGTCGGGCAGCGTCCGGCGCAGCTGGGGCCGGGGGCGGGCCTCGAACCGGCCGGGGGAGGGACGCTCCGCGACGTCGGTCACCGGACGGTCCTCGTCGCGCCACGTGGTCCAGCCTCCGTCGAGCACCCGCGCCTCGGCGCCGTAATAGCGAAACGCCCAGGCCACGCGCGCGGCGAAGATCCCGTAGTAGTCGTCGTAGGTCACGACCAGGTCGCCGTCGCCGATACCGAGCTGCGCGGCCCGGGTCGCGAACGCGTCCGGATCCGCGACCTGGACGGGCACCGGGTCCTCGGTGGCGACGAAGTCATGCTCCCAGTCGACGAACACCGACCCGGGGATGTGGCCCCGGGCGTGCTCGGCGCCCTTGGCATGGGGCAGCGCCGAACTGGGGTGGCGGCCCCGGACGTCCAGGACGCGGACATCCGGATGCTCCAGATGTTGGGCCAGCCAGCCGGATGAGACCAGCGGTCCCTGCGGAACGTCGAGTGTGGACAGCATCTGCATCGCTCCCTTCGCGAGGCGAGCGCCGGTGCTGCCGGCGACCGCCTACGCCTCTTCGGCCATCGCGACCAGGTCCTCCCGGCTGACCTTGCCCACCAGCTCCGGATGGTCGGAACGCATGTGGGCCTCGATCGCGGTCGCGGCCTCCTCCACCGTCTCACCGCGTCCGAGGAATCCGCATTGACACCGGATGACCTTCGCCATGACCTTCTCCTTTAGTGCGACGACGACCGTAGATCGGGGGTGTTGCAGACATCTGCGATTCTCCTTGCACCGATCTTGCGCGACAAGGGACCGACTCGAATCCAGCTTTGTGGGCGGCTGGCGGTGGAGCTTGCCGGGCGCGACCTCACCGCGAGGCTTCCCGGCGGTCAGGCGCGGGTCCTGTTCACGTATCTCGCCGTCAACCGCGCCCGCGCTTGCCGGCGCGAGGAGATGATCGAGGCGTTATGGCCGTGGCGCCCCCCGGCGGGCGCCGACGCGTCCCTGAGCGCGCTGCTCTCCCGGCTGCGCGCCGTGGTCGGCAGCGACGTGGTGAGCGGGCGGGGCGAGATCTGCCTGACGCTGCCCCCGGACACGTGGGTCGATCTGGAGGCGGCCGATGAGGCCATCCATCGCGCAGAGGCGGCGGTCGCGCAGCAGGACTGGGCGCGCGGCTGGGGGCCGGCGCTGATCGCCCTGTTCACGGCGCGACGCGGCTTCCTGCCGGGCGAGGACCTGCCCTGGGCCCAGGAGCACCAGCGGCGACTGGAGGAGATCCACCTGGCCGCGATGGAGTGCTATGCCGCGGTGGCCCTGGGGATTGGCGGCAGCGAGCTGGCGCCTGGCGAGCGCTGCGCCCGCGACCTGGTGGGCGCCGCTCCCTACAGCGAGCGGGCGCACGGCCTGCTCATGCAACTGCTGGCAGCACGCGGCAACGGCGCCGAGGCGCTCCGCGTCTACTCGATCCTGCGCGACCGGCTGCGCGACGACCTGGGCGCCACCCCCGGCCCGCAGCTGCGCGAGCTCCAAGTCGAGCTGCTGCGGCGATGAGGCGATGAGGCGATGAGGCCGGTCTCAGCCACCGATGGCGGACATGCTGCGCGCCGGCTGGATGAAGCCGGGCTCGCCCACGTGGTGCTTGAGCTCCTTGCGCCAGACGGCGTCGCGGATGATCCGCTCCAGCTCGGCGTCGGTGGCGCCGGTGCGCAGCGGGGTGCGCAGGTCGGTCTCGTTGAGTGAGAACA
>JBPYFQ010000209.1:0-4598 GCA_051985625.1 Solirubrobacteraceae bacterium
GGAGGTCCGAGAGCCGGTGGACGACCGCCACATTGGCAACGCCGAATGCTCGCGACAGCTTGAAGGACGCCTGCAACCACCGGGCGACGGCCAGATTGCTGAGGATGGCCCACGCCTCGTCGACCACTACCAGCCTCCGGACGCCATCGTCCCGGTTCAAGACAGCCTGCAACCAGGCGGCGGCGCACGTCATGAGGATGGCCAGCGCCGGTGACGCGTAGAACGCGGATAGATCGAGCACCACCAGCCGGCCATCCATCTCGATGCCGCGGGAAGTCGGGCCATCGAACATGCCAGCGAGGTCGCCCTGGACCAGCCGCCGGAGCTCGAGCGCGACCGCCCGGCCGTCCGCCGCCAGACCGCCGACCTCACTGCAGACGGCGGACGCCGACGCGGCCGCTGGCTGGAGGAGGGCCTTGACCACGGCGGGAATGGTGGGCACCGACGCACGGCCCGAGACCAACATAACCGCCAGCTCGATGGCCGTGCGCTCATGAGGGAGGAGGGTTCGGCCGAGCGAGGCAGCCGCGAGCGAGCAGACCAGCTCGCCCCGCTGCCGCGTCAGGTCGTGGCCGTCGGCCGAGGGAGCGGCCGGCTCCAGCGGGTTGAGACGCAGCGCTCCACCAGGCGCAACCCGCACCGGCCTGGTTCCGGACGCCTGGGCCAGGGCCCCGTACTCACCCTTGGGGTCGACGACCCAGGCCTGGCGACCGAAGACCTGCTGCCGCCAGAGGAACGCCTTCACGAAGCTCGACTTTCCTCTCCCGATCTGGCCCACGACCAGCATGTTGGGATTGGTCACCGCTCCTGCCCGATAGAGCTCCCACGGGTCGTAGACAAACCCGCCACCGAAGAGGTTTCGCCCGATATAGGCGCCGCGATCGACGAAGCCGCCCTCGGCGACAAACGGGTAGAGCGCCTGCAGGTGGGCGGTCGTTGCCCGGTGGGCGGCAGGCGGGGTCATGCCAGCCCTCGCGCCAGCGGCAACGTCCAGGTGAAGCCCTCCGCTTGCTGCCCGTACAGCCGGCGCAAGTCGAGATGGGCCTGGTGGGCCGACTGCTCGACCTCGGCGCACGCCGCGGCCAGCTCCTCAGGATCACCCGCGGTCACGGTCACGTATCCGGAGAAGCGGTATTCGCCGTGCCCATCCGCCAGTTCACCTTCCCGCTGCAGCACCCCTTCCGCCTCCCGCCTGCGACGAGCGCTGGTCAGAAAGCCGGCCCGCCGTCGGAGCTGTTCGTCGGCCATATCGGCCGTCCTCGCCGCTTCCGCCTCTCGAGCGGCCCGTCCGGGCGCAACCGGGGCCATCACTACCGCGACGGTGCGCCGAGCGTCGCCAGGGCCGAGTAGCAGCGGGGAGAGAAAATCCGGCCCGACGTCGAGTCGGGGCCAATCGGCGACCCAGTAGGTAGCGCTCCAGTTGCTATCTGTCCGGTACGCCGACCAGGCCTCGTCGCTGGCCAGCGGCCAGGCGCCGCGGCGCGACCAGGAACGCTCGGAAGGTTCGGCCCCCACCCGGAGCGCATCGGCGACCTGCCTTTCGGTGAGGACGAACTCGACGGCCAGGTCGGCGCTCCGCAGCCGGCCCTCGAGCAAGCGGAGCTCCCGCCGCAACAGGCCGCAACCGCCATCGTCACCCCGCCCGAAGGCCCGCACCGCCCGGCTCGCCCGTCGAGGGTCGACTGCGACCACCAGCAGCACCTCATGGACCCGGCCGACCGGGCCGGCGCCCGAGATCAGCTGCCGGTAGCTCTCGAGGGGTGACGGCGCGTCCGCCGACCCCGCGCCGTCCAGATAACGGTGAAGGCCGTCGCCGCGGCCGGGGGCGGCCCGCTCGAGCCACTGGATCCGGTGAACCGGGCTGCCGGCCCGGCCGACCGCGGCCAGCACCGCGCCCCAGGCGCCCAGGCGCCGTTCCTTCTCTTCGGGGTCCAGGAGGGAAAAAGACCGACCCTTGACGGCCAGGACCGCGGCGAGGGTGCCGGCCTTCCGGTCCCTCACCACCCCCATCGGTGGTCCGCCCGGAACTGAGGGTGCGGCCAGGATGGAGACGCCCGCCAGGACGCGGGGCGGCTGGAGCGGCACTGGACCACCGCTCGTCTCCGGACCCCGCACCCGGCGCCGAAGCCAACCCACGCCAATCACGACCCAGGAGCCGGGGGACCGGCCGGCGACCGTCCAGACTGCGCCTGCGCACGCCAGCCCCATGACCGCAGCGGCAGCCAGCAGTCCCGCCGCGGTCGTCGCCGCCCGGATGATGCCAATCGCACCGACGCCGCCCGCGGCCAGCATCGCCAGCTGTGGTCCACTGAGACCGGCCAGGACCCCCCGATGTTCGAGCGGCGGGAATCGGTACCGGCGGGTGCCGGGCTCCTGGGCGGTCACCGACGACCGCTCACGTGGCGACCCTCGTCGGCGCCATTCTCACGGTCGCGGTCGGGCGAGCCCACCGGTGCCAGGCGATCCAGCTCACCGCCGACGGTGGGACTGGCCGCGATCCGCGCGCCTCCGCCGGCCGGCGACGTACCGGACCCGGCCGACGCGGCCTGGGCCGCCCCGGCCGCTTCCACCTGGGCGAGAAGCAGGCTGGTGGCCTGCTTCCCGGTGGCCGCGACGCGTGCCAGCGGTCTGCGTTCCATCCCCTCGAGATGGGCGATGGCGGCGGCCTCGACGACGGGCGCCAGCCGCAGGACGACGAAGGGAGCAAACGCGGCCAGCAGGAGCAGTGCGCCACCCGACAGGGCGACGTCGATGCCGTCACCCTTCGCGACCATGGCCAGGCCGAGGCTCAAGACGGCAACGATGACGAACTTGGACAGGATCAAGGCGGCCAGCAACTCGACCAGCCGCCGGGACCAGCGGGCGGTCGCGGGCCACACCAGCCCGGCCAGGGCGACGGGCAGGAAGAAGACCGCGACATAGATGGCCGAAGCCCGCAAGAGCAGCTCAATCCAGATCAAGAGCGCGCCCGACGCGACCAGCAGCGCGAGCGCCAGACCGAGGAAGCCGCCGGCACCGGCCTGCCCGAGACCGGAGAGGACCGTGATCGCCCTGGCGACGTGTCCGAAGATGGTCGACGCGTCGGAACCGGCGGTACTCCCGACGATGCTGCACAGCTCGTCGGTGACGTGGAGGCCGAGGGTGGTCAGCTCGACGGCCACAAAGCCCCCGAGGACGGCCACGGGCAGATGAAGCCCGATCGCCCGGACCAGCCGGCTCGAGTCGCGGTGGATGATCGCGCCGATCACGGCGACCATCAGCATCGGGAGGACGACGAGGGCACCGACCTTCTCCATGAGCAAGAACTGAGCGCCAAACGCCTTGGTCCCGAGCTCCACGTCGGTCGCCCGGGAGATCAAGCTGCCGATCCGGCTGAGAAGAGCAGACGCACCGTCGCCAACCCAGGCGGTGAAGGCGTCGAACGTCGTCCTCGCCGCGCTGGCCGCCACCGCCCTGGCGCCGTCACCGGCCAGCTGGCCGATCGAGTTGCAGCCAACGACCGGCGGGCAGGCCAGGCCTCCCGACGGCACGGTCAGACCTTCGACCCGAGGCCGAGAAAGAAGTTGATGATGGCGGGCGCGGCGCCAATCAGGAGCGCGGCCGCGGCCGAGACCAGCAGGCCCTTCCGGCCGTTGTAGGCCTGGTGGTAGTTCTGCGAGTAGTGGCCGAGCGCCCAGGCGGCGGCACCGATCACCATCCCGATCAGCGCCGCGATCAGTGCCCAGCTGCCGAGCCCGTTGGTCAGCTGCTGGAGGACTCTGGCGCCGGGCAGGCCGCCCGCGTTCGGGTCCATTTGCACGGTCATGAACAGACGCACCACGCCCGACCTCCTCGAGTCAAGAACCGGCCGCCGTTGAGTCTTTCATAGTATTTCGTGTTGTGCTAGTCCTTTTTTGTGCTGATCCTTCACCCCGTCCAGGCCGGGCAGGCCCGCTACTACCTGGACGGAGAGGGTTCCGGGCAATGGGTCGGGAGCGGAAGCGACCGGCTCGGTCTGTCGGGCGACGTCGGGCAACCGGCCCTGCGGGCGGTCCTCGCCGGGCGCGACCCCGGCGGCGGCCGTTCTCAACCGCTGTTGCGTCGCATCCCGTCCCGCCGACGAGCCGGCTTCGACGCCGTGTTCGCGGCGCCAAAATCGGTCTCGTTGTTAGCCGCCCTGGGCGGCGCTGGCCACGGCGCCCGGCTGGTTCGGGCCCACGAGCTGGCGGTGCGAGACAGCCTTGGTTTTCTCGAGCGCAGCGCCACGTGGACGCGCCGGGGCGCCGAGCACCGGCAGATTCCGACGGCCGGGCTGGTGGCGGCGGCGTTCACTCACGGGACAAGCGCGACCGGGGATCCCCACCTGCACACCCACGTCGTCGTGGCCAACCTGGTTGAGGGAGCCGACGGCCGCTGGTCCTGCCTCGACAGCCGCTGCCTGTACCGGCACGCCCCCGCCGCCGCTGCGATCTACCAGGCGTCGCTCCGCCACCACGTGGCCCGGCAAGGCCTCACGGTGAGCTGGGAGTTGCGCGCCGGCGGCCTGGCCGACGTGCGCGGTGTTCCCCGCGAGGCCATCGACGGTTGCTCGGTTCGACGGAGGCAGATCGAGGCCGAGA
>JBPYFQ010000210.1:0-2178 GCA_051985625.1 Solirubrobacteraceae bacterium
CATCGACTGCGACGCCTGCGTCGAGGCCTGCCCGGTCGACGCCATCTTCGCCGAGGATCAGGTGCCGCCGGAGTGGCAGCACTTCATTGAGCGCAACGCCGCCTACTACCGTGATCAGGCCGCCTGAAGCGGCCGCCCCCGCTCCGCTGGGTTCCCCGGGACCTCGCCTGGGGTAACAGGTTGGCCCGGCGCTGGAGTCAGGTCGAGGACCAGCTGCTGCGCCGGCTCTACGCCGACGGCCAGCCGGTCGCCGAGCTGTCGCGCCGGTTGGACCGCTCCCCGGACGCCTCGCCTGATGGTAAGAGTTTCTTTACACAGATTTCGTGTGTAAAATATGTATCCCCGCCCGATGACGCGCGCACGTGCGGCCGCCCGCTCGGCCCGCTGTCACGCCGCCAACGACCGGCGAGACAGGATCAACCGACTGGAGCGACATGAGCACTCGGAACCCAACTGCTGCACGAGCCCGACTGACGATGACCGGCCCCGCGTGGCGCCGGCCGCGGCTCAGCGTGATCCGATCGGCCATGCGCGAGCACGACGATCGGCCCCTTCCCCGGACCCGTACTTCGCTCGGGCGAGCATCGACGGTCGAGGCCCGCTCGGTGGCCGAACCCTGGTCCGGCGTCATCGGCCACGCGGCCGGCCGGCGGGTGAGCCGGTAGGCCCGGCCCGAGGGCCGATGTCCCGGGCACCCCGGGGTCGTCGGCCGGTCTGTGAAAAACTGCGAGCGGAAGCGAATGGCCTCGGACGTACGGACCAAACGGATCTATGACCCGGCCGAGCCCGGAGACGGCTACCGCGTTCTGATCGACCACATCTGGCCCCGCGGCGTCTCCAAGGAGCGGGCGGAGGTGGACGAGTGGGCGAAGGAGCTCGCTCCCAGCGCCGAGCTGCGCAAGTGGTTTGACCACGTGCCCGAGCGCTTCCCCGAGTTCCGGACGCGGTACATCAAGGAGCTGGCCGCCCAGTCGGAGCGGATCGGTGAGCTGGCCGAACGAGCGCGCAGCGGCCCGGTCACGATCCTCTACGCCGCCCGGGACCGCGAGCACAACAACGCCGTCGTCGTGGCCGAACTGGTCCGCGGGTGAGCGCGGCCCGCCCGCAGGAGCTCCGGGACGCCGCGCTCTCACCGCTGACCACCATCGGCCTGGGCGGTCCCGCCGGCCGGCTCGTGGAGGCGCGGTCCGACGAGGAGGTCGTGCAGGCGGTGGCCGCCGCCGACGGCGCGGGCGAGGCCGTGCTGGTGCTGGGCGGAGGGTCGAACCTGGTCATCGCCGACGCGGGGTTCGACGGGACCGTGGTGCAGATCCTGACCCGCGGGGTGACGACGAGCGCCGCCGGGGAGCGCGTGCGCCTGCGCGTCTCGGCCGGCGAGCCGTGGGACGACCTCGTCGCCCGCTGCGTGGCGGACGGGCTGGCCGGGATCGAATGTCTGTCGGGGATTCCCGGTCTCACCGGCGCCACGCCGATCCAGAACGTGGGCGCCTACGGGCAGCAGGTGGCCGACACGATCGTCTCGGTCAGCGCGTATGACCGGCAGACGGGTTCCCTCGTCGAGCTCACCGCCGAGCAGTGCGGATTCGCCTACCGGACGAGCGTCCTGCGCGGTTCTGACCGCTATGTCGTGCTCGGCGTGACCTTCGACCTCGAGCGCTCGGCGGCGGCCCGGCCGCTGCGCTACGCCGAGCTGGCCAGGGCTCTCGGAGCCCAGCCGGGGGCGGGGCCTCCCCTAGGCGCTGTGCGCGAGGCGACACTGGCCCTGCGCCGCGGCAAAGGCATGGTGATCGACCCGTCCGACGCCGACTCCCGCAGCGCTGGGTCGTTCTTCCTCAACCCGCTGCTGTCCGGCGAGGAGTTCTCCGCGCTGGAGCGCCGGGCGGCCGAACGGCTGGGCGGCGACACCCGTCCGCCCGCCTGGCCGGAGCAGTCCGGTCAGGTCAAGACCTCCGCCGCCTGGCTGATCGAGCGGGCCGGCTTTCACCGTGGCTACGGGCGCGGGGCAGCCGGGATCTCGTCCAAGCACACGCTCGCCCTGGTCAACCGCGGGGGGGCCACCACCGCCGACCTGCTGGCACTGGCCCGGGAACTGCGCCATGGGGTGCGGGACGCGTTCGGGATCGTCCTGAACCCCGAGCCGACGCTCATCGGCGTCACTCTGTAGACACGGGCATCGGC
>JBPYFQ010000211.1:0-9127 GCA_051985625.1 Solirubrobacteraceae bacterium
CGATGCGCGGGCGCTGGCCGCGCTCGAGGCGGCCGTTGCCGAGCTGGCAGAGCTGGGGCGGGTGCTCGACGGGACCGCGCTGCTCGAGCTGCTCGACCAGCTGGGCGTGGCGGCGGGCGCCGCTCCCCGGGGCGGCGAGGTCCGCCTGGCCGAGCCGCTGCAGATCCGCGCCCGTCGCTATCGCGCGGTCTTCGTCTGTGGCCTGCAGGAGGGCGAGTTCCCGGCGCCCGCCCGCCCGGAGCCGTTCCTGTCCGACGAGCGCCGGCGCGAGGTGGCGCTCGCCTCCGGCCTGATGCTGCGCCCGCGTGAGGACGCGCTCGCCGCCGAGCGCTACCTGTTCTACGCGGCCGTGTCCCGGGCCACCGAGCGCGTCCACCTGTCATACCGCAGCTCCGACGAGGAGGGCAACCTGGCGCTCCCGTCGCCGTTCATCGCCGACGTGGCCGAGCTGCTGGCGCAGGACTGGCGGGAGCGCCGACGCCGGCGGCTGCTGGCCGACGTCGTCTGGCCGGCCGATCTGGCGCCGACCCCACGGGAGCGGGAGCGGTCGCTGGCCGCCGAGCGGGCGGCGGTGGCCGGCGAGGAGCCGCCGCCGCGGCGGGTGCTCGGCGCCGGGGCACTGGCCAAGGTCCGCCACAGCCAGATCCTGTCGGCGGGGGCGCTCGAGACGTACGGCGACTGCCCGGTCCGGTGGCTGATCGACCGTGAGCTCCAGCCCGAGCCCCTCGCCCCCGAGTCGGACGCCATCACCCGCGGCAACGTCATGCACGACGTGCTGGAGCGGCTGCTGGGAGAACTCGATGGCCCGCTCAGCCCGGCCACGGTGGCGACCGCCCGGCAGATCCTGGAGCGTCTCCTGGCCGAGCTGGCCGACGGCATCGGGCGTGAGCTGGTGCCCGGCGGTTCCGAGCTGGTCCGGGCCGGCGCCCTGCGAGCGATCGAGGCCGATCTGCGCCGCTACCTGGAGCACGAGGCGGCGATCGGCGGCGACTGGCGCCCGCTCGGGCTGGAGCTGCGGTTCGGCTTTCCCGCCGGCGAGGACGAGCCGGACGCGCTGCCGCCCCTGGCGCTCGGCGAGGGCGAGGACCGGGTGCTGGTCCGGGGGATGATCGACCGGGTCGATACCGACGGCCGGGGGCATGCGGTGGTCCGGGACTACAAGAGCGGGGCCCGGCGGCAGGACTGGTCCGGCGGACGGTGGAGCTCGGATCGCCGCCTCCAGGTGGCGCTGTACATGCTCGTCGTCCGCCAGCTGCTGGGGCTGGAGCCGGTCGGCGGCTTCTACCAGCCGCTGCGCGGCGACGACCTGCGGGCCCGTGGCGTGTTCCTGCGCGGCGAGGAGGCAGGCGCTGGGGCAGTCGCCACCGACGGCCGCGAGCCGGCCGAGCTCGACGAGATGCTGGCCGACGCCGCCGCGCGGGCGGTGACGCTGGCCGCGTCGCTGCGCACCGGCGAGCTGACGCCGTGCCCGCAGACGTGCTCCCGCGACGGCTGCGCCTACCCGGCCATCTGCCGCAGCCAATGAGCATGACCGAGCCACTCGCCGGCGAGCGCGCCTGGACCGACGAACAGCAGGAGGCGATCGACCGCCGCGACGGGGATCTCCTGCTCGACGCCGCGGCCGGCAGCGGCAAGACGTCGGTGCTGGTCGAGCGGTTCGTGGCCGGGGTGCTGGAGGACGAGATCGACATCTCGGCCATGCTCACGATCACGTTCACCGAGAAGGCGGCGGCGGAGCTGAGGGACCGGATCCGCGCGCGCCTGCGCGAGCTGGGCGCCCCGGACGCAGCGCGGCGCACCGAGGGCGCGTTCATCTCCACCATCCACGGCTTCTGCGCCCGGGTGCTCCGAGCCAATGCCCTGGCCGCCGGCCTGGACCCCCACTTCGCCGTGCTCGACCGCAACGAGTCCGAGCCGCTGGCCGCCGCGGCGTTCGAGGACGCGCTGGCCGAGCTGGCGCGCGAGGGCGAGGGCGCCGTCGACCTGGTGGCCGCCTACGGAGCGCCGTCGCTGCGCGCGGCGATCCTCGGCGTCTACGGGCAGCTGCGCTCCGGCGGGGCGACGCACCCGCGGCTGCCGTCCTGCCCGGCCGATCGCGCCGCCGAGGCGGCGGCCGACCTGGAGCGGGCGGCCGCCGCCGTCGCGGCCGAGTTGCGCGCGGTCGACCGCCCCAGCAAGAGCGTGCTCGATGCCCTGGACCGGCTCGGCCGCTGCCACGAGCTGATTCGGTCGCTCGACGCCGGCCCGCTGTGGCCGCCGGCACTGGAGGCGGTCCGGCTCCCGCGCAACGGGGGCGCGCTGAGCACCGACGGGTGCGTCGCCTACACCGAGGCGCTGGCCGCGTTCCGGGCGGAGTTGGCCGCCCGGGCGGCGGCGCCCGTCCGCGACCTCCTCGATCGACTGCTGGACGCGTTCGGCCGGTGCTATGCGGAGCGCAAGCGGGCGGTCTCCGGGCTGGATTTCGAGGACCTGGAGCTCATCACCCGTGGCCTGTTCGCCGACGACGGCGAGCTGCGCGAGCGCTACCGGGAGCGCTTTGCCCGCATCATGGTCGACGAATTCCAGGACACCAACCGGGTTCAGCTGGAGCTGATCGAGGCGATCGCGAGGGGAAACCTGTTCACCGTCGGCGACGCCCAGCAGTCGATCTACGGGTTCCGCCACGCCGACGTCGAGCTGTTTGAGCGGAGGGGAGAGCGGTTGGCGGCCGTCGGGGCCCGCCGGACGCTGCAGACGAACTTCCGGTCCCGCCCGGAGATCCTGCGCGCGCTGAACCTGGCGTTCGCCGACGAATCGGTCCCCATCCACCCCCGGTTCAAGCCGCTGCGGCCCGGACGCCCGGATGAGGTGGGTGGGGTGGGCGGGGCCGAGATCAATCCGGCGGTCGAGCTGGTGCTGGTCGACAAGGCGGCCGACTGGGAGCAGGAGGGAGTGGCCTCGCCGTGGCGGGTGGCCGAGGCCCGCGCGCTGGCCGACCGCGTTGCCGAGCTCGTCGCCCAGGGCTGGGCGCCGGGGGAGATCGTGGTGCTGATGCGGGCGACGACCGACATGCGCGCCTACGAGCGGGCGCTGGAGCGCCGCGGCCTGCCCACGTACGTGATCGGCGGCCGCGGCTACTGGTCGCACCCCCAGGTCGTCGACCTCCTGGCCTACCTGCGCGCGCTGGCCAACCCTCGGGACGAGGAGGCGCTGTACGGGGTGCTCGCCTCGCCGCTGGTGGGGGTCTCACTCGACGCGCTCGTCATCCTGGCCGCCGCCGCCCGGGAGAGCGGCCGCGACCCGTGGTGGGTCCTGGCGGAGTCGCTGGAGACGCTGGAGGGACTGCCGGACGCCGATCGGATCCGGCTCGACGCGTTCCGGCGGTGGTTCGCCGCCGAGCGGCGCCGTGCCGCGCGCGCCGCGACCGAGGAGCTGATCGACGGAGCGCTGGTGGCCAGCGGCTACGACCTGGTGATGCTGGCCATGCCCGGCGGCCGCCGGCGCCTGGCCAACGTGCGCAAGCTCATGCGGCTGGCCCGGGAGCATGAGGCCGCCCACGGCCCCGACCTGGCCGGCTTCCTGGCGGAGGTCGCCGACCGTCAGGCCGGTCGCTCGGCCGAATCCCGGGAGAGCGAGGCGCCGGTGGAGGGGGAGGGGCTGGACGCCGTGCGCTTGATGACGATTCACCGGGCCAAGGGGCTGGAGTTCAAGGTCGTCGTCGTGGCCGATCTCGGCCGCTCGGTTCGCCCGCCGGCCGAGATCCTGCGGGTGACGGGCGACGGCCGGCTCGGCCTGCGGCTGGCCCGCCCCGGGGCGGCCGGGCGAGAGTCGGCGCTCGATTACGGGGCCATCGGCGAGCGGCAGCGGGAGGCCGAGGAGGCCGAGGAGCGCCGGCTGTTCTACGTCGCCATGACCCGCGCCGAGGAGCGCCTGGTGCTGAGCGGGGCGCTGCGGTTCGACGGGTTCGCCGGCGAGGGCGGTCGGACGGGCGGCGGGCCGGCGGCCTGGATCGCGCCCGCGTTCGTACCGGACCTGGGGACGGTGCTCTCAGAGGGCGGGGGCGAGGTCGTGCGCGACGGCGTGCGACTCTCGGTCCGGGTCAGCGGTCCGGAGGATCGCTGTCACCTCGAGGACACGGACCCGCCCGCCCCGCCCGCGGCCGCCGGGGCGGGCGGGTCCGTGACCCGTGAGCCGCCGGCGACGCCGGCCCCGCCCGCGCCCGAGCCGGCGCCGCCCACCGCGACGCCCACGGCCGCGCCGGTGGCCACCCTCAGCTACTCCTCGCTGCACGAGTACCAGCGCTGCGGCTACCGCTTCTACGCCGAGCGGGTGCTCGGCCTGCCGCCCGTCCCGGAGCCGGGCGCGGGGCCGGGCCGGGCCGTCGCCGGCCCGCGCAGCGCCGCCGACCGGGGCGTGCTCATCCATGCGCTGCTGGAGCGGCTGGACTTCCGCCGGCCGGCACCGCCGACCGCCGACGCCGTCCGCGCCGCCGCCGACCGGTCCGGCCTGCGGCCGCCGCCCGGTCCGGCCGAGGCCGACGAGCTGGCCGCGCTGGTGCGGCGGTTCGCCGACAGCGACCTGTGCGCCCGGCTGGCCCGGGCCGGGTCGGTCCGCCGGGAGGAGCGCTTCGCGTTTCCGGTGGGCGGGGATATGGACCCGCCCACCCCGCTCGTCGTGGGCGTCATCGATGTGCTGGCCCGCGAGTCGCAGGGGCGCGTCCTGATCGTCGACTACAAGAGCGATCGGCTGGAGGACGCTGCGCCGGAGCAGGTGGCCGGCGAGCAGTACGCCACGCAGCGGCTCGTCTACGCGCTGGCCGCCCTGCGGGCCGGAGCGGCCGCCGTCGAGGTCGTGCACTGCTTCATCGAGCAGCCCGAGGCGCCGGCCGCGGTGACGTTCGGGCGCGAGGAGCGCGGCGACCTCGAGCGCGCGCTCGCCGATCTCAGCGGGGGCGTCCTGCGGCGGGAGTTCGCGGTGACGCCGGCGCCGCACCGGCGCGTGTGCGCCGGGTGCCCGGCCGAGGGCGGGCTGTGCTCATGGCCTCTGGAGCAGACCCGGCGGGAGTCGCCGGACCAGCTGTTCTAACCCGGCGGAGACTTCTCCTCCGGCCGCGTCGCCCCCGAGGCCCCGTCGCCGCCGTTGCCGCCGGGCCCGGTCGACTTCGAGAACTCCACATCGACGTGCTGCTCCTCGGAGCGCTCCTCGGCCTTGGCCAGCGCGGTGAGCGTCTCCTGGTCGGCAGGGGCCGTCGGCGGGCCCAGCAGGCTGCGCGGCCACAGGCCGCGGGAGATGACGACGTTGACCTCGGCGCTGTACATGAACACCTGCCCGCCCAGGTGCAACCAGATGAGGAGCGGGATGACCACGGCGAAGGCGCCGTAGTTCGTTGTCTTGACGTGATGGAGGTAGAGGCTGCCGACCGCCTGCAGGATCGTCCACAGCACCCCGCCGACGACCGAGCCCGGGAGCAGATCCCGGCTGGATACGCCCTCGGTCATCAGCCGGAACGAGGCGAAGAACAGCAGCCCGTTGACCAGGAGCGAGATGACATAGCCGAGGATCTTGGACCCGATGCCACCGAAGGTGGAGCTGACGGCCCCGGTGATCACCGTGGAGATGATGAACAAAAGGCCGAGGAAGACGAGCAGTCCGACGCCCCGCAGCCGTGAATGGATGAAGTCGGGCCGGTCCTTGTGCGGGACCGCCCACACTGTGTTCATCAGGTTCTGCGCGGCGTTGGTGACGCCCAGGCCGGCCCAGAGCGAGACGATGATCCCCAGGATCAGCGCGACCGCCGAGCCTTTGATCGTGTGCAGCGGCAGCGAATGGCCCACCGACGGGAACTGGTTCTGGATCGACTGGACCACCCTGTTCCGGGTGGACGGGTCGCTGGCCAGGACGTAGCCGAGGATCGTGGTGAAGACCAGCAGCAGAGGGAAGAGCGAGAAGAAGCCGTAGTAGGCGACGAGCGCGGCCAGGTTGCCGCCCTGGTCGTCGCCGGACTTCTTGACCACCGCCAGAGGGATCGCCAGCCCCTTCTTCTGCTGCTGATAGCTGTCGAACCGATGGACCGGGTCTAGGAACCCCATACGGTCGTATTACCCCGCGCGGTGTGGACGAACCGACGGCGAGTCTACGCCCGGTTCGTCCACTCAGCCACCACGGAGGGGCAGCTGCCCCTGCTCGATCCCCAGCAGCAGCCGCTTGCGGTCCAGCCCGCCGGTGTAGCCGCCCAGCCCGCCGCCGGAGTGGAGCACGCGGTGGCAGGGCAGCACAATCGGCAGCGGATTGGAGCCGAGCGCATTGCCGGCGGCGCGAGAGCCGCGCGGGCTCCCGGCGGCGGTCGCCACCTCGCGGTAGGTGGACACCGATCCGTACGGGATCGCCGCCGTCGCTGTGAGGACGCGCCGGCCGAAGTCGGTCATGAGGCGCAGGTCGAGCGGCACGTCGAAGTCGTGCCGGCGGCCCTCGAAGTACTGGTCGAGCTCGCGGCGGGGTTCGTCGAGCGCTCGCGGGGCGGCCAGAACCCGCGGCGAGATGCGGGTGGCCAGATCGGACAGGATCGCCTCCTCGGCGTCCCCGTCGACGTAGGCGATCCGCGCCAGGCCGACCGGGGTACGCGCGACGAGCAGCCGGCCCACGGGCGAGTCCAGCATGGCGTAGGCGACGTCGAGCAGCCCGGCCGCCGTCGCGGCGTCGGCGATCGGCGGCAGGGCCTCCGGCGAGGGCGGCGGCGTGCGGCTGAGCAGGCGCGCCACATGGCGCACCTCGTCGTCACGATCGAATTCGGTCATCGCTGATGCTCCCTTCGCAGCCGTTTGAGGCCCTCGTGGACGTTTCGTCGTGCCGCCTCCTCGCTGCAGTCCAGGGCGCCGGCGATCTCGGCGTAGCCCGAGTCGGCGATGAATCGCAGGGCCACCGCCGCGCGCTGCTTGGGCGGCAACGCCGCCACCGCCGACCACAGGTCGCCGTCGGCTTGGGCGCCCGCGGGATCTCCCCCCGCCGGCGCCAGCTCGCCCGGATCGGCGACGGGCGTCGCCCGGCGCGCCCGGCCGCGGACATGGTCGATCGCCTTGCGGTGGGCGATCGTGAACAGCCAGCCGCGCAGGTTGCCCGCGTCCCGCAGCTGCGGGTAGGCGCGCAGGGCGGCCAGCCACGTCTCCTGGAAGCAGTCGTCGGCGTCTGTGCTGCCCACGGTGGCGATCAGGAACCGGTGAACGTCGCGCCCATGGGCGTCGAGCAGCGTCTGAAATGGTGGCAGGCGCACGCTTATGAAACGGTCACCGGAGACACGGCGTGAGATGACTAACCTCGCTGGTCATGGATCAGCGAACGCTTGGAACACAGGGACTGGCCGTCTCCGCGGAGGGGCTGGGATGCATGGGCATGTCGGAGTTCTACGGCTCCATCGACGACACCGAATCCGTCGCCACCATCCACCGGGCTCTCGACCTCGGCATCAACTTCCTCGACACATCCGACATCTATGGCCCCCACACCAACGAGCGGCTCGTCGGCGAGGCCGTCGCCGGGCGGCGCGACGAGGTGGTGCTGGCGACCAAGTTCGGCATCGTGCGAGATCCCAATGACCCCAGCGTACGCGGCGTCAACGGCCGCCCGGACTACGTGCTCAAGGCGTGCGACGCGTCGCTGAGGCGTCTGCAGGTCGACCACATCGACCTCTACTACCAGCACCGGGTCGACCCGGACGTGGCGATCGAGGAGACGGTGGGGGCGATGGCCGAGCTGGTCGACGCCGGCAAGGTGCGCTTCCTGGGACTCTCGGAGGCGGCGCCGGACACCATCAGGCGCGCCCACGCGGTCCATCCGATCAGCGCCCTGCAGACCGAGTACTCGCTGTGGAGTCGCGATCCGGAGGCCGAGATCCTGCCGACGCTGCGCGAGCTGGGGATCGGCTTCGTCGCCTACAGCCCGCTCGGGCGCGGCTTCCTCACCGGCCAGATCAACTCGCCGGACGATTTCGCCCCGGACGACTTCCGCCGCAACAACCCCCGGTTCCAGGGCGAGAACTTCGCCCGCAATCTGGAGCTGGTGGAGCAGGTGCGCCAGATCGCCCGGGAGAAGGACTGCACGCCGGGTCAGCTGGCGCTCGCCTGGGTGCTGGCCCAGGGCGACGACGTGGTGCCGATCCCCGGGACCAAGCGCCGGCGCTACCTGGAAGAGAACGCCGCCGCGGTCGAGATCGACCTGACCCCGGATGAGCTGGCCCGGATCGACGAGGCCGCCCCGGTGGGCGTGGCCGCCGGCGACCGGTATCCAGATATGTCCGCGGTCAACCGCTGACCGCGGACGAACAGCACTGAAAGGGGCGGTTGGGACCGCCGACCGCCCGTCCTGCCCTTCAGTGCTCAGAACTTCGGACCGAACGCAACGCGGGCGTCATCTCTTGCCCGAAACACCGCTGCGCTATACAAACCTCACATGCCCCGCGCAATCTGGAGTGGCGCCATCAGCTTCGGACTGGTCAACGTGCCGGTCAAGCTCTACAGCGCCACATCGCCCAAGACCGTCCGCTTCCATCAGCTCTCCGCCAAGACGGGGGCCCGCATCAAGCAGAAGCGGGTTGACCCCTCCACCGGCGACGAGGTGGCCTTCGAGGACATCGTCAAGGGCTACGAGCTGACGCCCGAGCGCTACGTGATGATCGAGCCCCAGGAGCTGGAGGCGCTCGATCCCAAAGCGACCAAGACGATCGACATCGAGGAGTTCGTCGACCTGGCCGACATCGACCCGATCTACTACGACCACTCCTATTACCTGGCGCCTGCCACCGGCGGGGCGAAGGCCTACCGGCTTCTGCTGGAGGCCATGCGCGAGTCGGGGAAGGTGGCGATCGGCAAGATCGTGATCCGCTCCAAGCAGCAGCTGTGCGCGTTGCGCCCCAGCGGCGACGTCATGGCGCTGTCGACGATGCTGTTCGGTGACGAGGTGCTGCCGCCGGACCGCCTCGACGAACTGGACGGGCTGGCGGACGCCGAGGCGACCAAGCGCGAGCTGACGATGGCCCAACAGCTCATCGACTCGCTGTCCTCGGACTTCGAGCCCGACAAGTACCACGACGAGTACCGCGAACGGGTGATGAACCTGATCGAGCGCAAGGCCGCCGGTGAGGAGATCGCGATCGAGC
>JBPYFQ010000212.1:0-20900 GCA_051985625.1 Solirubrobacteraceae bacterium
CGGACCGCAGCTTCACCGGCGCCAGCGACTTGACGATCCCGATGTGGTAGCCGCCCTCGGTCACCTCATCGCCCGGAACCAGGTCCGACCCCGACGCGATGTTGACCTTCAGCTCGGTGGTCGGCACGAACGGCAGCCCGCTGTTGGCGTTGTAGGCCAGGAACACCGCCACGAGCGCCACCAGCGTCGTCATCGCCCCCACCAGGATCGGGTTGCCGAGCGCCGACAGGCCGCGCGGGGCGGGAGCCGGCTTGGGCGGACGTCCCCCGCGGCGGCGCAGCTCCTTCTCCAGGTCGAGCCCGGCCAGCTCCATTCCCCGTTCCTCGGCGCGGGCCCAGGCCGCCTGGGCCTCGTCCCAGTGATCCTGCCGGGACAGCAGCATCCCGCGCCGGAAGGCGCCGCGGCCGTCGCCCCGCTCGTCGGCCCGGGCGTAGGCCTGAAGCGCCTCGTCGCGCCGCCCGCGGGACTCCAGGATCAGCCCCAGCTTGGTGGCGGCCTGCGCGTCGCCGGCCTCGTCGGCCTCGCGGTAGGCGGCCTCGGCCCCGGCGAGGTCGCCGGCGGCCGCGAGCTGATCGCCGCGCTCGACCGGGCGGCGGGCGAGCGTTTCGTCGTCGGGGTGGAGGGTCATGTCGCGCCCGCAGGCTACCCACACTCCGGGAAAAGGACCGCCGGTTCAGCGGAAACCGGGGAGTTGGGCCGCGGCTGGTAACGTCGCCGCCCATGAGCGCTACCGAGACCGATCCCGCCTTCGATCAGGTCTCGGCCGGACGCCCGGACCCGTCGACGCCGCCGCCCATCGACCGGGCTCTGCTGATCGTGGCCTCGACGGTCGTGCTGGGGGCGATCATGTCGATCCTGGACATGACGGTCGTCAATGTCGCCATCAACACGCTGGCGTCCAAGTTCCAGACCACCCTGACGACGATCCAGTGGGTGGCCACTGGCTACACGCTGGCGCTGGCCACGGTCATCCCGCTCAGTGGATGGATCGCCGACCGGTTCGGCACCAAGCGTCTGTACATGATCTCCATCGCCCTGTTCCTGGTCGGGTCGGCGCTCTCCGGCCTGGCCTGGTCGGCCGCGTCGATCATCGTGTTCCGCGTCCTCCAGGGGCTCGGCGGCGGGATGATCATGCCGGCCGGCATGACGATCCTGACGCGGGCGGCGGGGCCGCAACGCATCGGCCGGGTCATGAGCATCATCGGCGTGCCGATGCTCATCGGTCCGATCCTGGGGCCGATCCTCGGCGGCTGGCTGGTGACCGACGTGTCGTGGCGGTGGATCTTCTTCATCAACGTGCCGATCGGCCTGCTGGCGCTGGCCATGTCGGCGCGGGTCCTGCCCCGGGATGTCGCCGCGCACGAGCGGCGCCTGGACATCGTCGGCCTGCTGCTGCTCTCGCCCGGCCTGGCCCTCATGATCTATGGCCTGGCCGAGACGAACTCCGCGGGCGGCTTCGGCGCGCCCAAGGTGGTCGTCCCGCTCGTCGCCGGGCTCCTGTTGCTGGCCGGCTTCACCTGGCATGCGCTGCGGGTCAACGACCCGCTCATCGACCTGCGCCTGTTCACCAACCGGGTGTTCGCCACCTCGTCGATGACCCTGATCCTGGTGGCGATCTCGGTGTTCGGCTCGTTCCTGCTGCTGCCGCTGTACTTCCAGGCCGTGCGCGGCGAGTCGGCCCTGCAGAGCGGCCTGCTGCTCGCTCCCCAGGGCTTCGGCTCGATGCTCGCCATGCCGCTGGCCGGCATCCTCTCGGACCGCACCGGAACCGGCCGGATCGTGCCGTTCGGCCTGGTCGCCGTCGGCCTGTCCGTGCTCGGCCTCACCCAGGTCGGCGCCGACACGTCCTACGTGCTGATCGGCATCGACCTGTTCGTGTTCGGCATCGGCATGGGCTTCACGATGATGCCGGTGTTCACCGGCGCCATGCAGACGCTGCGCGACGCCGCGGTGGCCCGGGCCAGTACGACGCTGAACATCCTGCAGCAGACCGGGGCGTCGATCGGCACCGCCGTGCTCTCGGTCCTGCTGGCGTCGGCGCTGACCAGCCAGTTGGGCGGCCACGCCACGATCGGCGCCGCGGCGGCGATCCCACCGGCGGTTCGGGCGAAGGTGGCGCCGCCGATGGCCGCCGCCTTCGGCCAGACGTTCTGGTGGGCGCTGGCGCTGATCGCCGTCGCGTTCGTCGGCTCGCTGGCGCTCCCCAAGCGCAAGCCGGATCTGGCCGCCGATCAGGTCAGCCCGGCGCCCGTCCCGCTGGGCTAGCTGCCGTCTCCGGGGGCGCCGTCCTCGGGCGGGGTGACCGCGTCATACAGCTCGGTCACCTGGCGGATGACGCGCATCGCCGCCTGGAGGTCCCGGTCCGAGACGGCGGCCAGGCGCTCCTCCCACATCGCCTGCCAGCCGGCCAGCTTGCGCTCCAGCACCTCCCAGCCCGTCGGGGTCAGCGACACGTTGCACACGCGGCGATCCTCGGTGCTGCGTTGGCGCTGCACGATGCCGGCCTCCTCCAGGTGATCGAGGAGCACGGTCACGGTGGCCGGCTTGAGCTCGGCGCTGCGGGCCAGCTCGCCGACGGTCATCTCCCGCTGACGGCCGAGGGCCGCGATGGAGCGGATCTGGGCGTGGGTCAGCTCGCCCGGCTGCGAGTGGTCCCGGCTGCGCAGCCGCCGCTCGGCGGCCGACATCTGGGCCAGCGTGCGCCGCAGCTCCTCAATCGACGCCCGGGTCTGGCCCGCCGCCGCGCCCTGCGGCGCGGCGGGGGAGTGGCTGTCTACCGCGTGGCTCATGCTGCCTCCAGGACCGGCTCTTCGATCGGGTCGATGACGGGCAGGGCCGGAGCCGGGGCCTTGGCCCGGCGCTCGATCCGGGCCAGCACCAGCGTCGGCACGAGCGCGATCAGGGTCACGCCCATCACCCACCAGTAGGTGTGGGCGAACCCGGCCGCGGCGGCGGTGGCCGTCGTGGCGTGGTCGGTCTGGCCCTGGAGCACCACGGCGATGATCGCCGTCCCCAGGGATCCGCCGACTCGCTGCAGGACGGTCAGCTGCGGGCTGGCGTCGTTGACCTGGTCCTTGGTGAGGACCGAGAAGGCCGCGGTCATGGCCGGCATGATGGCCAGGCCGACGCCGATGCCGCGGACGATCATGGCCGCCCCGATGAGGGCGAACGAGGTCGTGGCGGTGATGAGCACGAACGGGAGCGTGCCCAGCACCAGGATCAGGCCGCCCATGAGCGACGTGCGCCCGGCGCCGATCCGGTCGGTGAGCCGGCCGGAGAGCACCATGCCGATCCCGCCGCCGACGCCCTGCGGGATGAGCAGCAGCCCGGTGCTGATCGCGTCCTCGCCGCGGATCGTCTGGAAGTACAGCGGCATGAGGATCATCGCGCCGAACAGCGCGGCGCCCAGGCAGAAGGTCACCACCGAGGCGGCGCGGAACGCCGGGTTGGCGAACAGCCTGAGGTCGAGTAGCGGGCGCTCCACCCGGTGCGAGCGCACCACGAACAGCAGGAGCAGAACCAGGCCGCCGAGGGCGGGGAGAAGGACCGAGGAGGAGGTCAGGCTGCCGGCTGCCTCGCTCTGGGACAGGCCGTAGGTGAGACCGACGACGCCGGCCGCGGCCAGGGCCAGGCCGATGAAGTCAAGCCGGCCGGCCTGCGAGGTCCCGGCCTCGTCGTGGGGGAGGAGCTTGAACGCCAGGACGAGGGCGATCGCGCCAATCGGGACGTTGATCATGAAGATCCACTCCCAGCCGACGCCCTGCAGCAGCAAGCCGCCGAGCGTGGGGCCGAACACCGGCGCCAGCACGATCGGCACGCCGATCAGGCTCATGACCTTGGCCAGATTGCGGGGGCCGGCGGCCTTGACCAGGATCATCTGGCCGATCGGGGTGAGCATCCCGCCGCCGATGCCCTGGAGCACCCGGAAGGCGATCAGCTCGCCGCTGGTGGCGGCCAGGGCGCACAGTCCGGAGCCGACGGTGAACACGACGAGGGCGATCAGGTACAGGCGCCGCGCGCTGTAGCGGCGCACGGCCCAGCCGGTCACGGGGATCACGGCGGCCAGCGACAGCAGGTACCCGGTGATGACCCACTGGATGCCGCCGAGCGAGGCGTGCAGGTCGAGCGACAGATCGTGCAGAGCGACGTTGACGATCGTCGTGTCCAGCACCGACATGATGGCGCCGAGGATCACGACGGTCGCGACGCGCAGCACGTGGGGCTCGATCCGGGGCGCCGGGACGGTCGCGGTGGGGAGGCGGGAAGAAGTCGATGACATGGGAGCTTTCGGAAAGGTAGTTTGGTGTCTAAAGGTTAGCACACGAACTATTCGGCATCAACGCATTTGAGCTTTAGTCCTGGACCTCGCGTCGCCGCCGCGCTGCACGCGAGGGAGATTGCTCCCACCCCGTGGCCAACCTCCCACCAACCACCCACCCGCCGCGGGAGATCGAGTCGAGCCGGGCTACAGGAAGCGGTGCATCACGTGCAGGCCCACGTAGCCCTCCGTGGGGTGGTGGAACGCCTCGGGCACGGTGCCGATGATCGTGAAGCCGAGCGACCGCCACAGGGCCACCGCGGGGGCGTTTGTCTCGACGACCGCGTTGAACTGCACGGCGCGAAAGCCGGACTCGCGGGCCCAGGTCAGGACGTGCTCGCCGAGCGCCCGGCCGGCGCCGCGCCCGGACCGGCCGGGGTCGACCATGAAGCTGGCCGAGGCCACGTGCGATCCGGGGCCGCCGCGGTTGGGGTACATGTTGGCGCTGCCCAGCACTGTGTCGTCGTCGCCGACGGCCACCACCGTGCGCCCGGGCGGGCCGACCATCCACAGGCGCTCGGCCTCGGTCTCGGTCATCTCCGGGTCGTAGGCGTACGTCTCGCCGGCGGCAACGATCTGGTGGAAGAAGGGCCAGATGGAGCGCCAATCGCCGGCGCGGGCGTCGCGGATGAGCACGCCGCCATTATGGGCATACCCCCAATGATTATGGGGCTTTTAGGATTTACGCCCGGTCGCGGGGGGAAGCAGACCAGGGAAGGTGAGGACGTGCCGCACCGCCGGGGCCTCCGTCCTCGCTCACTCCGCGAGAGGACGGCTGGACCGCCCCCGCTGCTGCTGCCTTGCGGCCGCGTGGGCCGACGACGCGTCGTCGCGGCGTGCCGTCCCCCGGTCCACGACTCAGGTTTCCCATTGTCTTCACTCAGTTTCAGCCTTCAGAACGCCCTCACCGGAACGCCGGCCGCCCTCCTCGAGGCGGGGCTGGTGCTGGTCCCTCAGGCCCAGCCGCTGCGCCGGCTCACCGCGCTGCGCTCGCCGCTGTGGGCGGCGCTCCTCCCGATCTCGATCATCGTCGGGACGTTCGGCCTGATCGCCCTGCCGCGCTCGGCGCCGGCGACGCTCATGCTGGCCGCGGTGACGACGCCGCTGCTCGCGCTGGTGGCCGTCCTGGCCGTGGTGCGCGCCCGGCTGCTCCTCCTGCCCGTGGCCATGCTGGCCGGCGGGATGGCGCTGTTCGTCGGCGGCGTCCCCGGGCAGCTCGGCGCCGCGGTCATCACGGCGCTGGCCTGCCTGACCATCGGGGCCGCGCTCCAGAGGCTCATCCCTGCGCGCTGGCTGCTGGCCGGCGTGCTGGCGATGTCGGTGGTCGACGTCGTGCTGCTGGCCTCGGGCTTCGGCGTCCACCAGACGGTCGTGCTGGCCGCGGCGGCCCGCAACTTCCACGGTCCCAGGTTCACGGGCGCGCGGGTGGGCGGGAGCACCATCGGCTATCCCGACCTGTTCCTGGCCGCGCTGTTGGGCACGTATCTGGCCGCCGGCCGCGCTCAGCGTCTGGGCGCGGTCCTGCTCGGTGTCCTGGTCGTCGCGTACGACTCGCTGCTCTCGCCCGGCGTGCTGCTGCCGGCGACCGTGCCGATCGCGCTGGCCTGGCTCGTGGTGCTGGCCCTCGGCCGCGTTCCGGCGCTATCCGCACTACGATCGCGGCGTCGTGGAGCGTCCGGCGAGCACCGATCTCGACATCCTGCACCGGCTGGCGCAGCCGGCGGATAAGGACGTCGTCGACATCGGCTGCGGGGGCGGCGCACTGGTGCGGGAGCTGGCCGCGGCCGGGGCACGCGCCACCGGCGTGGAGATCTCCCCGGATCAGCTGGCTCCGGCGCTCGCCGCCGACCCCGACGGCGTGGGTCGCTACCTGGTGGGTCGCGCCGAGCGGCTGCCGCTCCAGGACGGGTCGATGGACGTGGCCATCTTCATGCGCACGCTGCATCACGTCCCACCCGCGGAGCTCACGACGGCACTGCGCGAGGCCGGGCGGGTGCTCCGGGCCGACGGCGTCGTGTACGTGGCCGAGCCGTTGGCGGAGGGCGACTACTTCGCCCTATCCAGCCTCGTCGAGGATGAGGTTGAGGTGCGCGCAGCCGCCCAGCGAGCGCTGGCCGACGCCGGGCACGCCGGGCTGACGCGCGCGAGCAGCGTCGAGTACGACATCGCCATCCGGCTGGCCGACGCAGACGCCTACCGCCGGCGGACGGTGAGCGTCGATCCGGACCGGGGACCGGTCTTCGACGCCCGCCGGGAGGAGATCAAGCTGGCCTTCGACCGGCTCGGGACGCCAGACCCCCAGGGCGGACGCGTGTTCGTCCAGCCGATGCGCGCCGATCTCCTGCGACGCAGCTAGCGCACCCGGAGAATCGACGCGGCCCTGGACAGGGCGCAGCCGTTGAGGTAGGCGATAGATGCGCCGGCGATCTGGGTGAGGGTCTCGCCCTGATACACCCACGCCGGGTGACGGGCCCGGATCCGCTCCAGCTTGCGCGCGCTGGCGGCGGCACTCGCCTCCAGGCCGCCGAGATCCGGGTGTGGTGTGAATTCCTGCAACCGATAGGACTCCCCGCAGGAGGCGGCGATCGTGGTCAGCGCGCGGGAGATCACACTGGCCGCGGGCACGGGCGCCTCGGGCGGAAGCGCGCCGCAGGCGGTGAGGCCGAGCACGGCGCAGGCCGCGAGCACCGCCAGCGCCACACGGCGGCGGTGCCGGGTCAGGCCAGCGTGACCAGACATATGGCTCCCAGGAGACTCGCGCCGGCCGTCCACCACGCGATGTAGTCGCCGATATGGCCCGAATGCAGGTCGCGGATGACGTGCAGGCCCCGCAGCCACGGCGTGCCCAGCGCGGCCGGGATCCGCCCGCGCAGCGGCCGGCCGAACAGCCCGAACGCGGCCAAGCTGAACGCGCCAAGGACCGACACCACGCTGTAGAGGATGTCGTCGGCGGAGACGTGGCTCGGTGACACCGCCGGCCAGTGAACCGCCTGCCCGCCGAGAACCCACTGCGCATAGGAGGCGTGGTCGGTGAACCGCGCCGCTCCGTGCTCGGCGGCGGGCACCATCCCCGGGATGAGGCCCACCGCTAGCGCCAGAAGCAGCAGGATTGCCGGCACGATGACCGTCATCGGTGGGGTGTGCTCCGGGCGATCCGCCATCTCGTCCTCGTCGGCTCGGGCGGCTCGCGCCTGGCCGGCGTCCGGCGCGTCGGTGGGGCCCCAGCCCAGGAACACCCGCGCGGCGACCCGCAGCACCGCGCCCCCGGTCGCCGCCGAGGCGACGATGAGCACCGCGATCACCCAGCCGTAGCCGGCGTGGCTGAGCGACGCCTCGATCAGCGACTTGCCGGCGAACAGCGTGAACGGTGGCAGCGCCGCCAGAAGTATCCCGCCCACCGCCAGGAGAACGCCGAGGAACGGGATCGCGCGTCCCCGTCCATGGAGGTCGTACTCGTCGATCGTCTGGAACCGATGCAGGAGGACGCCTGCGCACATGAACAGGGCGGCCTTGGTCAGGCCGTGTCCGACGACGTAAACGGCGATCCCGCCCAGCGCCTTGGCGTCCAGCAGGCCGATGCCGCAGATGAAGATGCCGATGTGCGCGATGCTGGAGAAGGCCAGCAGGCGCTTGATGTGGCGCTGCTGAAAGCACATGAGCGCCCCGAGCAGGGCAGTGACGACGCCCATGGCGATGAGGATGGCGCGCAGCGCCTCCATGTGCGGGTGCATGGGGCCGGCGAAGATGACCCAGTACAGGCGGGCGACGGCGTACACCCCGAGCTCGATCATGACCCCGGAGAACAGGACGCAGACCGGAACCGGGGCGACGGCGTGAGCGTCGGCCAGCCAGAAGTGCACGGGGACGGCCGCCGCCTTGGTGAGAAAGCCGATGAACAGCAGGGCCATGGCCACGACCACGAGGGCATCGGCCCCGTGGCGGTCGAGCGACAGGCCGATCTGGGCCATGTTGAGCGCGCCGGTGCGCGCGTAGAGGAGGGCCAGTCCGATGAACATCGCGTAGCCGGCGATGCTGTTGGTCACCGCGAAGTTGATCGCGCCCTGGATGGGCGCGCGCTCCTCGATCAGATAGCCGGTCAGCGCATAGGCGGCGGCGCCCATGAGCTCGAAGAACACGAGCAGGTTGAACAGGTCGCCGGTCAGGCAGAAGCCGATCATGGCCGCGCCGAACAGCAGCATGAGGACGTGGAACAGGCCGTCGACGGCGTCGAAGTACCGGACCGAGTAGGCGAGCGCGGCGAGCACGAGCACGGCCGAGAACAGGGCCAGCCCGGCGCCGAGCGGATCGATCGACAGCGAGATGCCGATGGTCACGTCATGGACGGGCGTGATGCCGCCCAGCCAGTAGGCGATCGGCCGATGAACGGAGCGGGCCAGCAGGATGGCCAGCAGCGCGATCTCGCCGATCACCGCGGCCACGGCGAGGGTGTCGTCGAGCCATCGGCGCGTCAGGGGCCGAACGATCACCAGCACCGCCGCGGTGACGAACGGCACCACGACCGGCAGAGCGGTGATGGACGGGGTCATGCCGGCCGGGCCTCAGGTCAGTCGCGCAGCGGGCGCAGATCGTTGGGGTCCACGCTGCCGAACCGCTTGTGGGCCTGAACGACGAGGGCCAGGAGGAGCGCGGTGACCGTGGCCTCGATCACGATGTCGGTCAGCACCAGCACCTGGACGACCGGGTCGACGAGCGGGGTCACCGGCGGGATGTCGGCCACGATCGGCGCCTTCGCCCCCGCGCGGTAACCGATTGCCAGCAGCAACACGTACGTCGCCGACTGCACGACGGCCAGGCTCAGGATGGTGCGGACCATGTGCCGGCTTGACACCACGCCGTACAGGCCGACGATGAACAGCCATCCGGCCACGGCATAGGGGAGGAAGCTCACCGCGCGGCCTCCGCGGAGCGCCGCCGGATGAGCAGGGCTTGGTCCAGGAACGCCGTCCACACGATCAAGAACGCGCCCATGACCTCGAGGCCCACGGCGATGCTGTTCAGTGGCATGAAGCCCGCCGAGAGCAGCTGGCCCGGGTTGCCGGCGGGCAGGAAGTTCTTGAAGTAGACGGAGGCGAAGATCAGGCCGCCCAGGCCGAGCAGCGCGTAACCGGCGGCGCCGATCCCCTCTGCCGCCTCGATCGCCCAGGAGGGAGCCAATACCTTGAGCTCGAGGTAGCGGCCGGCCAGGATCAGCGCCGCGGGCGCGGCGGCCAGCACCAGCCCGCCCTGAAAGCCCCCGCCGGGCGTCAGCGCGCCGTGCAGGACGATGTAGACGCCGAGCCCTACCAGGAGCGGGACGAGGATGAGCGCCAGCAGTCGCACGGCGTCGCTGGAGCCGGCGATGCCGCGCCCGGCGGCGGCGTACTCCTCGTCCTCCTCGCGCATCACCCGCAACAGCAGCGTCACGCCGAGGACCGAGGCGAACAGGATGTACTCCTCGCCCAGCGTGTCGAACGCGCGCAGGTCGAAGTTCAGGGCGGTGACGTAGTCGGTGGCATGACGCATGCTGAGCTCCACGCCGTTGACCACTCGCCCGTACACCCCGTGGTAGTCACCGAACGCGGGCAGGCCCCGGAAGCCGATGACGAGCACGGCCGCCAGCCCCGGACCGGCCACCCCGAACAGCCACAGCCGCGCCCGGCGACTCACGAAAGGTCCTTGTCGTCGGTCTGTTTCGTCCGTTCCTGCTCGGCGATCTTGCGCAACGCGGCCAGGATGATCAGGGGCAGGCCGATCGACCCCACCACGATCTCCGACAGCGCCACGTCGGGCGCCTGGAAGGTGAAGAACAGGAACACCAGCGCCCCCCCGAAGATGCCGAGCAGCAGCGTCTGGCGGAGAGGATCGGTGACCAGCGCCACCGCGCCGCCGCCGACGGCGACCGCGGCCAGGGCCACGATCTGCAGCACGGTCACTCCCCGGTCCCCTCCTCGGCGCGTTCCCCCGGATCGGCGCGCCAATCCCCGCGCTCACGGATGCGTAGGCTCCGGGCGGTGGCGTGGGTGAGCAGCGGACCCAGGATGACGAGGACCCCGGCCGTCAGCAGTGCCTTGTCGCCGATCAGCGAGAACGATTCGCGCACGACGATCCCCACCGCCACCAGCAGCGCGCCGTAGCCGGCCAGCCCCACGAAGTGCAGCCGGTCGTAGACGTCGCGCATGACGACGAGGCCGAGCACGGCCAGTACCTGGAGCGAGCAGCCGCCGATGAGCAGGACGGTCCCGGCGACGTGGCGCCAGCTCACAGGTCGTGCTCCATCAGCCGAGCAAAGGCCACGCCGCCGACGAGCGACAGGAACGCGAACGTCACCGCCAGGTCGATGAACGGCTGCCGGTGGAATGCCTCGGACAGGACCATCAGGATCGTCGTCAGCACCACGCTGGCGACCTCGAACGCGACCAGGCCGTGGGCGACGTCGGTCACCAGACAGACGACGAGGCACGGCACCAGCGCGGCGCCCAGGATGGCGGCGGCGATCTCCCACTCGTTCATCCGAGCCCCAGCACGTCGGTGCGCTCCGGTCCGCCGCCGGGGCGCAGTTGATGGCCGAGGAGGACGTCTCGCTCGTCGTCGACGCCGACCACGATGGTGTTGGGGGCAATCGATCCGACGGCCTCGGCCAGGGCGCGACGGGACATGTCGCCGACGTCGTCGGCCTCGCCGAAGCGGAACGGGACGGTCCGCCACTGTCCCCGGATCGGGCGGGGGGACACGAGTTGGGCCAGGGCGGCGGCCGACACCCAGACGATGTCCACCGGGATCTGGGCCAGGGTCCGGGCAACGCGCCTCAACGCCACGCGCCGCGGACGAATGCCGCGCAGGCCGTTGCGGTTGGCGCTCGCGCACGCGAGCGCGGCCAGCAGCGCCGCGCCGGCCCCGGCATACAGCTCAGGTGAGCTGGTCGTATCGATCAGCAGCAGGTAGAACGCGCCGGCGAACACAAACGCCGCGCCGAAGGTCCTGACCACGCACGATCACTACCCGGGGGTGGAATCGGGAAACGGCCACGCCGGAGGTGGGGTCTGAGCGTCTAGGCCAGGGCGGCGCCGCGGCCCGGCAGCAGCGGGAACGACCGCTCGGCGCGCGCCGGGAGGATGTAGTTGGCCCGCTTGAGCACGAAGATGAACTCGTTGATCCCGTTGTTGACGGTGTCGGTGATCGCCGGGTTCTGAAGCTGCGCCGAGCTGGCGTTCATGGCGTTGCGCGTGCTGACGAAGTCCTCGATGGAGCGCTGGATGCAGACGAAGTGCAGTCCGGCCTGGCCGCCGTCGACGGTGTTGAAGTCCCGGCGCTGGATGAGCGGTTTGCCGTGGCGCCGCGCCCGGGCCGAGGTCTGGGCGTGGCCGATGACCCCGTAGCGGCCGATCGCCTGGCCGAGCTTGGCCGGGTCGCTGGCGGCGTCGGTTCTGAACGCGGCGACCTCCGCGGGGCTGACCTGGGGCGCGTACATCCGGGCCACCCGCTCGCGCTTGGAGAGCGTGCCGTACCAGCTGTCCAGGCGCAGCCGCATGTAGCTGACCGCCATCGTGGTCCCCTGGGCAAACGGGCCGGCGGCGATCGTGACCGCATCCTCGGTCGCCTGGTTGTGCTTGAAGTTGGACTTGAAGCCCATGAACAGCGGAGCCGACTTGGGCACGGGCCGGCCAGCCGGGATCCCGCCGGTGTCCTGGCGGGCGGCGGGCAGCCCGGCGCCCACGAACCCGGTGCGGGTCTCCCGCCAGCGCAGGACATCGGTGATCTTCAGAGGGCTTGCGGCTCCCGGCAGCGGGGTACCGTGTACGAGCGCGGCCTCCACGTCGGCCAGTCGCCGCTCGTCGTCGCAGGCCAGGTGCAGGCACAGGTGGTAGTCGTCGATGGCCGGAAGCTCGAACTGCGACATGGCGGTGGCTCGGGGGATGGGCGATGCGACATGCAGGACGTCCTCGAAGTAGGCCGGGCCCCATCCGGCGGTGAACAGGAGTCCGCTCGGGCCCCAGGCGAACCGCTGCTCCAGCGAGCGCAACGACGCCTCCAGCAGGCGCGCGTAGGCCGGGGTGGGGCTGCCCGCGACGTCGAAGAACAGCAGGCGGTCGAAGCGGGGCGCGATCGGGTTCCCGTCGCCGTCGCGGGCCTGGGTGGCCGTCCAGGCGTGCTGGCGGGCGGGCAGGCCGGCGGCCACCGGGCCCAGTGCGACGTGGGGGACGTCGACCGACGCGCCGCCGGACCGGGTGGCGGCGTCGATGCTGACCCCCACCGCAGCGCCGCCGGCGGCGACCCCGGCCGCGCCCAGCAGGAGCCGCCGGCGGGTGAGGCGTCCCGTCACGTCCCGCTCCAGGTGAAGCTGGTGTTCACCCGGTGCGGGTGCAGCCACACGTCCTGGTACTCGACGTGCCGTGCCGAGACCGGCGGACTGATCAGCAGGCTGAGCTGGTAGGTCCCCTTGCCCGGCAGCGACACGTCGTTGCCGTAGTGCGGGCCCATGTACTCGGAGATCATCGGCCACAGGCGCTCGTCGTAGACGAGCTTGCCGCCTCGCCTGATCGTCGCCCAGACGCCGGCGTAGGGGATCGGCACGTTGGTGCGGGCATCGTTGAGATCGATCATCAGGTGAAACGTCGTCTTCTTGCTCGGCTTGACCATCCGCTCCGAGGTGCCGTCGTAGACGACGAACGGGACCGCGGTCATGGCCCGCGCCTGCACCTTCATGTCCTGCCACGTGGCGGTGGCCAGGGTCTGCGTGGGGACGGGCTTGATCCCGTCGACGGCGGCGCCCGACCCGCTGCTGCTGCCACCGCCCATGCTCATGCCGGCCATGTTCGAGCCGCCGCTCGCCCCCGCGCTCGACGCGGTGGAGGTGGTCTTCTCGGCGCTGGCGCAACCGGCCACCAGCGCGACGGTCAGGCAGGCCAGGGCGAGCCGGCGGGCACTGGGAAAACGTCGTGTCATGTCACATCTCCTGAAACCGAGGGAAGACGGCCCGCCCGCCCCGGCCGGGGTCCGACGGTCGCCGATGAGGGGCGGGGCGCGGCGAGCGCGTGGCCGACGGCGACGGCCAGCAGGACGAACGGAAGCCCGGCATTGGGATCGGTGGCGTTGCCCTCGAAGATTCCGCCGAAGCCCTGGCCGAGCACCCAGTAGGCCAGGTTCAGGCCGATCGCCAACGCCAGCAGCGGGCGCACCTGCCAACCGGTGGCCACGCCGATCCCGATCACCGCCGAGACCGCCGCCAGCAGGAGCGCTATCACGGTGCCATTACCGTGCGCTGCGTTGGCCGCCCAGTCCTGGACGGTACTCAGCCAGCTCATCCCGGATGGCGCGGCGTTGATGGCGTCATGGGTGGCGTCGGCGCTGCTGTTGGCGCCGAGCAGCCACAGCCAGGCCATGAGCAGCCACAGTGCGGCCCAGGCCACCTTGGCGCCCCGCACGCCCAGCAGCCCGCCCGGCCGTCCGTTGGGCCACACCAGCAGCCCTACGATCGCGTACAGGACGACCGCGCCGGGGGCGCCGGTCAGCGGGTTGGCCATGTTCATGAACAGCATTCCGAACGCCTCGCCGAACCACCACACGATCAGCGTCCATCCGAACGAGACGGCGAGCGCCGGCCGGACGGTGCGGCGGTACAGCAGCCCGAGGCCGATCAGCACCTGGGTCAGCGCGAACAGCGTGTTGTACACGGTGAGGTTGCCGGCGGCGATATGGGACGCCCACCGCATGCTGCTCTCCAGCCACGGGGGCTGGCCGGTCAGCATCTGGGTGAGCATGTCGATGAAGCCCTTCGAGTACATGAAGGACTGGAACTGCAGGGCACCGTCGAGCAGCCAGAGCAGCCCCAGGGCGGTCTGGAGGGCGCGGCGGGTGTCGGATGCGAAGTACAGGCGTAAGCGACATAGCACGGCGGCATCGCTGGGACCTGAGAGCGTGCCGCCGGCTTCGGCGGTACTCGTGGTCATGAAACTCCTTGGGTCGGTAGGTGGCGGTCAGACCAGCGCGGGAGACCGCGGGGGCCCCCGCAATGACCATCCACCGGCCACCGGAGCCGGCCTGGGACGCGTGTGGCCGACGGGACGCAGGGACGGCTGTGCTCTGCGCCGCCGCACCGGCACGGAGGCCGCATAGTGCCGGCTGACCTCGCCCAGCACCCAGTCGGCGGCGTGATACACGGCCGCCAGCACCAGCCCGATGCCGACGGCGGCCGGAATCGACCACCAGCCACCGTAGCCGAAGATCCCGATCCAGCCCGAGGGGTGCCCGGTCGCCAGCACGCCCTCCAGGAACTCCTGCCCTATGTAGATCGCCACCAGGCAGGCGGTGCAGGCCAGCCACAGCGTGGCGAAGGAGATCGACAGCCGGGAGACCGAGGTCCGGCCGGAGAAGGCCCGGCCGAGCGCACGCAGGAACATACCCGCGACCAGCGCCATGACCAGCGCGATCCAGGGCGCCACCGAGTGCAGGTACGAGTGCCCCTGGCGCTGGAGCTCGAGTCCGGCGTTGGGGCCGAACGCCAGCAGGTAGCGCAACTCGTGCACCGACAGCGCCGCCGGTGCCAGAAGGGCGGCCTGCCCAAGCCCCCTGAATGCCGAGCGCCGGTCTGCCCGCATCATGACCGGGTGAAGGTTAGCTCTCAGGGCGGCCTCGCCGGGCACGGGCGGCCGATTTGCTCAGCCCCGGCCGACCAGCGGCATGTTCGTCGCCATGATGGTCATGAACTGGACGTTGGCGTCGAGCGGTAGCTCGGCCATCTGGAGCACGGCCTCGGCCGCGTGGCGGACGTCCATCATCGGCTCGGGCCGGCGCGAGCCGTCCGGCTGGAGTGCGCCCTGGGCGATCCCGGCGGTCAGCTCCGTGGCGGCGTTGCCGACGTCGATCTGCCCGCAGGCGATCCCGAACTGCCGTCCCTCCAGTGAGATCGCCTTGGTCAGCCCGGTCACGGCATGCTTGGAGGCGGTGTAGGCGGCGGCGCCGGGACGGGGGACGTGCGCCGAGACCGAGCCGTTGTTGATGATCCGGCCGCCGGCGGGCCGCTGGCGCTTCATGGCCGCAAACGCCTGCCGGGCGCACAGGAAGCACCCGGTCAGGTTGGTGTCCACGACCTGCCGCCACTGGTCGGGCGCCAGCTCGTCGATGCCCGCCGTCGGTCCGAACAGCCCGGCGTTGTTGAACAGCAGATCGACCCGTCCCCACTCGCCGACCACCCGGTGAAACAGCGCCTGGACCTCCTCCTCGGCCGTCACGTCGGTGGGTGCCGTGAGGGCGGTGTGCGGCTCCGGCGCGGTGGCCAGGGTCTCCCGCAGCGGCTCGGGCCGGCGGCCGGCCAGCGCGACCCGCCACCCGCTCCGCAGCAGCCCATGGCTGACCGCCCGGCCGATCCCGGTTCCGGCCCCCGTGACGACGGCGACGCGCCGGTGGTCGCTCATGCCGCGGATCCTCTCATGGCCCGACGGTGGCTGTCAGGCCACCTCGGCGGCTAACGGGACTGGTAGTCCCGTTTCTTGCCGAGCTGCGGCGAGAATGGGTCAGCGCATCGAGCGATACCGGCGGATCAGCGCGTTGGTGGAGCTGTCGTGCTCCAGCTTGGGGTCCTCGGCGCTCTCCAGCTCCGGGATGATCCGCTGGGCCAGGGCCTTGCCGAGCTCGACGCCCCATTGGTCGAAGGAGTCGATGCTCCAGATGACGCCCTGGGTGAACACGCTGTGCTCGTACAGGGCGACGAGCCGGCCGAGTGCGCGCGGCGTCAGCACGTCGACCAGGATGGTGTTGGTGGGGCGGTTGCCCTCCATCACCCGGTGGGGCACGACCGCGTCCGGCGTGCCCTCCGCTCGGACCTCGGCCTCGGTGCGGCCGAAGGCGAGCGCCTCGGCCTGGGCGAACACGTTGGACATGAGCAGGTCATGGTGGTCGCGGAGCGGGTTCAGGGTCCGGGCGAAGCCGATCAGGTCGATGGGGACGAGCTTCGTCCCCTGGTGGAGCAGCTGATAGAAGCTGTGCTGGCCGTTGGTGCCCGGCTCGCCCCAGTAGATGGCGCCCGTCTGGTAGTCGACGGGGCGGCCCTCCAGCGTGACGTGCTTGCCGTTGGACTCCATCGTCAGCTGCTGCAGGTAGGCGGGGAAGCGCTTGAGGTACTGCTCGTAGGGCATGACCCCCACGGTCTGGCAGCCGAAGAAATCGCCGTACCAGACGGCCAGCAGCCCCATCAGCGCCGGCAGGTTGCGCTCCAGCGGCGCGGTGCGGAAGTGCTCGTCCATCTCGTGGAACCCGGCCAGCATCTCGTGGAAGTTGTCCGGGCCGATGGCCAGCATCGTGGACAGGCCGATGGCCGAGTCCATCGAGTAGCGGCCACCCACCCATTCCCAGAACCCGAACATGTTGTCAGTGTCGATCCCGAACTCGGCCACCTTCTGGGCGTTGGTGGAGACTGCGGCGAAGTGCCGGGCGATCGCGGCCTCGTCGCCCAGCGCCGCCAGGGTCCAGTCCCGGGCGGAGCGGGCGTTGGTCATCGTCTCCAGCGTCGTGAACGTCTTGGAGGACACGATGAACAGCGTCTCCTCGGGATCCAGGTCCCGGGTGGCCTCGACGAAGTCGGTGGAATCCACATTGGAGACGAAGCGGAACGTCATCTCGCGGTCGCTGTAGTGACGCAGGGCCTCGTAGGCCATGACCGGCCCCAGGTCCGAGCCGCCGATGCCGATGTTGACCACGTTGCGGATCGGCCGCCCGGTGTAGCCGGTCCAGTCGCCGGAGCGCACCCGGTCGGTGAACGCGCTCATCCGATCCAGGACCTCGTGCACCTCGTCGACGACGTTCAGCCCGTCGACGACGAGCGAGCTGCCCTTGGGCATCCGCAGGGCGACGTGCAGCACGGAGCGGTTCTCGGATACGTTGATGCGGTCGCCGCGGAACATCGCCTCGGTCCGTTCACGCAACCCGGACTGCTCGGCCAACTCGATCAGCAGGCCCAGCGTCTCGTCGGTGACCCGGTTCTTGGAGTAGTCGAGATACAGGCCGGCTCCCTCGGCCACCAGGCGCTCGCCCCGGGTCTGGTCCTGGGCGAACAGGTCGCGCAGATGGAGGCCTCGGATCTGCTCGTAATGCTGAGACAGCGCGGTCCACGCCGGCCGGTCGCGGAGCTGCGGGATGCTCGTCATCGTGCTCATCGGGGCCTCCCAAGGATCGGGGCGGGTTTCCTGCAGGCTATCCCCGCCGGCGCTCTGCACGCTATCCAGCCATCGCGGATCGGTAACACGTTGGACTCATTGCGCCCGCGGCGCGCGCCGGCATGAGTTTGTCAATCGATTTAGTCGCCAGTGATGCGCCCGCAACGAGTAGAGTGGGCGCGACCACGCCGTCGAGAGGAGCCAAGGGATGAGCGTTCACGATCACTCCGACCACGAGCACGCCGGTCCCGGCTACGCCTCTCCCCAGGTGGCCCGGCAGCAGCCGCCGGAAAAGTACGTCTATGTCGCGGCGCTGTACGAGGGGACCGGGATCGACCGGCCGGACTTCATCGCCGTGGTCGACGTGGACCCGTCCTCGCCCAGCTACGGGCAGATCGTCCACCGCACCGAGATGCCGAACGTGGGCGACGAGCTGCATCACTTCGGCTGGAACGCCTGCTCGTCGGCGTGTCACTCGCAGCTCAACCGCGACACGATGATCGTCCCCGGCGAGCGCTCGTCGCGGATCCACATCATCGATATCTCCGAGCCGCGAGCGCCGCGGATCAAGGACGTGATCGAGGGCGAGGAGGTCAAGGAGAAGCTCGGGCTGAGCGCACCGCACACCGTGCACTGCATGCCGGGGGACATCGTCACGATCTCGATGCTCGGCGACGCCAACGGCAACACCCCCGGCGGGTTCGCGGTGCTCGACGCGCGCGACTACTCGATCGCCGGGCGCTGGGAACGCGAGCCGAACGGCTTGGAGTTCATGTACGACTTCTGGTATCAGCCGCGCCAGAACACGCTGATCTCGAGCGAGTGGGGCCCGCCGAACACGTTCCTGGACGGGTTCAACCCCGCGGACGTGGCCGCCGGCAAGTACGGGCGGCAGCTGAACTTCTGGGACCTCGAGCGCCGGGCCAAGGTTCAGACGATCGACCTCGGCGACGAAGGCTGGATCCCGCTCGAGATCCGGTGGCAGCACGACCCCGATTCGGCTCAGGGGTTCGTCGGCGCGACCCTGTCGAGCAACATCATCCACTTCCACCGCGACAACGGAAGCTGGGGCGTGTCGAAGGCGATCGATGTCGGCAACGAAGAGCTCGAGGGCTGGCCGCTCGAGGGCGGCGTCCCCGGTCTGATCACAGACCTCGTGCTGTCGATGGACGACAAGGACCTGTTCTTCTCCAACTGGCTCCACGGCGACTTGCGTCACTACGACGTCTCCGATCCGTCCACGCCGCAGCTGAAGTCTCAGGTGTGGCTGGGCGGCCTGCTCGGCCACGACGGCGGTCATCCGAAGGCGGCCGACGCACTGAACGGCGGGCCGCAGATGATCCAGAACTCGCTCGACGGTGACCGGGTATACGTCACCAATTCGCTGTTCTCGAGCTGGGACAACCAGTTCTATCCGGGAATCAAGGGCTGGCTCACCCGCATGACCCGCCAGAGCGACGGCACGTACGCACTCGATCCCGATTTCTTCGTCGACTTCCACGAGCAGGCCGACGGCGCGCGTCCGCATGAGATCCACCTGCCGGGCGGAGACTGCACGACTGAGATCTTCCAGTAAACGCGACCCTTCAGAGCGAGCCGGTCACGCGTGTCCTCGCCGAGCTGAGGCGGCTCGGCGAGGCGGAGGATCCGCCGGCGAAGCGGCGCGTAGTCGACCGTGAACGGGAGCTTGGCCGGCGGGTGTGGGGCGGCGAGCGGGCGCTGCTTACAGCGGTGCACCGCTGTCGATCACGCCCGAGGCGGGGGAACTGCTGTGCGTTCTCGTCGTCGCGCCGGCCCGCCACGATCGTCGAGTTCGGAGCGTCCCACGGGTATTCGACGATCCATCTCGCGGCCGGCGTTCGCGACATCTGATCCGGCCGTGTGATCACCACCGAGTTAGAGCCCGCGAAGGTCGCGGCGGCGCGACGGAATCTGGCCGAGGCGGGACTCGATGATCTCGTCGAGATGCGGGTGGGAGACGCTCTGACCACGCTCCGGGACGTCGGCGAGGTCGATCTGCTGTTCCTCGACGGCTGGAACAACCTGTACGAGCCGGTGGTTGACCTGCTGCAGCCCCGGCTGTCGCCGGGGGCGTTGGTGATCGCCGATCTGAGCGAGGACGATCCCGACCAGGACAGGTACGTTGAGCGCATGCACGCACCCGGCAACGGATACGTGACGGTCGACATCCCGCTCGACGCCGGCGTCGTCGTTTCCGCCTGGCTCGGGGGCTAGTTCTTGAGGCCGCCTTTCGGCGGCATCCGTGGGGCCGGTTCCGCCGGGCGTCCGTGCCCGGCGGATCGCGATCCCCCCGCCCGGAATGGATGACGGGCGGAACGGCGGTCGCGGCGACGGCCCCGCCCGGCATGGATGCCGAGCGCAGCGAGGCCCCAACCCCGAAACGCAGCGCCAGTTGCCCCGCGCCACCGCCGTCTTCGCGTCGCGATACACCGGGGCGCCACCGACATCTCCGCGCCGCGATTACACCGGGGCGCAACGGCCCCAATACACCTGAATTCAGGGCCGATAATCCCGCACTCGACGAGGTTCCCGGCTCGAGTGCGGAGAAATCCGTCCGTCTATGTCGCGGGTTTCGGCGTTCGGTGTATACGCGGGGGAGCGTGGGGTTATCGGCGCTCTCGACGCCGTCGCAAAACTCTCGAGACCGCAAGTCCTACGGCACTCGAGCCGGCCCCCGACATTCGATTCCGCCGCGGGTGTGGGCGCCGCGGCCGAACGGCGGGCACCCGAGAGAGTGCCGCGGCGACGCGCGGGCCAACCTCCCGCGAGAACCTGCAAAACATGACAATCGACGCGATCGCGGTCGACCGTGACGGTCCACGCATGTGGGGCATGCGTAGAGCGGCACGGTCACGCCCGCGGGCCGCGATTGTCGTGTTATGCATGCTCCCCGGAGGCCCGGAGGCCCGGAGGCCCGGAGGCCCGGAGACCCCGGCGACGGCGCGGCCCTCACCATCAACTGCCCCACGTTCACCCGTCGGCCCCGCGAGCCGGCCTGGTGTCAGAGCCCCAGCACCAAGGCCGCCGGCCGCCACCGCGCAGCCGACCCGCCAGCACCCTGAAGTTTGTGCAGCCTCTCTCGCGCGGGGAATACGACGCTGATGCGTGCGCGCCGGACCCTGCCGAGTTACGTAGTACGGCACGGTCGGCCGCCGGCGGGTGACTGTCGTGTTGTTTGCGTCGGCTGGGCCGGTTCGGGGTGGTCGCGGGCCGCGTGTGCTCCCCGCCGGGGGCCTGCGTCCTCGCGCAGCATCCGCCGGTGACCACCCTCGGTGCCGCGCGACTCACGGACGAGCGCATTAGCGGCGGAGCGTCGCTCGCAGCGCGTCGATGCCGGTGAACTGCGGGCGCCACCCGAGCTCCCGCGTGGCCTTGCTCGTGTCCATGATCGCCGGATGGCTCGCCGCCTCTAT
>JBPYFQ010000213.1:0-3351 GCA_051985625.1 Solirubrobacteraceae bacterium
TTAAATCAAGGACGGTCAGGCCGTCAAGCGGCAGGCTCACGGGCCTGGATCCCCAGCAGCTGCCGCGCTTCTGAGACGGTTGCGGGCCGGCGGCCGCAGTCCTCGGTCAGCCGCCGCGCCCGGGCGACGAGATCGCCGTTGGACCGGGCCATCTCCCCGTCCGGCAGGTAGAAGTTGTCCTCCAGGCCGACCCGGATCGATCCGCCCAGGGTGAGGGCCGCGGCCACCATTCGCCACTGGTCGCGGCCGATGCCGATCACGCCCCAGTGATGTTGACCGGCGGGCAGGTTGTCGGCCATCGCCTCCAGATTTCGCGTCGTGGCCGGAATCCCGCCGACCACCCCCATGACGAAGTCGGTGTGCAGCGGCGCCTCGAGCAGCCCCATGTCGACCAGCGGCTCCAGCGAGGCAACGTGGCCGACGTCGAAGCACTCGTGCTCGGGCTTGATGCCCAAGCGGCGCATCGCCTCCAGCAGCTCGATGATCTCGTCGAACGGGTTGGCGAACACGAACTGGAACACGAAGTCCCGGCGCGAGCGCGAGTACTTGGCGTAGTTGAGCGACCCCATGTTGAGCGCCGCCACCTCCGGCGGGCACGCCTCCAGGTAGGCCACGCGCTTGGCCACGGGCACACCGACGGTGCCGGTGGAGAAGTTGATGATCGCCGCGTCGCCGATCTCGGCCACGATCGCGTCGCGGATGGCCCGGAAGTCCTCGATCTCCTGGCTGGGAGCGCCGTCCCGGGTGCGGGCGTGGATGTGGATGTGCACCCCGCCCTCGTCGACGATCCGCCGCGCCTCGGCCGCGTACTCCTCCGGCGTGTACGGGATCGCCGGGCACTGGTCGCGGTTGGCGATGGCGCCGGAGATGGCGCACGTGATGACCGCGGGGTTCATCAGACCGGGACCACCCCGGAGCGCTTGTACGGCCGCTCCACCTTCTTGCCGGCGGCCATCTCCAGCCCCCGGCAGATCGTGGCCCGGGTCTCCCGCGGGTCGATCACGTCGTCGATCATGTCGTTGCCGGCCGCGACGTACACGTCGATGATCTCGCGATAGGCCTGGATCAACTCGGCCCGCTTTGCCGCCGGGTCCTCGGCGTCGGAGACCTGCTTGCGGAACACGATCTCGACCGCACCCTCGGCGCCCATCACGCTGATCTCCGCACTCGGCCAGGCGACGATCAGATCCGGCTCGTACGCCCGCCCGCACATCACGTAGTAGCCGGCGCCGTAGGCCTTGCGCAGCACGACGGTGAGCTTCGGCACGGTGGCGTTGGCGGTGGCGTAGAGCATCTTGGCCCCGTGGCGGATGATCCCGGCCTCCTCGACCTTGGTGCCGACCATGAACCCAGGCACGTCCATCAGGTACACGAGCGGGATCCCGTAGGCGTTGCACAGGTTGATGAACCGGGCCGCCTTGTCGGACGAGTCGTTGTCCAGGATCCCGCCCAGCTGCTTGGGCTGGTTGGCGATGATCCCGGCCGGGCGCCCGCCGAAGCGGGCCAGGCAGGTGATGATCGTCTTGGCGAACTGGGGCTTGAGGTCGAAATAGTCGCCGTCGTCGACGATCCGGCGGATGACCTCGTACATGTCATACGGCTTGCGGTTGGAGTCCGGCAGGACGTCGAGCAGCTCCTCGTCGGCCCGGTCGATGGGGTCGCTGGTCGGCCTGACCGGCGGCGCCTCCTCGCAGTTCTGCGGGAAGTAGCTCAGATAGGCCTTGATCGCCTCGATGCAGGCCGGATCGTCAGCGACCTCCAGGTCGCCGACCCCGGACTTGCGACAGTGCACGCGGCTGCCGCCCAGCTCCTCCTGCGTGACGTCCTCGCCGACCGCCGCCCGCACCAGGTGGGGCCCGGCCAGCGCCATGGAGCCCCGCCCCTTGACCATCGGCACGAAGTCGGCCAGACCGGGGATGTACGCGGTGCCGGCCGCGCACGGACCCATGAGCGCCGCCACCTGCGGGATGACGCCGGAGTTGACGACCTCCTCGCGGAACAGGTGCCCGCTGCCGGCGAACAGCGAGCCGACCGCCTCCTGGATGCGGGCGCCGGCCGAGTCCAGCAGCCAGACGAACGGGATCCGCTTGGTCAGCGCCAGCTCGCGCAGTCGGGTCACCTTGAGCTCGCCGGTCATCCCCATCGAGCCGGCCATGACCGTGAAGTCGTAGGCGGCGACGGCGACCAGGCGGCCGTTCACCTTGCCGTACCCGGTGATCACCCCGTCGGCCGCCGCCTCGCGGCCCTCCATGGCCTTCTGTGAGAAATGCGGACGGCCGTGGATGCCGAGCTCGGTGAACGTGCCCTCGTCGATGAGCAGCGCCAGTCGCTCCCGGGCGGTCAGCTTCTCGGCGGCGTGCTGAGCGGCGATCTTCGCCTCGCCGCCGCCGAGCCGGATCTGCTCCCGGCGGGCGCGGAGGTCCTCGGCCAGAGGGCGCAGCAGGCTGGTGGTGGTCTGTGGCTCGGTGGTCACGAGTAGGACGTCCTACTGCCTACTTTGCCAGTTTCGTCAAGGTTGTGTCACGGGGCGTCACGTCGGTGTCGAAAAACGGCGGGCAATGAAGAGGGGATGCCGCGCTGGCTGCAGACTGGGGACGTGGGAACAATGTCACTCGCGTCGCGCCCGCCAGAGAGGTGAGGGACCTTGTGCCCGCGGGGTGGGAACAATGTCACCCGGCTCGTCGCGGTGCTAGGCGCGAGTGAGAAAGTCCCCGTCCGCGGGCCCTTCCACCAGCGCATCGCCCAGATCGCCGGCTCCCAGCGGGGCCGGATCGCCAGGCGTCAGCTGATCGCCGCGGGCATCAGCTCCAGCAGCACGGACCGGCTGGTGGCGCGCTCCTGCCTGTTCCCCCTTCATCGCGCCGTTTTTGCCGTGGGCCACACGGCGCCGATCGAGCTCGGCGACGAAACGGCGGCGCTGCTGGCCGTGGGCGGCACCGCCGCCCTCTCGCACCTGTCCGCTGCCGTCCTCTGGAGCCTCCTGCCGCCGGACTCAGCCAACGGCCTCATCCACGTGACCACCGCCGAGCAGCACCGCCCGTGCCTGGAAGGCGTCGTCGTCCACCGCAGCCGCGTTCTCCGCACGACGGACGTCCGGGTCCACCGGGGGCTGCCCGTCCTCTCCCCCGCCTGGGCGCTGCTTGGGATCGCCGAACTGGTCACCGAGCGTCGCCTGGAGCTGGCCGTCGACCGAGGCCTCGTCGACCGCATCGTCCGCTCGGATGAGATCCGGGACGTGCTGAGCCGGACGAGCGGCCGACCCGGCGCGCCCCTCCTCAAAGCCCAGCTCGTCCGGCTGACCGACGGTCCCACCCTCACCCGCTCGGAGGCCGAGGAGCGGTTCCTGGCGCT
>JBPYFQ010000214.1:0-29339 GCA_051985625.1 Solirubrobacteraceae bacterium
ATGGGAGGCCGAGGCGGTAGCGCTCGAAGCTCAGCGGGTCGAGAAGGATCACGTTCACCGCTGAACCGACGAGATGGGCGACAACCGAGCTGCCCTGCGGGCGCTCGCCGAGGTCGTAGTAGAGGTACTTCATGCTTCCTCCAAGTGGATCGTGTACATGGACAACAGGGCTACGCCGCCCAGCGATATGCGGTCCGGGCGACTGGCGACGGCGTCGCCGGGCGCCGGCGCGACGCGGCCCAGCGCTCGGGGTGTCCGGCGAACGGCTGGGCCGGCCGCTGGCCGATGGCGTGGCCCACGACGTGGCCGTGGGGCCGTCCGGCGAAGGATTCGGTCGGGGGCTGGCCGATCGCGTGGCCCACGACGTGGCCGTGGGGCCGGCCGGAGAAGGACTCGGCCGGCGGGCGGCCGATCGCATGGCCCACCACGTGGCCGTGGGGGCGGCCGGCGACGGTCTGTGCCGGCCCCTGGCCGATCGCATGACCGACCACGTGACCGTGGGGACGACTGGGCAGCGGCGTCGCGGGCTTGTCGAAGAGCGGGAATTCGTGTTGCGTCGTCTTGGTGGACATCGTGACCTCCTGTCGCGTCGTTGGACACTTTATAGCAGAGATGAGACAATGATGTCCTAAAATGGGAATCGCTAAACCCTGGACTTGGAACGGAAGGATCCGGCCGGAGGGGAAGCCGCGCGGCTGGCCGGCCACTGCCGCGGTTGAGCGGGTTCAGCTGTCCCGCCGCAGGCCAGATTGAGCAGCTGACGAAACGCCGCCAGATTGAGCAGCTGACGAAACGCCGCCGACCGGCGTGCTCACCCGCCGGGGGTCGGCTCGGCCGGGGCGCCCGGCCGGTCAAGCTCGGCGACCAGATCCGCGACGCGAGCGACAATCTCGTCGCGGATGCGGCGGACCTCGTCGACCGGCCGCCCCTTGGGATCGGGCAGGTCCCAATCGATGTAGCGTCTGCCGGGGATGTACGGGCAGCTGTCGCCGCATCCCATCGTCACCACCACGCCGGCCTGCGCCGCCAGCTCAGCCGACAGGTGCTGAGGCCGGCGGTCGGACAGGTCGATGCCGAGCTCGCGCATCACCTCGACGACCTCGGGATGCACCCGGCCGGCGGGGTCGGCCTCGCTGCCGGCCGAAAGCGCCCGGTGGCGCCCCTGGGCGGCGCGGTCAAACAGCGCCGCGCTCATCTGCGAGCGCCCGGCGTTGTGCAGGCAGACGAACAGAACGGTCGCCATTACGCCGGCACCAGGCCCGGGTCCTCGTGCACGTCGATCACACCGTGGCTCCGCCGGGCTTACGGGCCCGGATGATCGCCGACGTCGCGTGTTGGTGCACCCGGTGGGTCTCGCGGATCTCGACGTCCGTGAGCCCGGCCGCGGCCAGCCCGGCGCGGAACTCCTCCGCGGTCAACGCCCCGGCGATGCATCCGGTGTAGGCGGCCATGTCCGCCCGCGTGGCCTCGTCCATGTCGGGACTGGCCACGACGTCGGAGACCGCGAACCGGCCGCCCGGCTTGAGCACGCGCGCCGCCTCGGCAAACACCCTGGGTTTGTCGCCTGACAGGTTGAGCACGCAGTTGGAGACGACCACGTCGACGGACGCGTCGGCCAGCGGAATGTCCTCGATGTAGCCCGTGACGAACTCGACGTTCTCCACGCCCGCCTCGGCCGCGTTGGCGCGCGCCAACTCCAGCATCTCGTCGGTCATGTCCAGGCCGATCGCCCGTCCCGTCGGACCGACGCGCCGCGCACTGATCAACACGTCCGCGCCCGCGCCGGACCCCAGGTCAAGCACGGTCTCGCCCTCGTGCAGATCCGCCACCGCGGTCGGAACCCCGCAGCCCAACGAGGCAGCCACCGCGCCGGTCGGCGCCCCCTCGGCCTCGGTATCCGCATACAGCGATGCGCCAAAGGCCTCGGCCCGATCACCGTCGGTCAGCTCGATGGGCCCACAGCACGAGGAACCTTGCTGCGCCGCTGCCGCCCGTGCCGCCCGTGCCGCCGCGGCGTACTTCTCCCGGACCGTCTCGCGAATGTCCTCGGCGTCCAACGCTGTCGCCTCGCCCGACGCGCCCACCGAACAGCCGCAGCCGCCGTCAGCGGTGGCCGGCTCGCCGCAGCACGCCGCCTTCTCGGCATGCTCGCAGCAGGTCGCCTGTGCCTCGGTCGAACAGCAGGAGGACGCGGTCGGGGTTGGTTCGGTGGTTACGTCAGCCATGCGGTCAGCTCCTCCAGTGCGTCGGTGGGCACGGAGTAATAGGCCCACTTGTGACGACGCTCGACCTCCACCAGTCCAGCGTCGACCAGCTTCTTCAGGTGGTGGGACAACAGTGATTGCCTGATCTCGAACAGCGCGATCAGCTCGCACTGACACACGCTCCCGTCGCTGCGACGCAGCACATCCACGATCTGAACCCGCAGCGGCTCGGCGAGCGCCTTGGCGAGCTCGGAGATGCGGTGCGCGTCCAGGGTTGGACTGATGCCGACCGCTGGGGCGCAGCACACGCCGGCGGCAGGGCCTGCGGGACGGGTCTCAAGAGACGAGGCGCTCATAACACTCTTCGTTGATACGACAAGAACCGTACCACGGGTCCGCGGAGCTGGACCGTTACCCAGAGTGGCTGGGGGCACGGTGTATCCTGGGATTCATGGAGACCGGGGCCGGGGCTCCCAGTCGAAGTACGTTCGTGGGCCGCGACGGCGAGTTGCGCATCTTGTCGCGCACGATCGACAGGGTCCGAACGGCGGAGCCGGCGATCGTGTGGAGCGGACGGCGTCCAACTACCGAGGGGTGAGGAGGGAGCATGAACCGGCGAGACTTCTTGAAGAAGGGCGGCGCGGTGGCGGCAGGGGGCCTGCTGGCCGACCTGGGCGTCCTCGAGCAAGCCGCCAGCGCGGCGAAGAAGACCAACCGCAGGCCGAACATCGTGTTCATCCTGGTTGATGAGATGCGCTTCCCCAGCGTGTTCCCGGCCGGCGTGCACACCCCGGGGCAGTTCCTGCGGCGATACATGCCGAATCTCCACTACCTCTGGCGGCACGGGGTGAAGTTTGAGCACTACTACAGCTCCGGCAACGCCTGCAGTCCCGCGCGGGCCACGATCGCCACCGGCCTGTATCCCCACCAGGAGTGGCTGCTGGCGACCCGGACCACGAGCGGGCCATCGCTCCAGACCGGCTTCCCCACCTACGGCAAGCTGCTGCGCCATCTCGGCTATCAGACGCCGTACGTCGGCAAGTGGCACCTGTCCAACCCTCCCTCCAACGGAAGCACCGTCGGCTACCTGGAGAATTACGGCTTCCGGGGCATGACGAACCCTGACCCGGTCGGCACCAACGGGCAGGGACAGGCTGACGACGTCCCGGTGATCGCCAGCACCGCGGTCCAGTGGCTCCAGAACAAGGCGCGCCACGCCGAGCCGTTCTGCATCACCGTCAGCTTCGTCAATCCGCATGACAAGCAGTTCTTCTGGGCCGGCTCGGAGGGAACGTCCTACGAGAACCTGTTCAAGAGTTCGTCCCTGACACCGTTCAACGCGAACTACGTCTCGATTCCGGGCCAGGACAATCCTCCACCGTTGGGTTTTCCGACCCTCCCGCCCAACTGGGAGGCCTACGCGGACCTCCCCGCGCACGGCAAGCCGAACACCCAGCAGGTGATGCGCTCCTTCCAGGAGGCCGTCTGGGGCGGCGCGCCCGATGATCCGAGCGTCAGCACGTTCTCGGTGCAATCCTCGCCCTGCGCGCCCCACACCTACGGCGTGGGGGTCTCGCCCTACAGCTACTGGCAGCGCGGCCTGGACATGTACACATACACCATGCAGGAGGTCGACCAGGCGATCGGCGACGTGATCGCCGCCATCCCGAAGGCCCAGTTGGCCAACACGGTCATCGTGTTCGCCGCCGATCACGGCGAGTACGCCGGCGCCCACGGGCTGCTGTCCGGCAAGATCGGCAGCGCCTATGAGGAGGCGATCAACATCCCGCTGATCGTCGCCGATCCCAGCCACCGCTTCACCAAGCACGTGGACACGCCCCGCCGGCAGTTGGCATCAAGCGTCGACCTGGCACCGATGCTGGTCACGCTCGGAAACCGCGGCAGCAGCTCGTGGAAGAGGGGCCGGCTGGCCCGCATCTACCACGAGCGGCTCAACCTGGTCGACATCCTGCGCAACCCAAGGGCGGCCGGACGCAGCCACATCCTGTTCGCCACCGACGAGATCCTGCCGGTGGTGTTCAACTACCTCCACGCGCCCACGCACGTGCTGGCGGTCCGCACCCACGAGGCCAAGCTCGTGACCTATACCCACTGGTTCCCGGGCACCACCCGGCCGATTGGCAAGACGATGCAGCTTGAGTTCTACGACTACGCCACATCCCACGGGCGGGCTGAGACCCGCAGCCATCCCCATGATCCGCGAGCTCGGGCGATGGCGCATAAGCTGTTCAGCCAATACGTCCCGCAGCAGATGGAGGCGCCGCTCCCGCCGCCGCTGAAGAGAACGGTCGCCAAAGCCCGGGCCAGCTACATCACGTTCGAGGCCCAGTTCAACGTGCTCAACACGGTCAAGCTGCTGCAGGACGGCTTGCTCGGGACACTGCTTGGCTTCGGCAACGGGCCCTTCTGAGACGGCCCGGCTTCGGCGCTGGCTCGGCTTTGCAGTCGCGACCCGGGGTGGCCGCGCTCGCTAGGACAGTTGCAGGATCCCGTAGACGGCCAAGGCCACCCCGACGACCCCGATGAGTGGGGCGACGACGATCGGCCAGCGCCTCTCGATCCAGTCCGCGACCGGGGCGAGCCGCTTGGCTCCAGCCTGTCCCATCACTCCGCACACCACCACGATCGCGATTAGCGGCCAGGCGTAGATGACGTTGTAGAGGACGATCAGAAACACCTTGCCGCCGGCTGACACGGAAGCACCCAGAACCATCGCGATGGCGGCGAAATACGGGAATGCGGTGAGGAACTCGACACCGGCGATGCTGGCGCCCATCACCAGCGCCGACCCGCTGTGCTCGGACCGGTGTTCCGCTGCCCGCTGCGCGTGGGGGTCGCTGTCGGTCGCCGAGTCGCGTCTCCACCACAGCGCGGCCGCTCCACCCACGAGCGCCGCGCCGACGACCGTCAGGACCGTCCACTTGACCGTCGGGCTCGGCTTCGGCAGCAACGAGCGAACCAGGTCGCCGAGCCCCAGCGCCACCGCCAGCCCGCCCGCCAGGGTCACCAGGAACGCGGCGATGGTGAAGGCCAGCGTCCGCCGGAACGGGTGATCTGTCAGGGCGAGATACAGGGCGCCTACGATCAGCGTCGGGTTCAGCGAATCGGGAAGTGCGATCCCGACGACCGCAAGGGCTAGCGCAGGCACCTCGTGATCTCATCTCCTCGTGTGACGGAGTTGGCCGACACAGGGGTGCCGTGGCCTAGCTCCGGGTTCCCCGGAGCAGCACGAGAGACCGGCCCTGGAGCGTGATGCCCGTGGCTGCGTCGACCGCGTCTCCGGCCGGGCCGGGATCGGCGGTGTCGACCTCAAGGCGCCAGATGAGGTCGCGCCGGGATTCGGGCACGACGAAGCCCAGCGGCTCCCACCAGGCATTGAGCATGAGCAGAAACGGATCGTCGGTACGGGTCTCGTCGCCCGTGGCACCGCTGAGCGCCATGGTCACAGCCCGGGCGCCCGGATCATTCCAGTCCTGAGTGTCCATCTCGATCCCGTCCGGTCGGTACCAGTCGAGATCGTCTCGGACCGCGCCGTGGGCCGGCGTGCCGGTGAGGAACTGGCGGCGGCGAAACACCGGGTGCTCCTGGCGCAGCCGACAGAGCCGGGCGGTGAAGTCGATCAGCGCGCCCTCGTGGGTGGCAGCTCCCCAATCGAACCAGGTGAGCTCGTTGTCCTGGCAGTAGGCGTTGTTGTTGCCGTTCTGTGTCCGGGCGAACTCGTCCCCGCCCAGGAGTAGCGGCACTCCTTCTGAGAGCATCGTGGTGGCGATGAAGTTGCGGCGCTGGCGTGCCCGCAGGTCGAGCACGGCCGGGTCGTCCGTGGGGCCCTCCGCGCCGCAGTTCCAGCTGCGGTTGTCGTCGCTGCCGTCCCGGTTGTCGTCGCCGTTGGCCTCGTTGTGCTTGGCGTTGTAGCTGACCAGGTCGCTCAGCGTGAAGCCGTCGTGAACCGTCACGATGTTGACCGAGGCGGTCGGCCGTCGACCGCCGTGGCCGAACAGATCACGCGAGCCGCTGATGCGCGTGGCGAGGTCCGGAAGGGTCCCCGCGGTTGACCGCCAGTAGTCGCGGACAGTGTCGCGGAATTTCCCATTCCACTCGCTCCAGCCCGCCGGGAAGTCCCCCAGCTCGTAGCCGCCCCAGCCGGTGTCCCACGGCTCGGCGATCAACTTGATTTCGGCGAGGACCGGGTCCTGGGCGACCGCTTCCAGGAACGCGGAATGCGGGTCGAAATCGCTGGTCGCTCGCCCCAGGGCAGCGGCGAGGTCGAAGCGAAAGCCGTCCACGTGCATCTCCTGTGTCCAGTAGCGCAAGGAGTCCATCACCAGCCGCAGGGTGGGGGGCTGATGCATGTCGACCGTGTTGCCGCACCCGGTGTCGTCGATGTAGTGCGCGCGGTCGCCGGCCAGCCGGTAGTACGCCCCGTTGTCGATCCCGCGGAAGCACAGCGTGGGACCGTGCTCGTCTCCCTCCGCGGTGTGGTTGAACACGACATCGAGGATCACCTCGAGCCCGGCCGCGTGCAGGTCGCGGACCATCCGGCGGAACTCGTCAACCTGGCCGCCACCATCCCCGGACGCCGAGTAGCCGTTGTGGGGCGCGAAGTAGCCGATCGACTGGTAGCCCCAGTAGTTGCACAAGCCACGCTCGATCAGGAACGCGTCGTTCACGTAGGTGTGCACCGGGAGCAGCTCCACCGCCGTGACGCCCAGCCGCTTCAGATGCGCCACCGCGGCTGGGTGCGCCAGTCCGGCGTACGTCCCCCTCATGGCTTCCGGCACGTCCGGATGCAGCTTGGTGAAGCCCTTGACGTGCACCTCATAGAAGATCGAGTCGGCCATCGCCCTCCCGGGCCTCCCGTCTTCGCCCCAGTCGAAGTCGGCCGCGGCCATCACCAGCGATCGTGGGACCCAGGGGGCCGAGTCCTGTTCGTCCGGTCGGTTTGGATCGTCCGCGGCGTGACCGTAGACGGCGGGGTGCCAGCGGACGTCGCCGGCGATCGCGCGCGCGTAGGGGTCGAGCAGGAGCTTCGCCGGGTTGCATCGAATCCCGGCTCCCGGCTCCCAGGGCCCGGACACGCGAAAGCCATACCGCTGCCCCGGCCGCACGCCGTCCAGGTAGCCCTGCCAGAGAAACCCCTCGCCCTGGTCCAGGCCGTACCGGCGCTCGGTGCCGGCGTCATCGAACAGGCAGAGCTCGACCGCCTCGGCCACGCTGCTGTAGAGCGCGAACGTCGCGCCACGACCATCCAGATGAGCGCCCAGGGGCGGTGTCGTCGTGGGCGGCGCGAGCCGTGGGCTCATGGACTCAACGGTCATCGGACGACTCCTTAGCGCGGATGTGGTGGGCCGGCCCCAAGCGTCTCCCCGGAGCCACGTCCCCACAAGGAGGCGCGCACGTGCCTGGCCCGGAGGCAGGCCCCCGGATCGCCGGGATCACCGGTGGGCACGAGGGCCCGCGGGGTGTGAGCCCTGTTGTCTGTGGTGATGCGGATCTGGAGACTGAGCGACTATGACCGCGATCGCCCACACCCCTGAGCACACGCGCCTCGAGCAGGCGCGCACCGGTGCGGTCCCCTGGAAGGCGTGGGGCCCATACCTCAGCGAGCGCCAGTGGGGAACCGTGCGTGAGGACTACAGCCGGGACGGCGACGCCTGGAACTACTTCCCCCATGAGCAGGCTCGGTCCCGGGCCTACCGGTGGGGAGAGGACGGCATCGCCGGCATCTCCGACGAGCGCCAGCGGCTCTGCCTGGCGCTGGCGCTGTGGAACGGTGCCGATCCGATCCTCAAGGAGAGGATGTTCGGGCTCGCCAACGGCGAGGGCAACCACGGCGAGGACGTCAAGGAGTACTGGTTTTACCTGGACAGCACCCCGACTCATTCCTACCTGAGGTGCCAGTACAAGTATCCCCAGCGCGCGTTTCCCTACCTGGACCTGGTCTCCACGAATCGTGCTCGCGGCAAGCAGGAGATGGAGTACGAGCTCCTGGACACCAAGATCTTCGATGACGATCGCTACTTCGATGTGATCGTGGAGTACGCCAAGGCCGCCCCCGACGACATCCTCATGCGGGTCACCGCATACAACCGCGGGCCAGACACCGCCGAGCTCCATCTGCTCCCGACCCTGTGGTTTCGCAACACGTGGTCGTGGGGCGACGAGGTGGACAAGCCGACGATGGCGGCGGACGGCGGCGTACCGGGAACCGCAGCCGTGCGGGCCAGGCACCCCGAGTTGGGCGAGTGGCTGTGGCAGGCGGAGGATCCCGCCGAGCTTCTGTTCTGTGAGAACGAAACGAACAACCAGCGCCTGTTCGGAACGCCGAACGCGTCGCCCTACGTCAAGGACGGAATCAACGATTTCGTGGTGGAGGGCCATTCGACGGCCGTGAACCCGGAGCGCACCGGGACCAAGGCGGCGGCCCGCCACGTGCTTCGGATCGCGCCGGGCGAGTCCGCGTCGATCCGCCTGCGCCTCTCGGCTCACGCTGCCGCCGGCAACGGCACGTCGCCTTCCGAACCATTCGGCGCCGCCTTCGATCAGGTGATGCGCGCCCGGCGAGACGAGGCCGACGCGTTCTACGCGACCGTGATCCCGCCGGCGCTCAGTTCCGACCAGTCGATGGTCACGCGTCAGGCGTTGGCCGGCCTGCTCTGGGGCAAGCAGTACTACGAGTACGACGTCCATCGCTGGCTGCGTGAGCACGGGGTCAACCCATGGGATCCAAGCGCCCCGGCCAGCTCGGTGCGAAACGCGCCCTGGTTCCACATGCTCGCCGGCGACGTCATCTCCATGCCGGACAAGTGGGAGTACCCGTGGTTCGCCGCGTGGGACCTGGCCTTCCACTGTGCGCCGCTGGCGTTGGTCGATGTCGACTTCGCCAAGGAGCAGATCGAGCTGCTGCTGCGGACCCGTTACATGCATCCCAACGGCCAGATACCGGCCTACGAGTGGAACTTCTCCGACGTCAACCCGCCGGTCACGGCGTGGGCGGCGCTGTTCGTGTTCGAGCGCGAGGCGGAGATTCGCGGTGAGGGGGATCGCGAGTTTCTGGCCCGGGTGTTCAACCGACTGGTGGCCAACTTCACCTGGTGGGTCAACCGCAAGGATCCGGACGACCGCAACCTGTTCCAGGGCGGCTTCCTGGGGCTGGACAACATCGGCATCTTCGACCGCTCCGCGCCGCTGCCCGGGGGTGGCACCCTGGAGCAGGCCGACGGCACCGCGTGGATGGCGCTTTACAGCCAGTGGATGCTCCAGATGGCGGCCGAGCTGAGCAAGCACGATCCGGTGTATGTCGACATGGCACTGAAGTTCATCGGCCATTTCGTGTGGATCGCCGTGGCCATGAATCCGCCGGACGCAGCCACGCCGCTCTGGGACGAACACGATGGGTTCTACTACGACGTGATGCGGATGCCGGACGGGCAGGCGATCCAGCTCAAGGTGCGCTCGCTGGTGGGACTGCTCCCATTGTGTGCCGCCACCGTGTTCGAAGGTGACATTGCCGAACGCTTCCCAGAGGTGCTGGGTCGGCTGGAGGACTTCGCACAGCAATTCTCCGATGCGCTGCCCCAACTGGCCGACCGCCCCGGACCCAACCCGGAGGGGCGACGCCTGGCCGCGCTCGTCGACGAGTCCCGACTGCGGCGAATCCTGGCGATCATGCTCGACGAGGACGAGTTCCTCGGGCCCCACGGGATCCGCGCGATCTCCCGACGCCATCTGGCGCAGCCGTGTGTGTTCGAATGGGGCGGGCAGGAGTACAACGTGCATTACCTCCCCGCGGAGTCGGATACCGGCATGTTCGGCGGCAACTCGAACTGGCGCGGGCCCGTCTGGTTCCCGATGAACCTCGTGATCCTGCGCGGGCTGATGCAGCTGCATCGCTATTACGGCGACCGGCTGAAGGCGGAATGCCCAACCGGTTCCGGACACGAGATGAACCTGCGCGAAATCGCCGCGGAGGTGGCCAGGCGCTTGGCGACGACGTTCACCAATGACGAGCACGGGCGCCGACCGGTGTTCGGAGGGATCGAGAAGTTCCAGACCGATCCCCACTGGCACGACTTGGTGTTATTCCACGAGTACTTCCACGGCGACAACGGGGCGGGCATCGGCGCCAGCCATCAGACCGGCTGGACGGGGACGGTCGCGAACCTGTATCTGATCGGCGCCGAGCTTGCGGTCAAGCCAACCGCAGCGGCGTCGGCGGCGAGCTAGGCGGCGTGGATCAGAGCTTGGTCAGGCCTTTGACCACGAGGTAGGTGCCGACCGCCGCGAGCAGGAGCGGGCCGATGACCCGCTCATGCCGGCGAGCCCACGCCCCCACAGCGTCAATCCGGATTCGCGCGTTCTGCTCGTCCTCGATCGATAGGACGAAAGCGGCGATCGGCATGGCAAACCAGATGAGGTTGTAAACGAGCACCTGAGCAACCCCGTCCAGGAAACCCGGCTTGGTTGAGATGATCGCGTCCAGGGCGGCCAGGTAGAAAGGGCCGGGGGAATGGGTGATGATCCCGGCGGCGCCTGCGGCCACGACGGAATGGTTGCGCAGCCGCTTGGCAAGCTTGTCCTCGCCCTTCCCGGGTGGGCGATCGCCGCCCCGCGGATGACGTCGCTCCCGGATCGTCAGATACGCCGCTGCCGCCAGGACGATGACGCCGAGACCGATCTCCACGCCGGCGTGGCCCTTTGGATGCTTCGCCGCGAGCTGGTGCAGGAGCGAAACGACCAGAACGCCGATGGCCACACTGACCACCAGTCCGGCGAGGATGTAGAGGAGCAACAGGCGCTGCGGCCGCGACGTTACGAGCAGCGCGGTCACCGCCGCCAGCGAGGTGGGGCGGACAGTACTGGACAGCGCCAATAGGATCGCCGTCAGGCTCACGGGCCGGTCGGCTCGTCCGGTCCCATCAGCTCAGCTCGCTGATCCCCGTGACCAGCAGCCCGACGGCGATGATGGATAGGCCGTAGACCGCCAGGGTCCGCCAGTGAGCTGCGCCCCAGGCCTTGGCGCGGTCGATGGCGGCCGGCGTCCCCTCCGGAGCGATCCGGAACGCGATGATGGGGATTTCCAGCAGGATCTGCTGCGCGAGACAGAATCCGATGACGACCAGGGCGGTGACCACGGTCGAGTAGTGCAGCTTGCCGAGCTTGTCCAGGGCGCTCAGGTACGCGGCACCCGGAAACGTGAGCAGTAGGCCGCAGACGAACGTGGCCTTGGCGCTGCCGCTGCTCAGGGTCCGCTGCCATCTCGGCGTCTTCTCTTCGTCCGTGCCGCTCTTCTCGATCTTGTGCCTGGCCCGCCGCTCCCTGATGCGCTGGTCGCGGCCGGTGGCCAGCACCGCCACGGCGACGAGCAGGAGCCCCGCCAGCGCGAGGACGAGCGCCGGGTGAGCGGTGTTCTTGGACGCCTGCTCGAAGCTCGAACCCTCGAGGGCGAAGACGATCACCAGACCGAGCGTGAGACTGGTCAGCATTGCACCGAGCCACCAGCCGATCATCAACTTCTCGGGACGAGGGAGCAGCAGCATGAGCGTGGTCGCCGTGACCAGGATCGGATTGCAGGCGGCGACGAGGGAGAGGACTACGATCTCGCCCATCGGCGCGCCTCCGGCCGGCTTGGTGGTTGGTGTTGGCGGTGTCGCCCCAAGGAGACGGCTAGCGTTTCGACCTCGGCGTGATTCCGCAACCGGGGCCACACGGCTCGCAGAGGGGGCGTCCACCACCGCGGCCCGGAGGTCACCACGTCGGCCCGGGCTCAGGTGTGCCGCCCCGCGGCCGGTGGTGCGCGCGCACCATCTGTGGTGCGAGCACCGTCGCGGCCTCGACCCGCCGCGTCCAGACTGCGGACCCACGGCGCGATTTCCGACTTCGCAGCGCTCGTCGTTGGAGTCAGACCGGTTCTGGCCGACTGAGAGGGAAGAAAATATGAGTACTGCAGTCAGAGCCCGCCCCGGCGCGAGCGCGAGCCAGGGGGCCGAGCCGGAGCAGCAGGCGGCGGATGTGTTCGTGATCTTCGGGATCACGGGCGACCTCGCGAAGGTGATGACGTTCAACTCGCTGTACCGGCTGGAGAAGCGCGGGCTGCTCGACTGCCCAATCGTCGGTGTGGCTGTCAGCGACTGGTCCGAAGAGGATCTCCGCAGCCATGCTCGCGCCGCCATCGAGGCGTGCGGCGAGACGATCGACGATGAGGTATTTGATCGCTTCGCCCAGCGGTTGTCGTATGTCAGCGGCGACTTCGGCGACGCGGCGACATACCAGCGGGTCAAGACGGCGATCGGCGACGCCCGCATGCCGGTGTTCTATCTGGAGATCCCGCCGTTCCTGTTCGGGCGGGTGATTCAGGGGTTGACCGAAGCGGGCCTGACCAAGACCGGACGGGTCGTCGTGGAGAAGCCGTTCGGCCACGATCTGACGTCGGCGCGAGAGCTGGCGGCGGAGATCCATCAGTACATCGACGAGTCCCAGCTGTATCGGATCGATCACTTCCTGGGGAAGATGGGCCTCGGGGAGATTCTGTACCTCCGGTTCGCCAACGCGATGTTCGAGCCGATCTGGAACCGGCATTACGTCGAGAGCGTCCAGATCACGATGGCCGAGAGCTTCGGGGTGGAGGATCGCGGGCACTTCTACGATCCGGTGGGCGCGCTGCGGGATGTGGTCGTCAACCACCTGATGCAGGTGGTCGCCGCCTCCGCCATGGAGGTACCGGCTTCGGGCGATGCGAACACGCTCAAGAACGCGCTGTTCTCCGCGTTCCGCGCCATGCCGGAGGCGGATCCCGCCCACTACGTACGGGGCCAGTACGACGGCTACCGGGCGATCGACGGGGTCGCTCCCGACTCCACCACCGAGACCTACGCCGCGCTGCGGCTGGAGATCGACAATTGGCGCTGGTCGGGCGTTCCGTTCTTCATCCGTACGGGCAAGCGCCTGCCGATCACGCAGACCGAGCTGCGAGTCGTATTCAAACGTCCGCCCAGGCTCGGGTTCGTGAACTGGACACGGCGGCCCGAGCCAAGCCAGATGGTGGTCAAGCTGGACCCGAGTACCGGCGTTCGGATGCTGGTCGATGCTCAGCGCCATAGCGCCGTTGAGCCCGAGCAGATCACGATGGACATGGAGTTCGCTCAGGAGGGCGGCGAAGGTCCGACGCCATACGAGGTCCTGCTTCATGCCGCCTTGATCGGCGACAGCAAGCGATTCACCCGCCAGGACGGCGTGGAGCAGTGCTGGCGGGTGATGCAACCGCTGCTCAACGATCCTCCTCCTGTACACCCGTATGCGAAGGCGTCGTGGGGCCCGCAGGCCGCCGACCGGGTGCCGGAGGGGTACGGCCACTGGCACGAACCGTGGAGGGCATCATGAGCACGACAACCAAGACCCGGCGCCCGGCCGGCAAGACCCACGACGGCGGCGAGCCGGCCGCGGCGGCCGCGCCGCGGACCGCGAAGATGCCGCAGAGTGCCGCGGCGCCCTCGCCGTTCACCCCGATCGCCAACTATGGATTTCTGTCGGATTGCCATACCGGGGCGCTGGTCGCACCGGACGGTACGATCGACTGGCTGTGCGTGCCGCGGTTTGACTCGCCGAGCGTGTTCGGGGCGCTCCTCGACCGCGGGGCCGGCGCGTTCCGCCTTGGTCCGTTCGGGATCAACGTTCCCAATGGGCGGATCTACGAGCCCGGGACCAACACGCTGGTTACCTCCTGGAAGGCGCCGACGGGCTGGGCCACCGTGCGTGAGGCGTTGACGATCGGCCCGCGTCGCGGCGAGGACACGATCACACCGCACACCCGGCCGCCGGCCGACGAGGATGCCGATCACATGCTGGTGCGGACGGTCGCGTGCGATGAGGGGAGCGTCGAGATCGAGCTCGTGTGCGAGCCCGGCTTCGATTACGGCCGCCAACTCGGAGAGTGGTCGCTCAGCGACGATCGACACAGCGCTGAGGCGACCGGGGGCGGCCAGACAATCAGGCTCCAGACCGACATGCTGATCGGGCTGGAAGCCAACCACGCGCGGGCCCGTCACGTACTGAGAGCGGGGGAGGAGCTCTACTGCGCGCTCTCCTGGGACGAACGGGCGCCGGTTCCCGGCAGCGCCGAGGAAGCCAACGCGCGACTCGACGACACGACGCGTTTCTGGCGGCAGTGGATCGCACGGGCGCGGATTCCCGATCACGAGCTGCGTCCACTGATCCAGCGCTCGGCGCTCGCGATCAAGGGACTCACCTACATGCCGACCGGCGCAACGGTCGCGGCGCTGACCACGTCGCTGCCGGAGACACCCGGCGGCGAGCGCAACTGGGACTACCGCTACACCTGGATCCGAGACTCGACGTTCACGCTGCAGGCGTTGCACTACCTGGAGCTCGACTGGGAAGCCAACGAGTTCATGCAGTTCATCGCCGACCTCGAGCGCAACGACAACGGTGCGCTCCAGATCATGTACGGGATCGACGGGCGCCGGGATCTGACCGAGACGTTCCGCGAGGAGCTATCGGGGTACGCCGGGGCTCATCCCGTCCGCATCGGCAACGGCGCGTTCGACCAACGCCAGAACGACGTGTTCGGCGCCGCGCTCGATTCGGTGCTCCTGCATACCCGGCGCAGCCAGCGACTGCCCCGGCGGCTGTGGCCGCTGATCCAGCAGCAGGCCGAATGCGCGACGGCCGTCTGGCGGCAACCCGATCAAGGCATCTGGGAGGCGCGCGGTAAACCGCAGCACTACGTCTCCTCCAAGCTCATGTGCTGGGTGGCGCTCGACCGGGCGGCGAAGCTGGCCGAGATCCGCGGCGAGAGCGACTTGGCCACGCGTTGGGCGGAGACAGCGGCCGAGATCAAGGCCGACATCCTGGAGCACGGGGTAGACAAGCGCGGAGTGCTCAAGCAGCACTACGCGACGGACGCGCTCGACGCCTCGACGTTGCTGGCGGCGATCTTCGGGTTCCTGCCCGCCAACGACGAGCGTCTGCGCGCCAGCGTGCTGGCGATTGCCGATGAGCTGACGGAGAACGGGTTCGTCCTGCGCTATCGCACCGACGAGACCGACGACGGGTTGTCCGGCAAGGAGGGGACGTTCCTCATCTGCTCGTTCTGGCTGGTGTCGGCGTTGGCGATCGTCGGCGAGACGCAGCGGGCGCGAGATCTCATGGAGAAGCTGGTCAGAGTCGCCTCCCCGCTTGGCCTATATGCCGAGGAGTTCGACGTCGAGACGGGCCGGCACCTCGGCAACTTCCCGCAGGCCTTCTCGCACCTCGCTGCCGTCGAGGCAGCCTCGCGAATCATCCTGACAGAGCGACTGGCGGAGATGGGTGGATGAGCAACTCGTACGACGTGATCGTGATCGGAAGCGGCGCCGGCGGCGGCACCCTGGCCCACCGCCTAGCGCCGTCGGGCAAGCGGGTCCTGCTCCTGGAGCGCGGCGGGTGGCTGCCGCGGGAGCCGCAGAACTGGCTGGCGCGGAGCGTCTTCGTGGAGAACCGGTACGTGTCGCCTGACACCTGGTACTACTCGGACGGGTCGTCGTTCGGGCCCGAGGTCCACTACTGGGTGGGCGGTGCGACCAAGCGCTACGGCGCCGCTCTATACCGGTTGCGCAAAGAGGACTTCGGCGAGATCAAGCACCACGGTGGCATCTCGCCCGCGTGGCCAATCCCCTACGAGGAGATGGAGCCCTACTACACCCAGGCCGAGCAGCTCTACCAGGTGCACGGCGCGCGCGGCGAGGACCCGACCGAGCCGCCGGCGAGCGCACCCTATCCGTTTCCCGCGGTGAGCCACGAGCCGCGGATCCAACAGCTGTCAGACGACCTGGCCAAGGCCGGGTTTCATCCCTTCCACGCTCCGTGCGGCGTCCTGCTCGACGAGTCCAACATGCCGTACAGCCGGTGCGTCCGATGCGAGGACTGCGACGGCTTCCCGTGCCTGGTGCACGCCAAGTCGGACGCCGAAGTGATCGCGGTCAGGCCGGCGCTGGAATACCCCAACGTGACGCTTCTGGTCAACGCCGAGGCGGTGCGCCTGGAGACCAACGAGGCCGGAACGGCGGTCACCGGCGTGGTCGTTGACCACAATGGTCAAGAGGAGACGTTCGACAGCGACATCGTGGTCGTCTCCTGCGGCGCGGCGAACAGCGCCAGGCTGCTGCTGGCGTCCGCCAGCGACAAGCATCCGAACGGCCTCGCCAACGGCTCCGACCAGGTCGGCCGCAACTTCATGTTTCACAACAGCCAGGCTGTGCTGGCGCTGTCCAAGGAAGAGAACCCCACGATCTTCCAGAAGACGCTCGGGCTCAACGACTTCTACTTCACCGGGGGCAAGGACTTCGAGTTCCCGCTGGGCAACATCCAGATGGTCGGCAAGTCCCAGGCGGAGATGTACCGCGGCGAGAAGCCGGGCGAGACCAAGTTCGCCCCGGAGTGGACACTGCGGGACGTCGCCAGTCACGCGGTCGACTTCTGGCTCTCGACCGAAGACCTGCCGCTGCCCGAGAACCGCGTCACGCTCACCATGGACGGCAGCATCCAGATCAACTACCAGGCCAGCAACGAGGAGGCCAAGGACCGCCTCTACCACCAACTCAAGGAGATGCTCGGCGGCCTGGGCATGCACCACGGCCACCTGCTGCCGCACCACGCATATCTCAAGAACGAGATTCCCGTGGCCGGCTGTGCCCACCAGGCGGGGACCGTCAGGTTCGGGATCGATCCGGGCAGCTCGGTCCTCGATACGGACTGCAAGGCCCATGAGCTCGACAACCTGTACGTGGCCGATACGAGCTTCTTTCCCAGCATCGGCGCCGTCAACCCGGCGCTGACGGCGATGGCGAACGCCCTACGGGTCGGCGACCACCTGCTGGAGCGGATGGGAGCCAAATCGGGCGCCGTTCCCGCGTCCCCGGTGGCGTCATGAGCTCGCCGGAGGGCGGACGTCACGTGGTGATCGTCGGTGGCGGGTTCGCCGGTCTGGGCTGTGCTCAGACGCTGGCTGACCACGACGACGTACGGGTCACGCTGATCGATAAGAACAACTACCACCAGTTCCAGCCACTGCTCTACCAGGTGGCGACTTCGCTGCTGGCGCCCAGCGACATCGCGCACTCGTTGCGGGAGGTGTTCGCCGGCAAGGACAACGTGGACGTCAAGCTCGCCGAGATCTCCGAGGTGGACACGGCGACGAGGACGGTGCGCTCGACGGACGGGGAGGAGTGGACTGCGGATGCGCTGGTGTTGGCGGCCGGCTCGCAGCCGAACTTCTTCCACACGCCGGGCGCGGCGGAGAACTCCTTCCCGCTGTACTCACTGGACAACGCCACCAACCTGCGATCGAGGATCCTCGGCCTGTTCGAGCAGGTCGACCGGAATCCGCAGCTCATCGAGCGGGGCGCGTTGAACTTCGTGATCGTCGGCGGCGGCCCCACCGGGGTCGAGGTGGCGGGCGCGCTCGCCGACATGCTCGCCGTGACCGCACCGGCTGAGTACGGCGACGTCGATGTCGGAGCGGCTCGTGTCTACCTGCTTGACTACGGCGACGCGCTGCTGAAGCCGTTCTCGGACCAGGCTCACGCGTACGTCGCCAAGGTGCTGACCGACCGGAAGGTCGAGGTGCGGCTCGGCACCGGCGTCAAGGAGGTCGGTCCCGGCCACGCGTTGTTCTCAGACGGCGGCACCATCGCCACACGCTGTGTCATCTGGGGCGGCGGCATCATGGCGGCCCCGGTTGCGGCCGACTGCGGCCTGGCGCAGGGGAAGGGCGGCCGGGTCGACGTCCAGCCCGATCTGACGCTGGCCGGCACCGAGGGCGTCTACGCCGTCGGAGACGTGGCCAACATCGCTGATTCAGACGGCAAGCCGCTTCCTCAACTCGGCTCTGTCGCGCTCCAGAGCGGCAAGACGGCGGCGGACAACATCCTCGCCGACTTCGAGGGCAAACCGCGGAAGTCGTTCGCGTATCGCGACAAGGGGATCATGGCGATGATCGGCCGCCGCGCGGCGATCGCCGAGATGGGCAGGAACCACCACGAAGTACATGGGCAACTCGCCCACGTGGCCTGGCTCGGCGTGCACGCCAGCCTGATGACCGGCATGCGAGACCGGATCGAAGCGGTCATCGACTGGAGTTGGGACCGCTTTTCCAAGACCGGCGGCCCGCACGTCCTCGATCGCGGCGAGGCCGCCGAGATCGACTGGGAGGATGACCCCGTGGTTAAGACGTCTGGAGTCGGGGCAGCGCAGGCGGATGCCTCGCAACCCACCGCCGCAGCCCCATGATGCCGCTGGCGTCCACCGTCGTCGAGATCTCCCGCTGGCAGTTTGGGACCACGTCGGTGGCTACGATCTTCACCGGGCTGTACCCGCGGGTGCTGGTCTCGCACCCGGTGTTTGCCAACAGCCTCACGGTCTCCAATGCCGCGGCCGGCCACTACCTGCTCAAGGTGATCACGATCGTCGCGGCGATCTTCGTGCCGCTCATGCTGCTCTACCAAGGCTGGACCTACTACGTGTTCCGCAAGCGGTTGAGCGGGGAGTCGCCCGCCACGCCCCTCGCCTCGCTCCGTGGCGGCACCGCTTCGCCCCACGGTTAGTTCGCATGCGCGCTCTGGACCCGCGCGTGGAGGGCTGACCGTGGTCCAGTTGCGCGTGTTCGGACCCCCGCCGGCGATCGCTGAAGTCGTCGACTGCCTGCACGACATGGCGGGGGCGCGTCATGTGATCCACACCGAAGACGGTGGATCAGGACACTGTCTGGTCACCGCCGACCTGGTCGACGATGCCGTCGACGCGGTGCTGGAGCGGGTGGAGCGGCTTGACATACCGGCGGAGGACGTGGCGCTGGTCCGGCTGGACTCGATCGGTCCGGCGACGGCGGCGCAGCGACCGGCCAGCGGGGTCGTATGGGCGGACCTGCTGACCCAGGCGGGCGCGAACGCTCGTCCTCTGGCGCGCTATCTGATGTTCATGGCGACCGCCGGGGTGATCGCCGCGTTCGGCGTCATCTACGAGGAGACGACACTGATCGTGGGTGCCATGGCGATCAGCCCGGACACGCTTCCGATCACCGCCGCCGCGACCGCGCTGGTACTCGGTCGCTGGCGGCTGTCGGCGCTGGCGGTGGCGACTCTGATCGCCGGTCTAGGCTCCGCCTGCGTCGTTGGAGCGGCGATGACGTTCGTGCTTAACGCGGTTGATCTGCTGCCCGCCGCGTTCGAGCCCGGCCACGGCGGGTTCCTCGCCGGGCTCTCGACCGTGAACATCTCAACGCCACTCGTCGCGCTCGCCGCCGGCGTGGCCGGCATGCTGGCGCTTGAGACGAGGGCCAGTTCGGCGGTCGGGGTGGCGATCTCCGTGACTACGATCCCGGCGTCCGCCTATCTCGGCGTCGCCGCTGGTCTTGGCGAAACGTCGAAGGCGTGGGGCGCTCTGCTGGTCCTCGGTATCAACGTCGCGATGTTGCTCGTCGGCGGCGCCGGGACATTGTTGTGGCAGAGCGCCCTCGCCGGACGTCATCGACGAGGCGGCGTCACGCCTTGGGTGTGATGCGGAAAGCGGCACTCGAGCGGGAAACCGGGCTCCTCAGAAGATCGCGATCGGGTTTAGGGGCGACCCGGTCCCACCGGTGAGCCGGAGCGGCGCGGCAACGAACTGGAATTCCCAGCGACCCGCGTCGACGCACTTGGACCGGAGGTCCTCGAGTTGCAGGTAATCCAGCAGGTGAATCCCGAGCGCGGCGATGGCGAGCACGTGGATCGGAAAGCCGACCCCCTCGGTCGTGCTCGGCGCGGTGTCGCTGTTCCCATCCGAGCCGAGGACGGCGACGCCACGGTCCGCGACGAAATGCATGGCCGTCGGGTGCAATCCAGCCTTCGCTGCGGCCGTATCCCACGGCCCGAGCTCCGCCAGCCGTCGCACGTGACCCGTGCGCACCAGCAGGATGTCGCCCTCGCCGACGCTCACGTCCTGGTGACGCTCGGCTTGCTCGAGATCCGCTCCAAACACGCTCTCTCCGGGCTCGAGCCATGGCTTCCCGCGCAGGCGCGGAATGTCCAGGAGCACGCCGCGCCCGACGAGCCCATCTCGCAGCACCTCGATCGAGTTGACGCTCGCTCCGTCATTCGTCACGGTATCCACGGATCTTCCGTTGTAGAGCAGTCCCTCGTAGGCGACGTGACAGAGCGCGTCGATGTGCGTGTGTCCGTCGTAGTGGTAGTCGGTGCCAAAGTAGTCCTTTATGAACTGGATCGGCGGGAGCGCGGCGTCGTTTCCCACCGCGGTCATGTGATGGTCGGCTGGCATGGGATTGTCGGCTGTCAAGACGGTGTTGACGTCCAAGCCCAGGGACACGCTCACGCCCTCCCGGACGAGGCTGGCCGCCGCGGCCACGCGTGCCGGCGTGAGGAAGTGCAGCGCCCCGCGCTGATCGTCCGCACCCCAGCGACCCCATCGGCAGAGCGCATTGAACAGCGCGCTGAACCCCTCGGCGCTCACGTCCGCGGAGACCACTTGGGGGTTGTCGTGACTCACCGGGTACCCATCACGGACGCTCGCCTCCGTGTACGCACCAGTTGGCTGGGAGGCGCTCCGGTTTGGCTCACACGCGCGGGCTGGTGCGGGTGTCGGCCAGGAAGATGAGCGCGGCCTTGACCCGTTTGGCGATGTCATCGGCGTTGCCCAATCCCAGCTTCAGGAAGATGGAGTTGACGTGCTTCTCGACCGACCGTTTGGTCAGGACGAGCTCGTCGGCGATCACAGAGTTGGTCTTGCCCTGAGCGATCTCGGCAAGGACCTGTCGCTCGCGCGGGGTCAGCTCATCCAGGCGAGAGCCCGTCCCTCCCGAGCGCTCCAGGACGAGCACGTCGACGATCTTCGGGTCGATCGAGGATTCGCCCGCAGCCACGGAGCGAATCGCCGATATGAGCACCGCGCGGTCATGGATGCGCTCTTTGAGCAGGTAGGCCCGGCGGTCCGAACCCTCCTCAAACAGGCCGAGAACCTGATTCGGCTCGGAGTAGTGACTGACGACCACCACCCCGGTTTTCGGGTGGCTGGCACGGAGCTGCCTGGCCAGGCGGATCCCCTCATCCGTCGACGTCGGGGGCATCCTGATGTCGGTCAGGACGACATCGGGCTGATGTTGCTCGACTGCCGCCACGGCCTCATCGTAATCCTCGCAGGAGGCGACGACGTCGAGATCGGGCGCGGCGGAGAGTAACCGGACGATGCCCTCCCTGACGAGCAGATCATCCTCGGCGACGACGACCCGTAGCCCCATCTCACGACCATATCTTGGCCTGTCCGGCGTTACCCACATGCCGGCACCCGGGACCGATGGGTGCTGGCCACACCCGTCGACGGCCCGTCGGCTGGGTTGTGTCGGCGCCGAGGCCCGTGGCAGGGTCCCGGACGGTATCGAGGGGTACGCGTAGCGGGCCCCACCGGTGGTTTCTTCGCAAGGAGGCGATGGGTTGTGAAACACAGGCAAGCGCAGGCGCGAGATCGTCAAACCGGCTCCCATGACTGAGAAGTCTTCCTCCACCGGGACGATCACGATGAGTTCGGTGTCCGAACCGGAGCCCGATCGTGAGGAGAGCGTCGGCGTGATGGTCGTCGATGACCAGGCGGGATTCCGCCGGGTCGCCCAGACGCTGATCGGCGCGACCGCCGGCTTTCGGGCGGTCGGCGACGCGGCCTCTGGTGCCGAGGCTCTACGGCAGATGGATCAGCTCCGACCGGATCTCGTCCTGATGGACGCGTACATGCCGGGGATGGACGGATTCGAGGCCGCCCGGCGGCTGACCGCGGTCCATCGGGATTGCGTCGTCGTGCTCGTCTCCATGGAGAACCTGGACGACCTGCGCGCGCTGGTCGCCGCCTGCGGCGCCGTCGCATTCGTCCGCAAGCAGGATCTACGGCCATCGCTTCTGCGCGCCCTGTGGACCGCGTATGGAAGGCGCTCGCTGAACCAGGGCTGAGGGTGCGCGGTGGTCGTGGGCCGGCTCGTCGACCGGACCACGGGTTGTCCTGGCCTGGTCAGGATGAGAGAATCGGACGCTGATGGCTGTCAACACGGTGCCCGAGGAGGACGGCATCCGGGTGAGGGCAAGGTTGCGCGCTAGGTCAACATAGATCCGAAGGGCCGTGGCAGAGTCGGTGACCCGCGAGGCTGGTCTGTCGGCAGGCGAGGTAGGTCCGGCGCGGCTGGGGGCCTTCGCAGTCCCGTCATCTTGGCGATGGTTACGGACCTGGCGTTGGGAGCGCGCGCTCGTGGCGCTCGCTGTCGCCGGCGCGATCGCAGCGCTGTGGATCACGCTCCGGGCCCACTTCCTGGCCTACCCGGGCTGGCTGGCGGTTCAGAAGGCCGATTTCATTCTTGGGCCGATCGGCGTCGGACTCTATTGGCGCCACCGGCGCCCGGAGAATCGCTTCGGTTGGCTGCTGATCGTGCTGGGGCTGCTCGCTGTGCCTTACGTCCTGGAGTCATCGACCAATCCGACGCTGTTCCGGATCGGCGTGGAGACGGAGAACCCGCTGTGGCTGATGATCATGATCGTGATCCTCGCCTTTCCCAGCGGTCGACTGGACGACCTGCCGGAGCGCCTGATCGTCGCCTGCCTGATCGGGCTCATCGCTCTGACGACCACCGTCGCGCTGACGACGACGTTCTTCGCGTCCCACCTTGGCGCAGGTTTCTCGATCTCGGACTGCCGCGGCTTGTGTCCGGGAGACAGAGTTGGGGCGATCTCGGGCCCGCTTGCGTGGCTACTCCGCAACGGCCTCATCGCGTACCCGGCGGCCGCGCTCTCGCTTGCGACGGCGGGTGTCATCGCGTGGCGCTTCGCCACTGGTACGCCGCCGCGGCGTCGGGCGCTCGCGATCGGCGCGCCGATTGCACTGCTGTTCCTGTTGGTGGAAGCCACCAGACCGCTGTTCCAAGTTGCGCCCGGGCTGGCGCTGAGCGCACCTCCCGTCCAGGACGTGCTGCGGTGGGCGGACGCCGCTACCCGCTCCCTGGTCTGGTACGGCTTTTTGTTCGCGCTGATTGCGGCTGAGTTGTTCGCCGGTCGGGTGTTGCGCGATGTCATCGGTCGCTCGCTCGGCCGTCCGTCGCTTGGCGAGTTGGGGGGGATGCTGCGTGGCCCTCTGGGTGATCCCGGGTTGCGGCTGGGGTTCTGGCGACCCCGCACCGGCGAGTGGGTCGGCCGGGACGGCGCGGTGCTCGGGCCGCCTGGCCCCGGCCAAGGACTGACGGAGGTCGATCGAGCCGGACGTCCTGCCGCGGCCATCGTCCACGACCTGCAGTTGGCCGAGGATCCGGAGCTTCTGCAGGCTGCCGCGGCGGCCGCGCTGCTGGCTCAGGAGAACGCCCAACTGGAAGCCGCATGGAAGGGCTCGCTGCGCGAGCTTGCCGACTCGCGCGGGCGGCTCGCGAGCGCGGCTGAGCGAGAGCGTCGCACGTTGGAGCGCAACCTGCACGATGGGGCCCAGCAGCGGTTGGTGGCGGCCGCGATCAACCTGACGCTCGCCGACGAGGCCGGATCGACGCGGGAGCGCCACGACCGGATCGCTGCCTCACGCACGGAGATCGAAGAGGCGATGGTCGAGCTTCGCGAGATCGCTCATGGCATCTATCCGACAGCGCTCGCCCGTTCGGGTCTGCGCCGGGCTTTCGAATCGCTGGCGGGCCGCTCCGGAGGGCGGGTGATCCTGACCGAGGCCAACGTGGGACGGTTCGCCCCGGAGATCGAGCTTGCCGTCTACTACTGCGGTACAGAAGCGGTCCAGAACGCGTCCAAGCACGCAGGGCCCAAGGCCCGCGTTTGGATTCGGGTGGGCGTCGAGGCTGATGAACTCCGTGTCGAGGTGCGCGATGACGGTACGGGCTTCGACGTCGCTCGTGCCTCGGACGGTGTCGGGCTGCGCAACATGCGCGACCGTCTCAGCGCGGTCTCCGGGCACGTCGATGTCACCTCAGAACCCGGAAGGGGCACGCTCATCACCGTTTCGGCTCCGGTTCGCAGACCCTCCGCTGATCCAGCCCGCCGACCCGAGTCGGACGCCCCAGCCCCGCGAGTACGAATCGGCGGGTTCTCGGTTGAGCGGGGTCAGACTCCGGTCTCCGCCGTGATGCGGCCTGACTTGGCCCCGCGGGTGAGGGCGTCGTAGTCGGACTTGTTCTGCTTGGCATACGCCTTGGAGAACTCAAGGATCGCGTGATCGAACGAGTCGCCGCCGCCGAGGTAGGAGCCGATCGCGATCGAGTCGCCACTGCGGGCGTGCGCCCGCGCCAGCGTCCACCCGCACAGCTTGCCGTAGGCGGCCATCCCGCTAGGGTTCATCTGCTCGATCTCTGCTGAGCCCTTCCAGTCCTTCAACTGCCGGACGTAGAAATCGCGGGGCTGGCCGTCAAGCCCGGCCTTGTCGTGCATCCAGCCGAGGAAGATGTCGCTGTCGGCCTGCATCAGCCGCTGGCCGGCGATCACCCGTTCGCCGTGGTGGCGGAATCTGCTCGGTTCAAGCAGCGGCTCAAGCACCGACGCGTCGGCCTCCTTGATCTGCAGGAACAGCGGGTCGCGCCCGCCTCGGGCCATGAGCAGGGCGATCCAGCAGCGCGTGCCGACGCTGCCGACCCCGACCACCTTGCGTGCCACGTCGACAAGCTCGAACTTCTCGAGCAGCACGCGCCGGTCGACCTCGAGCGTGTCGCGGTAGGCGCGAAGCAGCCGGCGGAGATCCTGGTGGATCGTGTCCGGCTGGTCGTCCGCCGCGAGCTTGGAGAGCGGCACGATCAGCGGAGAGTCGTCGATGATCCGCACCTGGCCGTTGACGACCTCGGTCAGCTTGGAGAGCGCCTTCGTGCTGTCGCGAGTGCGAGCCTTCGCGAGCTGCTTGTCCGTCCGCTTGACCATCTTGGGCTTGAACTGCCCGCCGAACTCGGCCACCGTGGTGTCGATATCGAGATGCGTATACCACTCCTGGAGCGTGCTCATCCCCGAGAATTTCCGCATGGCGGAGCGGTAGGACCCGACTGTGGCGAGCACGATCCGATCCTGGTCCTTGCCCGGGAAGCCATCATCCGCCGCGGCGATCAGCATGCTCGCCGACAGTCGTTTCACGTCCCACTCCCACGGACCGGGGAGCGTCTCGTCGAAGTCATTGACATCGAACACCAGCTCCCGCTCCGGCGAGGCGAACACCCCGAAGTTCGACAGATGCGCATCTCCGCAGCACTGCACCATCAGCCCCGACTGCGGCGTCGGCGCCAGATCATGGGCCATGATCATGGCCGCGCCGCGATAGAACGAGAACGGCGAGACCAGCATCCGCCCGTAACGAATCGGCACCAACTCGGGAACCCGCGTCTTCGCCTGCTGCTCGAGCAGTTCGACCGGGTCGGTGCGCGTCGGCGACGGCTCAAAGCTCGCATGCGACGAGCGCGGCACCTTCGCTCTGGCGTCCTTCCCGCGCGCGACCCGGTCGGCCACCGAGAACTGCGGCGCCCACGACGGCTGCCGATCGCCGCGGCTCGACCTGGTGCGCGTGCGCGGCGCCGCGCGTTGACGCATAGATCCTGACGTCATTTGGCCGGATCGTCCCAAACTCGACGCGCCGATCCATCACCCAAAACGGACGAACGACGACCCGCTGATCCCGGCCGCCACGGCGACGCTCGAACGGACTCTTTTCCATCGTATCCACGGGTAGCCGATCCGGAGCGCCATCGCGGACACGCCATCCGCGAAACCGGCCGCTGCCCACCATGCCTGCACCCTGGATGACGGGGTGCCGCGGGCGTGCACGCACCACGCACCCCACCGGGTCTCACCCCCCCAACCGTGGTGGTCGCTTCCGAGCACCGGTGTATTTGCGCGGTGTCTGCGTCGATCGAGGCGTGCGACCATCACTAGCCCGCTGACGGCGCTCATTTGGGTGCCGCCCGGGCGGATGTCGGAGGGCACGGTCAACCCGAAGGAGCGTTTGATGAGCGATAAGCCAGTGTTCCTGTACGCGGCTACGTACATGTCAGTTGATGATGCCGAAGCCGATTACCACACCCTGCTTGACCTTCACGATGCCGACCTCGTCGGGACCTATGACGTGGCGGTCATCAACAAGGACGATGACGGCAAGGTGCACATCAAGAAGCACGAGAAGCCGACCCAGCATGGGGCATGGACCGGAGCGGGGGTCGGCGCGGTCCTGGGGATCCTGTTCCCGCCGTCGATCCTGGCCACGGCCGCCGTCGGCGCGGCCACGGGCGGGCTGATCGGACACCTGGCACGCGGGATGTCACGCGGTGACATGAAAGACGTGGGCGATCTGCTCGACGAGGGACGAGCGGCCCTGATCGTGGTCGGCGAGTCCAAGATCGGGGAGCAGCTCAACAAGGATCTCGAGCGCGCCCAGAAGTCCGTCGAGAAGCAGATCGATGCCGACAGCCAGGACTTCCAGAAGGAGCTCGACCAAGCCGAGAAGCAGCTGGAGAAGCAGCCCGTAGCCGGCTAGGAACGGAGATCCCACAGCGAGGACCCACCCGTGAGTACACAATCCGCGCTGAGTAGTTCAGAGCCGGCAGCGAAAGGAGGCAGCAGTGCTAAGCACTGACCAGGTTCTCGCGGGGTTTGGCCTGATCATCGTCCTTGCGGTCGGCTCGCAGGTGCTGGGGGGCCGACTGCGGGTGCCGGCACTGATCATCCTCCTCCCGGCGGGGTTCATCGCCGGTGCGATCACCGGCGACGTCAACCCGCACAAGTTGCTGGGCCCAGCGTTTCAGCCGCTGGTCTCGCTCTCCGTCGCGGTGATCCTGTACAACGCCGGCCTCGGACTCAACCTGAGGTCGGCGTTGTCTTCCAAGCAGCACGTGGTCCGTCGCCTGATCTTGCTCGGCGTGCCGATCACGTGGGCCTTCGCGGGCGTGTTCGCCGGCCTGCTGCTCGGACTGTCGACCGGAGCCGCAGTCATGATCGGCGTGATCCTGGTGGTGTCGGGGCCAACGGTCGTCGACCCGCTGATGCGCTTCGTGCAGCCAGTGGAGAGGGTGAGACAGATCCTCAGCTGGGAGGGGTCGCTGATCGACCCGCTTGGAGGCGTGCTCGGTGCCGTCGTGTTCGCCGCCGTCGTCAAACACTCCGCTCTGAGCGCGGTCGGGGGGTTCTTCCTCACCATCGCCGTCGGTGTCGCCGGGGCGGCGATCGCCACCGCCGTGCTCTGGCTCTGCCTGATCAAGCTCCACGTGGGGAGGTCGCTCACCACCACCGCCCAGCTCGCGTGCATCGTGGGCATCGCGGCCGCCTGCGACATCGTCCGTGACGAGTCCGGACTCATCGCCGCGATCCTGACCGGATTGGCGGTGTCGAACATGCCCCTGTTCGCCAAGCGAGATCGCGACCTGTTCTTTCCGACGCTGGTCCAGCTGCTCATCGGCATCCTGTTCATCTCCATCTCGGCCACCGTGACCCCCGACTCACTGAAGCACGTCGTGCTGCCCACGGTTGGCCTGGTGGCCATCCTGGTGCTCGTGACCCGCCCGCTAGTCGCGTTGATCGCGACAATGGGCAGCGATCTGGACCGAGCGCAACGGGCGTTTATCGGCTGGATGGCTCCGCGCGGGATCGTCGCCGCGGCCACCGCCTCCACCTTCGCCTCGGCGCTGGTTGCAGCGCACGTTGGCGGCGCCTCCAAGATCCTGCCCGTCACCTTTCTCGTCATCGTCATGACGGTCGCGCTCTACGGTCTGTCCGCGGTCCCGGTGGCGAAAAAGCTCGGCGTCCGCCAGGTGACGAAACCATTCATCCTGGTAGTCGGCGGCCAGCCCTGGGTCATCGACGTCGCGCGCGCGTTGCGCGAGTCGGGCGTCGGCGTCATGATGGCGGCCGCGACTCAGGACGAACGCGACCAGATCAAAAAGGCCGGCCTCGATCTCGCGCCTCGCGAAGCGCTCGCCTCTGCCCTGCTCGGAGGCTCCGAACTGCCCGACGTACTGCAGAGCATGACCGGGGTCCTGCTGCTCACCTCCGAAGACGGCTTCAACAGCCTGGGCGCCATCGTCCTCGCGGCGCATCCCAGGCTTCCGGTCTACCGGCTGGCTCCCAACCGCGGCGGCTACGGTGACGTGGGCCAGTTCGACACCGCCGACATCCTCTTCCCACAGCTCACCGAAGGCAAGATAAGCCGGCGCTACCAGTCCGGCTCTCGCGTCACCGCCGCCCAAGCTGCGAACGGTGCGGGCGCCGACGGAAACGATGTTCTGTTCTTGATCGGCCGTAAAGGAGGCCTGAGGCCTGTCACCGCCTCCGGCGCCCCGACCCTGGAGCCGGGCGATAGGGCCGTTGTGCTTGGCCCCGGGTCAGGAACTGACGCGTCGGTCGCGACGGGCTCCACTAGGTCTACGGCACAGAGGGTCCCGACCTGGTCCACACCGCCACGCCGTGACTCTCGACAAGACTGACGGGCGATGAATCACACGTCGGTCGACTTCCAGTTGGTGATCGACACCTTCTTACTCCTGTTGATCGGCATAGGACCGAAGATCGCGCTCGTGCCGTTTCTGGAGGTCACCTCAGACATGGACTCGGCGGCGAAGGCGAGCGTGGTTCGCAAGATGCTCAGGACCGCTGGCATTGTGGCGGTGATTCTCGTCGGGCTGGGGGAGTTGCTGTCGAGGCTGCTGCATTTTTCTACCGGGTCGCTGTCCATCGCCGGGGGCCTCATCCTGATCATCATCTCGGCCACGATGGTTCTGGGGGCGGCCGACCCCCGGGAAACCAAGGCGATCAAGGGACGCGATCCGGACGAGATCGCGGTCTTTCCTCTGGCCGTTCCCTACCTGCTGAACCCGGCCGGCATCGTGACGCTGGTAACGCTCTCGGCCGAATCGGACTCCTTCGGGGTGTTCGCGATGGTGCTGGGTGTGCTGGCGGTCGTCCTGGCGCTCGACGTTGCCGTGTTCCGAGGGGCGAACCGCGTGAGCTCCCATCTGGATGAGAGCCGCATGCTGGTGACCGAGAAGGTCTTCGGCTTCCTGCTCGCGGCGCTGGCGGTCCAGCTCATTCTCAACGGACTCCACAGCGACGGGGTCATCCACCTGATCACCACCCACTGAGCCGTCCA